>JBHHXL010000469.1:0-3529 GCA_046757065.1 Anaerolineae bacterium
ATGCGCATTGGCGTTGACATCGGCGGCACCTTCACCGATTTCGTCATCTTCGACGACGAGACCGGCCAGTTTCGGACCTTCAAAATCCTGTCCACGCCCCACGACCCGGCCGAGGCGGTCCTGAACGGCCTGGACCGGCTCGACCGCGCGCCGGACGAGCCACGGCCCGGCCTGGTCCACGGCTCGACCGTGGCTACCAACGCCCTGCTGGAGCGCAAAGGGGCGCGCACCGCCCTGATCACGACGCGGGGCTTCAAGGATATTTTGACCATTGGCCGCCAGAACCGGGCCGACATCTACGATTTTTTCGCCGACCGGCCCGAGCCGCTGGTCCCCCCCGGCCGCTGCCTGGAGGTCACCGAGCGGGTCGATCACCGGGGCCGGGTCCTGGCCCCGCTCGATGAGGGCGAGCTGCCGGCCCTGCTCCGGGAACTGCGGGCCGGCCAGGTCGAGTCGGTAGCCATCAGCCTGCTCTTCTCCTTCCTGCACCCCTCCCACGAGCAGCGCATCGCCCAATCGCTACGCGAAGAGGGGTTCTTCGTCTCGGCCTCCGCCGAAATCCTGCCCGAATTCCGGGAGTACGAGCGCACCAGCACCACCGTCATCAACGCCTACGTCTCGCCCGTGATGGACCGCTACCTGGACCGGTTGGAGAAAGGGTTGGACGTCTCCGATTTTCGAATTATGCAATCCAACGGCGGCAGCATCCGGGCCGCGCAGGCCCGCCGCCAGGCGGTGCGCTCGATCTTATCCGGCCCGGCGGGGGGCGTGGTCGGCACGATGTACGTGGCCCGGGCCGCCGGCTTCGAGCGGATGATGACCTTCGATATGGGCGGCACCTCGACCGACGTCTCCCTCTCCCACGGCGAAATTCAAGTCACCAGCGAGGCCGAGATCGGCGGGCTGCCGGTTCGCATCCCGGTCATCGACATTCACACCGTCGGCTCCGGCGGCGGCTCGATCGCCACCGTCGACGCCGGCGGGGCCTTGCGCGTCGGGCCGCAAAGCGCCGGGGCCGACCCCGGCCCGGCCTGCTACGGGCGCGGCGGCCGCCAACCCACCGTGACCGACGCCAACGTCGTTTTGGGCCGCCTGGCCCCCAACCGTTTCCTGGGCGGCCAGATGCCGCTGGACCCGGAGGCCGCCGTCGAGGCCCTGGCCGGCCTGGCCCGCCGGGCCAGGCTGTCGCCCCGGCCCGGCCTCGATCTGGCCCAAACCGCCGCCCTGGGGGTGATCCAGGTGGTCAACGCCCATATGGAACGCGCCCTGCGGGTCATCTCGGTCGAGCGCGGCTACGATCCGGCCGATTTCGTCCTGGTTTCCTTCGGCGGCGCGGGCGGCCTGCACGCCTGCGACCTGGCCCGAGGCCTGGGCGTCCGCCGGGTGCTGGTTCCACCGGGCGCGTCCACCCTGTCGGCCTTCGGTATGCTGGCCGCCGACGTGGTCAAAGATTACGTGCAAACGGTCATGTTGCCCGGCTCCGCCGCCTATGAAGAACTGGAACGCCGCCTGGCCCCCCTGGTCGAACGGGGGCGGCGCGAAGTCGAGGCCGAGGGGGTGCCGCCGGATCGCATCAGCTTGCAGCGCGAGCTCGATATGCGCTACCGGGGCCAGTCTTACGAGCTGACCGTCCCCCTGACGCCGGAGTTCATCGCGGCCTTCCACCGGGCCCACCGGCGAGCCTACGGCCACCACGAACCCTCCGCGCCGGTCGAGATCGTCAACCTGCGCCTGCGGGCCGTCGGGGCGGTGACCCCGCCGCCGCTGCCGCAAACCGGCATCGGGCCGCCCGACCCGGCCCCGGCCCTGGCCGAAAGGCGGCCCGTCGTCCTGGCAACGCGGGAGCAGCCGCAGGGCACGTTGCGGGACGTACCCTTTTACCTGGGCGAACGGCTGCAACCGGGCCACGTCGTCGACGGGCCGGCGGTCATCGCCCAGAAGGATACGACCGTCTACCTGGCCCCCGGCGACCGGGGCACGGTCGATGTGCGTCACAACCTGATCGTTGACATTGCCTAACTACTCAGTCTGGGCAGTTGGCGATGATTCACACCGGGAGATTGGTGATTGGACGCTTTGCGTGGAGATTTGGCCTGATCTCCAATCCCCAATCTCCAATCTCTAATCTCTAATCTCCGGTTTCTCAAGCACACTATGCATCCAGGCGACATCGCGAGGTAAACTGAGCCAATGAGCAAGCAAGAGGATGTTGTCATCATCGGCGGCGGCGTGATCGGCGTCTGCGCGGCCTACTTCCTGACCAAAGCGGGCCGGACGGTCACCCTGCTGGAACAGGGCGAGATCGGCTCCGGCAGCTCCTACGGCAACGCCGGGCTGATCGTGCCCAACCACGTCATCCCCCTGGCCGCGCCCGGCGTGCTGACCCAGGGTTTGAAGTGGTTGCTCAACCCGGAAAGCCCCTTCTACGTCAAGCCCCGCCTGGATTTTGACCTGCTGGCCTGGCTGTGGCGCTTTCAGGCCGCCTGCCGCGAGGACAAAATGCGGCGGGCCATCCCCGTGCTGCGCGATCTGGGCCGGGCCAGCGCCGCGCTGTATCGCCAGCTCGTGGCCGAGGAGAAGCTGGATTGCGGCTACGAGCGCCGGGGCCTGATCATGTTGTTCAAATCCGAGCGCGGCTACGAAGAGGGGCTGGCCGAAGCCCGCCTGCTGCGAGAGTTCGGCCTGTCGCCCCAACCGGTGAGCGCGGACGAGGTGCGGGGCTTGATCCCCTCGGCCCGGGCCGACATCGCCGGCGGGGTCCGCTTCCCGAACGACGCCCACCTCAACCCGGCCCGGTTTGTGCAGGAACTGGCCGCCCGCGTGCAGGCCCTGGGCGGAACCATCCACACCCAAACGAAGGTGACCGGCTTTGGCCGGAAAGACCATCGCCTCGTCTCGGTCAAGACGAGCGGCGGAGATTTCCGCCCGCAGCAGGTGGTGCTGGCCGCCGGGTCCTGGTCCCCCGCCGTAGCCCGCGATCTGCGGCTCAGGCTGCCGGTGCAGGCGGCCAAGGGCTACAGCCTGACCAGCCGGCGGCCCGAGGCCTGCCCGCCCATCCCCCTGCTGCTGGGCGAGGCCAAGGTGGCCGTCACCCCCCTGGGGCCGCTGATGCGCCTGGCCGGCACCCTGGAACTGGCCGGGCTGGACCTGTCGATCAACCGCCGCCGGGTGGAGGCCATCCAACGCGCCGCCGGCGATTACCTGACCGGGCTCGAAGCGCCGGAGTCGGTTGAAGTTTGGGGCGGGCTGCGGCCCTGCACGCCCGACGGCCTGCCGGTCATCGGGCGGACCGCTGCCTACGACAACCTGATTGTAGCCACCGGCCACGCTATGAAGGGTATGGCCCTCGGCCCCATCACCGGCCAACTGGTGGCCCAACTGGCCTGCGACCAACCTCCGTCCCTGGACCTGACGCCCTTGCGGGTGGAGCGATTTGGCTGAAAGACTCTACGGAGAAAGCTAACAGGCTCTGTAAGGAATTGTGTGGTAATGTAGGACACGCGGAGCGTGTTAGTTTGTCCCGCACAAG
>JBHHXL010000470.1:0-3525 GCA_046757065.1 Anaerolineae bacterium
CACAAGCGCTGGCAGATGGGGGTCATCCTCAAGGTCAGCCAGAAGTCCTTCGGCAGCGGGCGCTTGATCCCCATCACCCGCCGCTAGGGGTCTGTAGCAGCCACGGCTACCGCCGGGGGATCCGCTCACTTGGGTGCGTTCAATTTTGAGGGCAGATGTTCCGAACACACCCGGGGGATCGGCGGGTTTGCCTCCAACAGCATCTCGATTTAGAATACACGGCCAGACGACATCGCCAAACTATTAGGGGGCAGAGTGGGCAAGAACAACAGACACGGGGTTGTGTTCGCCATCACGGCCAGTCTTGCCGCCAGCTTTACGGCCACCTGGGTCCGGCGCAGCCAGGAACAACGGCGCGCGCTGGCGCATGGCGTCGATGACGTTACCCAACAGGCGGTGCACTCATTGCCGCTGCCGGGTGAGTCCCGCTTTGTGGCCCTGGATACGGTACGCCTGCACACGGTGGTGGCCGGGCCAGAAGATGGGCGGCTGGCGGTGCTGTTGCACGGCTTTCCCGAATGTTGGTATAGCTGGCGGCATCAAATCCCGGTTCTGGCCCGGGCCGGTTACCGGCTGGCCGTCCCCGACCAGCGCGGCTACAACCTCAGCGATAAACCTGCCGGGGTTTACCCCTACCGGGTGGATCAATGCGCCGCCGACATCAGGGACTTGATCCGGGCCCTGGGCCGCGAGCGGGCCGTGATCATTGCCCACGATTGGGGCGGAGCAATTGCCTGGCGGGTGGCGATGGACTACCCCGACCTGGTGGAACGGCTGGTCGTGATGAACGCGCCCCACCCTGTAGCTTTCGCCCGCGAATGGCGTAACGGCTGGGCGCAGCGGCTCCGGTCGTGGTATATGTTCTTCTTCCGGCTTCCCTGGCTGCCGGAGACGCTGTTGGCTACATCTCCCCTGGCTACGGCCCGGCTCTTTTTTCGAAAGACGGTGGTGCGCCCCAACGCCTTCTCCGAGGCCGACCTGGATGTTATGGCCGTTGCCCTGGCCCAGCCCGGCGCGATGCGAGCCATGATCAATTGGTACCGGGCGGCGTTTCGCCATCCGCCCCAGAACCGGACCCAGGTGATCCAGGCTCCAACGTTGCTGATCTGGGGCGAGGATGACCCCGCCCTGGGCAAGGCCCTGACCTACGGTTTGGAGAAATGGCTGCCATTGCTGGATATACACTACATCCCTGGTTGCGGGCACTGGGTGCAAAACGAAGCAGCGGACGAGGTCAATGCTCGGCTGCTGGACTGGCTGGCAGGTTGAACGATGAGGATGGTGGTACGCTGGATTGGAGGGCCGCTGGCGGCCCTGCTGGGCGCAATTGGGTTGCTGCAACTTTTGCCCTCGCCTGCCTCGGAGGAGGGGCTGCGCGAGGCCGAGGCGCGCGTCCTGAGCATCGTCCGCAAACCCCTGCGGCATCAAATGGTGCAGGCTGGCCCGCACCGCCTGCACACGGTCATTGTTGGCGATGGAATCAAACCGCCCCTGGTCATGCTGCACGGGCACGGCGGCGGCGTTGGCGTCTTTGCCCAGAATTTCGACGCCCTGGCCGAGCATTACACCGTCTACGCCATCGACTTGCTGGGTTGGGGGCGCTCGGACCGGCCCAGGTTTGGCGGGCGCACGGCCGAGGAGGCCCGGGCCTGGTGGGTGGACTCGCTGGAGGCCTGGCGGCAAACGATGGGCCTGGAGCAGATGACCCTGCTGGGGCACTCGATGGGCGGCTTCGTGGCCGCCAGCTATGCCCTGGAGCACCCGCAGGCCGTTACCCGCCTGATCCTGGCGGACGCAGCCGGGATGAGGCGTCCGGTCCACCCGGTGACGGGCGCTTATTTTAACCTGACCCCCCAGCGCCTGGTGCGCCTGGCGGGGCCGTTCGGCCCGGCCCTGGTGGCCAACCGCCGCCAGGAGGACAACCTGCGCAGCCCCTATGACAACAATGCGCTGCTCGATTACTACTACCAGCTCTCGGCCCAACCGGCCTCCGGCGAGGCAGCTTTTACCAGAATCTTGCGGCTGCGCCAATGGAAATTACCTCTGCTGGAACGCCTGGCCGGGTTGCAGATGCCGGTCACCCTCATTTGGGGCGAGGAGGATGAGGTCGTCTCGCCCCAAAACGGCCTGCTGGCCAACGAACGCATCCCCAACAGCCAGCTCATCCTGATCCCCGGCAGCGGCCACTCGCCCTATCTGGATGCGCCCGACCGGTTCAATGAGGCGGTTATCGGCATCGAAGAGACGAGGTGAATTATGGTCGGCCCGGTTTCACGCTGCTTTTGGGTTAACGACAATCCGCTGATGATCGCCTATCACGACGAAGAGTGGGGCGTGCCCGAACACGACGACCGGCGGCTGTTTGAGTTTTTTCTGCTCGATATGTTCCAGGCCGGGCTATCGTGGGAATTGATGCTGAACAAGCGGGAGAACTTCCGGCGCGCCTTCGACAATTTTGAGCCGGAAAAGATCGCGCGCTACACCGAAGAGGATGTGGCCCGCTTGCTGGCCGACGCGGGCATCGTCCGCAACCGCTTGAAGGTGCCGGCGGCGATCCATAACGCCCAACGCGTCCTGGAGATCCAGGCGGAATTCGGCAGCTTCGATCGTTACCTGTGGCAGTTCACCGGCTACCGCACCCTGCGCGACCCGCGCGGCGTCGCCCGCGAGACGATGCCCACCACCAGCCCAGAGTCGGATGCGATGGCCAGGGATATGAAGCGGCGCGGCTTCAAGTTTGTCGGCACCACGACTTGCTACGCCTTTATGCAGGGTATTGGCCTGGTGGATGACCACACGGTCGATTGCTTCCGCTATCGCGGGGGCGGGCCCGGCTAGCAAAGCAAATGGAGCCACCAGGCCTGTTCCGGCTGCGGCTAACCTTTAGCAAGGGACCGCAGGTCAAATACATTTCGCATTTAGACCTGGTGCGGGCCTGGGAGCGGGCCTTTCGCCGGGCAGGGTTGCCCCTGGCCTACTCCAAAGGTTTCAATCCCCAGGCCAGGGTTCAGCTGGCCTCGGGCCTGCCGCTGGGTTATACCGGTTCGGCGGAGCTAATGGACATCCTCATCACCGAGCCGATGTCGCCCGACGCCGTGTTGCAGCGCGTGCGGAAAACCTTGCCCTCCGGGCTGGAGTTGCTGCGCGTGGAACCGGTTGAGGCCAAAAGCCCGGCCTTGCAGCACAAATTGCGCCAGGCCGAATACCGGGCAACCGTTGAAACCGATTGCCCGCCAGATGAAATCCGCCGCCGCATCGAAGCATTGTTGGCCGCCGGGGAGGTGCTTCAGACGCGCATCCGGCGCAAGCGGGAGGAAACCTTCGACCTGCGACCTTTGCTGCACGGGCTCAGGCTGGAGGCCACGCAACCGGGCGAGGTCGTCTTGTGGATGCGGCTCAGCGCCGGGCAGTTTGGCAATCTACGGCCGGATACCGTGTTGGAAGCCCTGGGGTTGGGCCGGGACTGGGCGCAAATCGAGCGCATCTGCCTGATCTTTGATGAAGAAGCGTGAAAATTCGGCGGGT
>JBHHXL010000471.1:0-3522 GCA_046757065.1 Anaerolineae bacterium
TCCTTGAACAGGGCCAGCATCCGGCCCCAGGCGTCGGCGGCGGCCTCGGCGTGGTAGGCAGCGCGGGTGTCGTTGAAGAAGGCGTGCTGCGCGCCGGGGTAGATGATGGTCTCGTGTTTGACGCCGGCCTTGTCCATTTGCGCCGCCCGCCGGCGGGCCACCTCCGGCGAGACGCCCTGGTCCAACTCCCCAAAAATGGCCAGCACCGGCCCGCCGATCTGCGCCACCTCCTCGTCGCTCATCTCCGGGCCGCCGCCGTAGAAGGGCACGGTGGCGGCCACGTGCTCCAATTTGGCCCCGGCGTGCCAGGCCAGCCCGCCGCCCATACAAAAGCCGGTCACCCCCACCCGCTTCGGCCAGACTTGATCGTGGGCCACCAGGACGTTGATCGCCTCTTGAATCGCCGCCAGGGCGTCCTCCCAATCGAGGGCCATACGCAGCTTCCGGGCCTCGTCCGGCTCGGTGGCGATTTCGCCGTAGTACAAATCCGGGGCCAGGGCCACGAAACCGGCGTTGGCGAAGCGGTCGGCCACGTTTTTGATGTGGTCCTCAAGCCCCCACCACTCTTGAATAACCACCACCCCCGGCCAGGGGCCGCCGCCGGGCGGCAGGCTCAAATAGGCGCTGGTCGTTTTGCCCTGCACCGTCAGGGAGATCGTTTCACCACTCAGGGTTGGCATTTTGGCCTCCTCGTATAAGATGTAGGTCAAACTGTTAGTTTGACCCGCGCAAACTAACAGTTTGCGCTACAAATTGGACCCACTGAGGCTGTTAGTCTGTCCAGGATATGAACAAGCTAACAGCTTGTTCTACTCCCTCTAGACTAACAGTTCCTTGTGCCTGGTCAGGCAGTCCATCAGCCGGTCCACATCTTGCAGATTGTTGTAAACGTGGGGCGAGATGCGCAGGTTGTCGTCCCGGCTGGAGGTGATGACGCCGTCCGCCTCCAGCCGCTTGACCAGCAGATCGACCTTGTGCGAGCGCAGGGTGATCAACGCCCCGTGCCGTTCCGGATCGACCGGCGTGACCAGGTTGAAGCCCCGCCGCATGGCCCCCTCCTTGATAGCGCCGGTGATCTGGCGCAGGTGAGCCTCGACCCGCTCCAGACCGACCGAGCGGATGAGTTTGATCCCGGCCACCCCGGCGTAGATATTGGGCACCGGCGGCGTGCCGGACTCAAAGCGCCGGGCGGTCGAGGAGGGCACATTGGCGTAAATGTCCATCGCAAAGATATTGTCCTGCGAGAACCAGCCCATCGTGGTCGGCTGGAGATGCGGCAGCAACTCCTTGCGCACATACAGGTAGGCCAGCCCGGCCGAGGCCAGCAGGTACTTGAGCGTGCCGCCGACCAGGAAATCGACGTTCAGGGCTTTGACGTCGATGGGGAACGTGCCCAGAGCCTGGTAACTATCGACCAGGACCAGCGCCCCGCGCCGGTGGGCCAGCTCGGCGATGGCCGGCACATCCAGCCGGGAGCCGTTGCGAAAGCACACGTGGGTCAGGGAGACCAGCAGGGTCCGTTCGTCAATGGCATCCTCAAAGCGTTCAAGGGGGATGACGTTGCCCGCCGCCGGCACGTGCGTTACTTTGGCCCCGCGCCGCTCCTGGGCGTGCCAGATTTGGGCCACCGTCGGAAACTCGAAATCGCTGACCACGATCCGGTTGCGCTCGCCTCCGTAATCGAGGGCGCTGGCCAGGGCGCTGACCGCCGCCGAGACCGAGGTGCACACCGCCACCTCTTCCGCCCCGGCGTTGACCAGACCGGCGAAGGCCTGCCGGGCCGTCTCCTGGCGCTCGACCCATAGCTCCCAGGGCGAGCCCTTCTCGTCCCAATCGCGCAGGTAGGCGTCGTAGGCCTGCCGGACGTCGACGGACAGCGCCCCCTGCGAGCAACTGTTCAGGTAGGTTTTCGATTGAAAGATGGGAAACCGTTCGCGGATGGACAGCATTGTAGCTCCTTCGAAAGAGGTTAGACTCGTAACTTGCTAACAGACATAGGCTGGATTTGACGAGCATTCTGCAACGAAATGACAGGTAGCACGTCGCAGGTAGCAGGTCTCTGGCCTGCATTCGGCGACTTGCTACATGCTACCTGCTACCCCCGGCCCGAGATCTCCTGGGTTATCGGAAACATCCGTCAAGTTTGAGAGGTGTCCATTCGCAAAAAATCGTAAACGACCTGGGTCGGTATCTCCACCCGAACCTCGTCGCCCGGCCGGATCAGCCCCGGTCGCTCGACCCAGGCCACCAGCCCCCGCTTGTGCAGGGCGGCTTTCGGAAACAACGTGTCCAGACCGGACCGGTCCGGATACTCTTGCTGGATCACCCGGCCCGGGTCGGTGCAGGGCAAATTTTCAGCATCGACGACCAGCACCGCGTTCTCGGGGAAGAAGAGCCGGGTCGAGGGCGGCAGCAAGGTCAGTTTTGGCACCCCCCTGAAGGCCAGGTTCGCCCCCAACCACTCCGGCCTGATTTCCGGCAGGTCCATCGCCGCCGCGATTTCGGCCAGCTCTTCGACCGACACAATCGATATCTGGCGGCTGTTGCGGATCTCCGTGCCGTGGGGATAGTGGGACTCCCTCGGCCCGGCCCGCCGGGTCAGGCCCGCGTGCCGGTCCCGCTCGAAGCCCTCGAAGACCACCCGCTCCGCCGCCAGTGATGTGGTCACCAGCGAGTTGGCCTGCAAGCCCGCGTAAACGCCTTCTACCCGTCCGCTCAAGTTTCGCCCCATAATTAGCACCCCCATCACGCTGTAAGCGTGACCTACGTTTATCACTGCCCCAGGTATGCTTTTCGCATCTCTTCGTTGTTCAGCAGGTTCTGGGCTTTGTCGGCCAGGACCACCCGTCCGGTTTGCAGGACGTAGCCCCGGTCGGCGATGGACAGGGCCATATTGGCGTTCTGCTCGACCATAAAGATAGTTGTGCCCTGCCGGTTGATCTGCTGGATGATCTCGAAGCTCTGTTCGACCAGGATGGGGGCCAGCCCCATCGAGGGTTCGTCCATCAGCAGCAATTGCGGGCGGGACATCAGGGCCCGGGCCATGGCCAGCATCTGCTGCTCGCCGCCGCTCAAGGTGCCGCCTTTCTGCTGCAAACGCTCCTCAAGGCGGGGGAAGAGGGACAGGACCCGCTCCAGGTCCTCTTTGATCCCGGCGTTGTCGCGGCGCAGGTAAGCGCCCATGTACAGGTTTTCCAGGACGCTCATATCGGAGAAGATGCGCCGGTTCTCCGGCACGACGGCCATCCCCCGCTCGATGCGGTAGCTAGTTGGCCGTTCGTTGACCCTTTCACCGCGAAACTCGACCGTGCCGCTGGCCGGCCTGACGATGCCCAGGGCGGTTTTCAACGTCGTCGATTTGCCCGAGGCGTTGCCCCCCAGCAGGCAGGTGATCTCGCCCGGATGAATCTCGATGTCCACATCCTGCAAAATGTGGATGGGGCCGTAGTAGGTGTTGACCCCGCTCAGGCGGAGCAAGGGTCCATTCGATTTTGGATTTTGGGCACTTGCGCCTGCGCGCAG
>JBHHXL010000472.1:0-3507 GCA_046757065.1 Anaerolineae bacterium
TGTCGAAGGGAGAATGCAGGTCACGCTTGCAGCGTGACCTGCGATTTGTCAGAATTCATTGGGTCAGGAACTGTCCGTCTCCTCGGTGATTTCGTCGTCGTCTTCCCAACCGATGATCCATACGCAGGCTCCGGCCAGCAAAATGGTGGTGATGACCAGGGCCACCCATTGCGCGCCGGTGAAGCCAACGTCGCGGGCCGACCAGATCAAGATAGCCACCATGCCGATGGCCAGGGCAATCCAGGCCGTCAGTTGGGGATGATTGCTGGCAAAGTTCCGAATAGTCTCCATTTTCTCTCCTGTTGGCTCACAACGGGGTCATAATACGCTTCTCAAGCAGCTGTTTGACCATCAAGGTGCTGCCTTCGATGTACCACGCTTCGGCGGCTTCCCGCCACATCCGGATCAGGTCCTCCGCTTTCTTCTTTTCATAGCCGTGCTCGGCGAAGAAAGCCTCGGCCACCGTCCCCAGGTGCGGGTTGACAAAGGCCAGGCTCACCTCGCAGGAAAGCTCGCCGACCAGTTCGTGGACGCGCTGCAGCAGGGCGTTGCCGACAGTGGCCCACAAATTGTTGTGCACCACGAAAAAATCGTCGATGCCGGCGATCAGGTTCTCCGTCTTGTAGCCGGCCAGGCCCAGTAAATGGGTCCCGTACTCGGCCAAAATATAGCCTTTGGAGAAGAGGTTTTCCATCATCTCGTCCTCGTTGCGGACGATGGCGCCGTTAGTGGCCGTCTTGATCAAGCCGGCCATCAGCCCCAGATCGCCGTGCTTGGCCCGGCGCAGCGACAGGTTGGCCAGATCGATGCGGGTAACCTCGACGGGGGCGACGGCAACCGGGGGAGCGGGCGCCGGTTCTGGCGCTGGCCCGGCTTCCACGCGACCGATTGCCTCAAAATGCCGTTTGACCACGGTCCAGGTCTTGATCACACTGCCGCTGTTGTCGATGACGACATCGGCCCTGGCGAATTTCTCTTCCTGGGCCGGCTGGGCGTCGATGCGCAGCAACGCCTGCTGCACGGTCATGTTGCGCTTCGTTTGCAGCCGGTGCAGTTGGATGTCTTCCGGGACCGAAACCACCCAGATTGCATCGCAAACATCGGCCAGGCCGCCCTCCAACAGTTTTATGGCCTCGATGGCCACCACCGGCGTCTCGGCTTTCTTGATGAGGAGGTCTATCCGTTTGCGGACGGCGGGATGGACGATTCTTTCCAGGGCTGCCATCGCCTCAGGATCGTTAAAGGCAATGTTGGCCAGGCGGGTCCGATCGATCTCTCTATCTTTGCCGAGGACGAAGGTGCCGAACTTTTTCACGATTTTGTCATAAACGGCTGTGCCGCGCCGCTGCAAGCGGCGGGTTTCCTTGTCGGCATCGATGGTGGTTGCCCCCAACTCCTGCAACATACGCAAGATGATGCTCTTGCCCGTGGCGATGTTCCCGGTCAGACCAATCAGATATTTGTCGCTCATATCAAGCGGCCTCCATAGCCAACCAGTCGTCAAAAAGCTCTTTCAAGGTTGCTTCGGTTGTGTGGTATTCCTGCCCTAATTCTCGTAACCGTGGCACATCCTGGGACAGGCTGGCTTGCTCCATAGCCTGAGCCAGTTCCATCAGCCGGGCTTCGGTGGCGTTGATCCGGGCCTCCAGGTCTGCCAGGCGCTGCGCGTGCCGCTCAGCCTCGCGTTTTTCGGCTCTGGCCCGGCTGCGTTTATCCTTTTCCCCGATTTTTACGAGGGGCCTGGCCTCATCTTGTCTGGCAGACCGCGCCGCCCTGTCGGCCACATAGGCGTCATACCCGCCCTCTATGGCTTGCACGGTCCCATCTTCCAGGGCCCACACGTGCGAGGCCAGGGCTTCGATGAAATAGCGATCGTGCGAGATCACCAGGATGGTCCCCGTAAACTCTTTGAGAACCGCTTCCAAAATCTCCCGGGACGGGATGTCCAGATGGTTGGTCGGCTCGTCCAGGATCAGGAAGTTGGCCCCCGTCAAGGCCAGTTTGGCCAGCGCCACCCGGCTGCGCTCGCCGCCGGACAGGTCGCCGATTTGCTTGTAGACGTCATCCCCCGAGAAGAGGAACTGGCCCAGGAAGTTGCGCGCCTCGGCGTAGGTCAGGTTCTCCACCAACGTCAACTCTTCCAAAACCGTGCGGCCGGGGTTGAGATCGGCGTGGACCTGGGCGAGATAGCCGGCCTCCACCGCTGCGCCAAAGCGAATGGCCCCCGCTTTGGGCCGAACCTGATCCAGAATCGTCTTGACGAAAGTTGTTTTACCCGCGCCGTTTGGCCCGATCAGGGCCACCCGCTGGCCGCGATAGATGGTCAGATCGGGCACGGCCAGTAGCGGCTCATCGTCGGGGTAGCCGATGACCAGATCGTGCGTGGCCAGCACCAGGTCGCCGGAACGAAGATCGGTGTTAAAGCGCAGGTTGATCGTCTTGTCGTCGCCGACGCGCTCCAGGCGCTCCACCCGGGCCAGGCGCTGGCGGCGGCCCTGGGCCTGGCGGGTGCGCTGGCCGGCGAGATTGCGCCGGATGAACTCCTCTTCTTTGGCGATAAAGGCCTGCTGGGCTTTGTACTCCTTGCGCCGGCGCTGGCGGCGCTCGACCCGCTGCCGGGCGTATTGCGAGTAATTGCCGCGATAGCGTTCCAGCCCATCCTGGGAAAGCTCCCAAATCCGGTTGACCACCTTATCCAGAAAATAGCGGTCGTGTGAGACAATCAGAACCGTGCCGGGCCAGTCCTTCAGGTAGGCCTCCAGCCACTCGATGGCGGCCAGGTCCAGGTGATTCGTCGGCTCATCCAGCAGCAGCAATTCAGGCCGTTCCAGCAATAGCCGGGCCAGTTGGGCCCGCGTTTGTTCGCCGCCGCTGAGTTGCCTTAAGGGGCGATCATAGTCTGCCCGGTCGAAGCCCAGGCCACCGAGCACCTGTTCAATGGTGACCTCGTAGGTATAGCCTCCGGCATGCTCAAATTCGGCCTGGGCCCGGCCATACCGCTCCAGCAGCGCCGCGCGCTCTGCGGAGGTTAGCTCCTGGCTTTGGGACATCGCCCGTTCCAGGTCCGCCAGTTTGGATGCCTGGCTTTGCACGTCGCTGAAGGCATCGTAGGCCAGCCCGCGCAAATCGCCGGTGCTGTTCAGCGCCGCTTCCTGCTGCAAATAGCCCAGGCGCAGCCCCCTGGCCCGAGAGACGCTGCCCGCCGTCGGCTTCTCCTCACCGACGATCAACCGCAGCAGGCTGGTTTTGCCCTGCCCGTTCGGGCCAACCAACCCCACCCGGTCGCCGTGGCTGAGGCCAAAGCTAATATCGGTGAAGACATCATGCGCGCCATAGCTCAACCCCAGGTTGCTGGCACTGACAATGGTCACAATGAAACCCCGTCACGATTAGCGATGATAGCCGCATTATACCATAAATGGGAGTAGACACAATGCCCAACGGGTTTCTACACAGGGCAATCGCATAGATTATGTAAATCAGGAACAGAAAACAAAAATATTTGCA
>JBHHXL010000473.1:0-3504 GCA_046757065.1 Anaerolineae bacterium
GCCGCCTCTGCTATTTTCATTCTCGTTGTCGTCCCGTTAGGGACTGTTTGACTCCTGTGTAAATAGGAGTGCAGACCTTGCGCTTCGCGTGCAGAGCAAGCTCTGCACTCCATTTTCATTACTCGGTGTCGTCCCGCAGGGACTGTCTGGCTTCTCTCAAAATCGGGCCAGGTTGAAAATCAACAAAAACAAGTCTTGCCCCAAGACCGCCGAAGCGACGGCCAGGCCGATCAGCCCCAGCGAGGTCAGGAACAGGGCCCAACTGGCCCGGCTCAGGTCCTCGAACTCGACCTGGAACTGGCGGCGGGCAAAGCCCCGAATCTCCAGCACCTTGCCGACCGTGTCCGCCCGGTCCACCGCGTTCAGGGTCAGCGGGATGAAGATGGGGACCAACCCCCTGGCTCGACCCAGGAAGCCTTTTTCGATCAGGGCGTGCGCCCGCGCTTTCTGAGCGTCGGCGATGCGGCCAAACTCGGCCAGGACAATGGGCACGAAGTTGAGGGCCAGGACGATCATCAGGGCGAACTCCATCGGCAGCCTGAAGTACATCAAGCCTTGCAGCAGATCGGAGTTGTTGGTGGTCATAATGACCACCACGATGGGCGCGGCGAAGACGAACATACGCAGGATGGAGATGAAGCCCAGGAAGACCCCTTCGCGGCTGATAGGAACCGCCGGCCCGAAGGAACCGAGGGCCGGGATCAGGTAGAACAACGGCTGCCCGGCCACGGTGATGCCGAAGATCAGGCCGATGACGATGATGATCACGGCCAGCCCGCGCATACTGCGGATCGTCTCGGCCAGCACGCCCCCGATCAAGGCCACGGTGGCGATGCTGGCTAAAATCACGATCAGCGAGACCGGATGGACGAAGACCAGCCCGGCCACCAGCGTGGCCAGCAGCCACAGAATCTTCACCCGCGCGTCGACGTTCCCCAGGCGGCCCCGCACTTGCAGAATCATCGTTCCCTCCCCGGCCCGGAGGGCGACGGCGCGGGCGCTTCCAGGCGATGGATCGTCTCCACGGTCAACGCCTCCGGAGTCATCGCCGGGAGGATGCCGAACTCGGCCAGGTCCAGCGCCAGCCGGACGATCTGCGGCGGCGTCAAATGACAGGAGTCCAGCAATGCCCGATCGGCCATGATCTCGGCGGTTGGGCCATCGGCCACAACCCGCCCGTCGTTGACTACGATTACCCGCCGGGCGTAGCGGGCCACGTTGTTCAGGTCGTGGGTGACCAACAGGATGGTAATGCCCTGTTCGTTGAGGGTTTGGGCCAGATCCATAATCTGGCGGGAGTCGCGGTGATCCTGGCCGGTGGTTGGTTCATCCAGCAGCAAGATTTGGGGGTGCATTGCTACAATGCTGGCAATACACAACTTCTGCTTGTCGCCCCGGGCCAGGAAGCGAGGAAACACCGCTTCCACATCTTGCAGCCCGAACTGAACCAGGGTCTCCTCGACGCGGGCCTGGATCTCGTCCTCTGGCAGGGCCAGGTTTTCCAGCCCGAAACGGATCTCTTCCGCAACCGAGTTGGTGAAAATCTGATCGTTGGGGTCTTGAAAGATGAAGCCGATTTTACGGGCCAGGTCGGAAACCCGGGCCTGGCGGGTATCGATCCCATCGATCACCACCCGGCCCGCTGCCGGCTTCAGCAGGCCCAGGATCAGCTTCATCAGGGTTGACTTGCCCGACCCGTTATTGCCGATGATCGCCGTGAACTCGCCCCGCTGGAAGGCCAAATTAACGTCGTGCAAGACCGTCACCGGCTCGCGGTAGGCGAAGCGCACCTTTTCGACCCGCACCAGCGCTTCGGATGGCGCTTCTGCGCCCGGCCCCTCCGCCGGACGAGCCAGGGTCTCAACCGGCGGCCCGGTCTGCGCCAGCGCCTGGCAGACGGTGGGCAACGCCTCTTCTTCGGTCAGGGGCAGGGTCGGCCAGTTCAACCGGGAATCCAGAGCCAGCGCGTACTGGCTGACCTGGGGCAGGCGCACCCCGGCCCCCCGGAAAAGCTCGTGCTGTTGGAGCGCCTGGCGGGTGGGCGCGTCCAGCACGATCCGGCCTTCGTTCATCAGGGCCAGCCGGTGGGCGTGCCGGGCCAGCAGCTCCATCTCGTGCGAGACGATCAGGATGGTCGTGCCCAGCTCGCGGTTGAGGCGGTCGCACAGGCCAAAGATTTTGTGTACCATCAGGGCATCCAGCTCCGAGGTGGCCTCGTCGAGGACCAGCACCTCCGGCTGGGTGACCATAACGGCGGCGATGGCGACGCGCTGCTTCTGGCCGCCGGACAGGGCCTGCGGGGAGCGTTCGGCCAGATGCGAGATCTCGAGCCGGGCCAGCATCTCCGCCGCCCGCCCCCGGGCCTCCCGCCGCGACAGGCCCTGGCTCAGAGGCCCCAACAGGCACTCTTCCTCGACGACCGACATCACCAATTGGGCGTCGGCGTCTTGAAAGACCAGGCCCACGGTGGCCGAGAGGTCGGCCACGGTCAGCTCCATCGTGTCCTGGCCGTTGACCAGCACGCTGCCCGTCAGTTTGCCCCGGGTGTAGTGGGGGATCAGACCGTTGAGGACCTGACAAAAGGTGGTCTTGCCGGCGCCGGTGGTGCCGACAAGACCGACGAATTCTCCCCGACGCAGGGAGAAATTTACCCCCTGCAAGACCGGACGGTCGCCGGTGGGGTAGTGGTAGTGGACATCGTGGACGACGATGATTTCTTCTGTCATAGGGGCGCTGCGATCAGCCGGCGGCTTCGATCATCCCCTGCCGGACCAGCGCCGGGCGCACCGCCCGATAGAGCAGCGGCGTCAGAATCCAGGCGATGACGGCGGTCGGCACGGCCACGCCGATGAAGCCAAACAGCCACCAGGCGAAGAAGCCCGTCCCCAGGTTCGCGCCAAAGCGAGCCCATTCATTCTGGGTGAAGGGCGTGCTGGCCAGGCCCAACCAGGTGACCAACGCGAACAGGGTCCAGGATACCAGGATGACCAGGCTGACATTGACGACGAGGTGGACTACGCTCAGCTCCTTGTGCTCCTCGCCAGACGCTTGCTTGGCCAGGTAGGCCGACAGCAGAAATCCGAGTCCGTGGGCCGGGATGTTGGCCACCGGGAAGGGGCTGGACGTGGCTACCATTGTCAGGATGCCAACGGCCAGACCAATGCCGACCAGGGCCGCCCAACCCAGGTTCGGGGCCATTAGCAAAGCCATCAAGACGTAGATGGCGATGCTGGGGGCCAACTGCGCGCCACCGATCTGCAAGACCCGCCCGGCGGCGTGGGCAATGAAGACGATGGCCAAAAACGCTGCGGCCAACGCAATCTGACGTGTGGACATATGAATACCCTCCTTCGTGGGATTAAAAGTATTTGATTATCCGACGCCGGATGGGGTCAGGGCGCCATCCGGCGTTTAACACCCAGATGTAAGCGAGAGAAGCGATTGAAAGGTTGGCTCATGTCCAGAACAAGTGCAAAGTGACCGGCACTTATTGGCATATTAATG
>JBHHXL010000474.1:0-3501 GCA_046757065.1 Anaerolineae bacterium
TACCGAATCCCCGCAGAATCGGGGAATTCCTGGCCGGTGGCCGGGGCCGGCTTTCTGTTGAAACGCCCCCCCCAACGAAAGGTTGTTTGACATCCCCTGCCAGGGCTGCTACACTTGAAACAGTTTGAGAAAGGTGGCCTATCGACTGCCCTAAATGCACGAACAGCGCAAAGACGACCATATTCGAATCAATCTGGAAGAGGATGTTAGCTTCAAACAAGTCAAGACCGGCCTGGAAGAGTACCGCTTTATCCACCAGGCGCTGCCCGAATTGGACCTGGATCGGGTTGACACTTCTTTAACGCTATTCGGCAAGAAGTTGAAAGCGCCGCTGTTAATCTCATCAATGACGGGGGGCACCGAGCAGGCGCAACTCATCAACCGCATGCTGGCCGAAGCGGCAGAGGCCAGCGGCGTGGCTTTAGGGTTAGGTTCGCAACGGGTGGCCCTCGAAGACCCCTCTCTGGCCGCTACGTTCCAGGTTCGACCTGTAGCGCCAAACACCCTGCTATTTGCCAACCTGGGGGCGGTGCAACTGAACTATGGTTACACCGTCGAGCACTGCCGCCGCGCGGTAGACATGATCGACGCCGACGCCCTGATCCTTCACTTCAACGCTTTGCAAGAAGCCGTGCAACCCGAGGGCGATACCAACTTCGGCGGCCTGTTCGACAAGGTAGAAGTCGTCTGCCGGGCCCTGCCCGTGCCGGTCATCGCCAAGGAGGTAGGCTGGGGCTTCGATGAAGCCACGGCGCGACGCCTGGCAGACTGTGGCATCGCCGCCATCGACGTGGCCGGCGCGGGGGGCACCTCCTGGAGCCAGGTCGAGATGCACCGCGCCCCAACCCAGGTTCGTCGCCGGGTTGCCGCCACCTTTATCGAGTGGGGGATTCCAACGGTTGAGGCATTGCTGGCGGCTCAACGCGGCGCGCCAGATGCGCCCATCTTTGCCAGCGGCGGCCTCCGTAGTGGATTGGACGCGGCCAAATGCCTGGCCCTGGGGGCAACCTTGTGCGGCATGGCCGGCCCATTTCTGAAAGCGGCGGCGAAGTCTGCGCAGGCGGTCCTGGATGAAATAGAGATCACCACCACCGAAATTCGGGTTGCCATGTTCGCCAGCGGGCATCGCACCCTGAGCGAACTTCATCGCACGCCACGGCTCATTCGAGCGGGGCGAGTATCTTTCCCTGAGCCAAATAAAACGGAATCGCTATGAATTTCAAAGAGGCATTTTCCCTTTTTATCCCTCGAATTGAAGAAGAAATGCGCCAGGCCATGACCGGCCTTCGCCCGCCGGGAGACCAGAGCGCAGAGCAAGAGACTTTCTACGGTATGATGAACTACCATCTGGGCTGGGCCGACGAGAATTTCCAGCCGCTCCAGGTCAACAGCGGCAAACGGCTGCGACCCCTGTTTGCGTTGCTGGCCTGCCAGTCGGCGGGGGGCGATCCAAACCGGGCCTTGCCGGCGGCGGCGGCCGTCGAGTTGATTCACAACTTCACCTTGATTCACGACGATATTGAAGACCGCAGCCTGACCCGAAGAGGACGCCGGGCGGTGTGGGCCATCTGGGGGGATGCCCTGGGCATCAATACGGGCGACACGATGTTCACCCTGGCCCGCCACGCGCTGCTGCGCCTGGCCGAGCTAAACATCCCCCACAAGACGATCTTGCAGGCCATCCGCAAGCTGGATGACACCTGCCTGACCTTGTGCTACGGCCAACACCTGGATATAAGCTTTGAAGATCGATTGGACGTGGACATGGAGACCTACCTGACCATGATCCGGGGCAAGACGGCCGCTCTTCTTGGCTGCGCGGGCTACTTGGGCGCGCTGATTGCCGCCGACGACGAGCAGGTCGCGGACAGGTACGGGCGGCTCGGCGAGGAGATGGGCCTCGCCTTCCAGATTCAGGACGATATTTTGGGGATTTGGGGCGAGGAAACCACCACCGGCAAGCCTGCCGCCGACGACATCCGGCGTCGCAAAAAATCGCTGCCGGTCGTCTATGTGCTGAGCCACGCCGCGAACCCCACCGAAGCCAATCGCCTCCGCCGCCTCTACCAGCGGCAGACCCTCACCGAGGATGATGTCGCTGCGGCCCTGGCCATTCTGGAGCGGACGGAGGCCCGTTCACACGTCGAGCAGGCTGCCCGCCACCACATCGACGCCGCCTTGAGAATCCTGGATGAACTCCTGGCCGCCGGCTCGGATGGCCAGGCGTTGCGGGAGATGGCCGAGTTTTTCATCCAGCGGGAGCATTGAGCGCCCGCTGCTCAGTCATCCGGCAAGAATCTAATGAAAACCTGATTTGCCAGCAACCGCGCCGGCGGCGTTAACCGGACACAATCCTCTGTCACCTCCAAAAGCCCCTGCTCGATCAGTTGCTTCAACTCCTGACCGTATACGTCGGCGACCCCGCTCCCAAATCGACCGGCAAACCCGGCCAGGTTGACCCCTTCCCCGGTCAGGCGCAAGCCCAACATCATCGTCTCGGCCATAGCCAGCTTCAAGCCGATCTTCTCAAAACCCTCCGTGGCCGGAGACATCTCGCCCGCCTGAGTCGCCTCAGCTATGCGTTGCATATACAGGGGCACAGGGCGCACGTTCCACCACCGCCGGCCCCCTTCCGAGGAATGCGCGCCGGGGCCAAACCCCAGATAGGTTTGATTGCGCCAGTAAACCAGGTTATGGCGGCACTCGAAACCGGGCCGGCACCAGTTAGAGATTTCATACTGCTGGAAGCCGCCGGCGGCCAGCCGCTCCGCGGCCAGTTCGTACATATCAGCCGCCAGGTCGGGATCGGGTTGGGGCAGCTCGCCACGGACGACGCTGGCCCGCAGGGGCGTGCCGCGCTCCAGGGTGAGCGCGTAGAGCGAAACGTGGTCGGGGGCCAGCTCAATCGCCCGGTTTAGAGTCCGCCGCCAGCCGGCCAGGGTTTGCTGGGGCAAGCCATAGATCAAATCGAGGTTGAGATTGGTCGCGCCGGCGGCCCGCGCCGCCCTGACCGTCTGAGCAATCGCCCCGGCGCTGTGCAGGCGGCCCAGCAGGCCCAACTCGGCGGGGTTGAAGCTCTGCGCGCCGAAGCTAAGCCGGTTGATGCCAAGGGCCAGCAGCTCGCGCAGGTACGCCTCGTCAACCGTGCCGGGGTTGGCCTCGCTGGTGATCTCGGCGGTTCGAGGCAGACGAAAGAACCGGCGGCAGGCATCCAGAATACGGGCCATATCCGCAATCGATAACACGGTCGGCGTGCCCCCGCCGATGAAAACGGTGCGCACCAGCGGTCGGCCCCGTTTACTCCCCAGCAGTTCGATCTCGCGCACCAGGGCGGTCACGTACTGGCCGTACCGGTCGACAAAGCCGGTATAGGTATTGAAATCGCAATAAGCGCACTTCACCCGGCAGAACGGGATGTGGAGGTACAAACTTAACGGCTCAACCATACCGTCCATTATACCATCTGCCGGCTGCATCATCGAACGCACCCCTGCCCATTCG
>JBHHXL010000475.1:0-3499 GCA_046757065.1 Anaerolineae bacterium
CGTTCGTTCTGCTCGCGCGTCGCCACAAGTTTACCTCAATGCTGCTTCCATCTCCAACCAATTATAACCGACTTCCACGTCCACTTTCAAGGGCACTTTCAAGGCGAAGGCCTGCGACATAACCCTATGCACCAGCGGTACGACCGCCTCCAACTCCGCTTCCGGCGCTTCCAATACGATCTCGTCGTGGACCTGCAACAGCATCCGGGCCTGGAAGCCGCCGTCGTCTAGCGCGGCGTGGAGGTCGATCATAGCCAGCTTTATAATGTCGGCGGCGGTGCCCTGGATAGGCATATTGATCGCCTCCCGTTCGGCCCGGCCCCGCTGCGGGCCGCTCAGGTTGGCCAGGTTGGAAAAATCGCGGCGGCGGCCCAACAGCGTTTCAACGTACCCCTGCCTGGCGGCCAGCTCCCGCGTGTCCTCGATGTAGCGTTTCACGCCCGGATACTGCTCGAAATAGGTGTTGATGAAAGCCCGGGCCTCGTCCTGGCTCATACCCGTGCTGCGGGCCAACCCGAAGGCCGTCTGCCCGTAGGCCAGGCCAAAGTTGACCGCCTTGGCGACCCGCCGCTGGTCCTTGTCGACGTCTTGCAGGGGGATGCCCAGCACGGCGGCGGCGGTGGCGGCGTGGATGTCCTCGTCGCGCTCGAAGGCGGCCAGCAGACCGGGGTCGTCGGCGATGTGGGCCAGGATGCGCAGCTCCACCTGCGAGTAATCGGCGGCGATGAGCTTCCAGCCCGGCTCGGTGACGAAGGCCCGCCGGATTTCACGGCCTTGCGCGGAACGAATGGGGATGTTTTGCAGATTCGGCTCGCTGGACGACAGCCGCCCGGTGGAAACGCCGACCTGGCCGTAGTTGGTGTGGACCCGGCCCGTGGCCGGGTTGATCAGCCTGGGCAGGGCGTCGACGTAGGTGCTCTTCAATTTGGCCAGGGTCCGCTGTTCCAGGATCAGATCGATGATGGGGTGCTGGCCGGCCAGGCTTTCCAGCACGCCCGCCGCCGTCGAGTAATGCCCGCTCTTGGTCTTTTTCAGGCCGGCCGCCGGCAGTTTCAATTTCTCGAACAGGATGCGCGACAGTTGCTGGGTGGAGTTGATGTTGAAATCCTCGCCGGCGACCTCGATGATCTGGCGCGACAGCTCGTTGAGCCGGGCCGTCAACCCCTTCGAAATCTGGCGCAGCGTGTCCACGTCGAGCTTGATCCCGGCCAGCTCCATATCTTTGAGGACGTAAATCAACGGCTGCTCGATCTGCTGCAAGATGTGCCACGTTTTTCCGTCCGGGTCCGCGTTGCGGACCAAACGCTCCAGGTCGTCGGCCAGGCGTAGGGTCATATCGACATCGGCCGCAGCGTAGGGCGTCACTTTCTCAACCGGAACCCGATCCATCGTGATCTGGGCCTTGCCCGAACCGATCAGGTCCTTGATCTCGGTCATCTGGATGTTGAGCTTGTCACGGACCAGGTCCTTCAAGCCGTAGCGAGCGCCGGGGGCGTTGTTCCCCAGCCAGGCGGCCAGCATCGTATCAAACAGGGGCGGGGCCACGGGCAGACCGTGCCGTTCGAGGACCGTCAGATCGAACTTGGCGTTGTGCGCGTATTTAACGATGCGCCCGTCGGCCAGGATGGGGGCCAGGGCCTCCTGCACCGCCTCGAGCGGCAGATTGGGCGCGTCCTCCTCGACGGTGTAGGGCGTCATCTCGAACAGGGCCGGCTGTTGCTCGCCCGGCGCGCCGTTGCCGGCCCCATGCCTGAGGGGGATGTAGTAGCCCTCGCCGGCCCGGGGGGTGATGGCGATGCCGACCAGGTTGGCCTGCACCTCGTCGGTGCTGTCCGTTTCGACGTCAACGCACAGCCGGTCCCCGGCCCGCAGTTGGGCGGCCAGGTCGGCCAGCTTTTCGGGCGTATCGACGGTGACGTAGCGGCCATCGGGCGCGACCGGCCCCCGGCCCTGGGGCGGCTTGACGGTGGCAATGTCCAGGGGCGATTTGTCGGGCGGCGCGCCGGGGATGCGGTTGAAAATGGTGTTGAATTCAAGCTCGACGAACAGGTTAGCCACCTGGGTCAGGTCGAAGTCGGTCGTCCGGCCCGCCTCGACGTCCAGCGCGACGCCGGGCACGTCGGTCACGATCCGGCCCAGGTCCCGGCTGAGGAAAGCGCTGTCGCGGCCCGCCTCCAGCTTGGCCCGGATGCCTTTGGGCAGGCTGTCCAGGTTGTCGTAAATCCCTTCCAGCGTCCCGAATTGTTGCAGTAATTTGGCCCCGCCCTTCTCGCCGATGCCCTTGACGCCGGGGATGTTGTCGCTGGCGTCGCCCACCAGTCCCTTGAGGTCGATCAGTTGGGCCGGGCTCAGGCCGTAGCGTTCCTGGATTTTGGCCTCGTCGTACACCAGGCGGTCGTTGAAGGAGCGCCCGGAGATGAGGACCTTGATCCGGGGCGCGATCAGTTGGAACGTATCCCGGTCGCCGGTGACGATCAGGGACTCGATCCCCCGCCCGGCGGCCTGCCGGGCCAGGGTGCCCAGCAAGTCGTCGGCTTCATAGCCTTCTTTGACGAAAACCGGCATATTGAAGGCCCGCACCAGTTGCTCGATGCGCCCGATCTGGTGGTGCAGATCATCCGGCATCTTCTCGCGGGTGGCCTTGTACTCGCCGTACATCTCGTGCCGGAAGGTGTCGCCCTTGTCGAAGGTGACGATGAAATAGTCCGGCTCGTGCTCCTTCCAGACGGCCAGGAGCATATTGGTGAAGCCGTAAACGGCGTGGGTTGGCTCCCCCCCGCCGGTGCTGAAGGTGGCCGGCATCCCGAAGTAGGCCCGGTAGGCCAGGGCGTGGCCGTCGATCAGAACGAGGGTCGGTTTTTTTTCGGTCATTTAGCGCCTTCTCTAACATTTTGCTAACGGTCATTCCTCAAATTGACGGAAAGTTTCCACTAGCCAGGGAATCTTCAGACCGGCGTGTAGCAAGCATCAGGTAGCAATCGGCAAAGTGCAGGCAGAAAACTTGCTACCTGCTACCTGCTATCTGTCCGGCTCATTATGCCACAGGAATGCCGGTCCTGGGAAGTCTTCACCTGACAATTAGGGGCAGATATGTTTTATCGGCTTCAACCACGGTCAGGCTGGTGGAGGCCACCACCGTCGAGCCCTGGCGGGAGGTGAGGGTCAGGGTGCTGGCGGGCGTGGTGACGGGGATGGCGTAATTGAAGGCCGTCGCCCCGCTGACATCGGTGGTGACCTGCCGCAACAGCGTCCCCCCGACGTACATATCGTAGATCGTGTTGGCGGCGTGCTGTTTGACGATGACCAGGACCGTTTCCCCGGCGATGCGCGTGTCATCGCCGTCGATGAGAAGGAAAGGGTCGTTGGTCACGCCGATATCCAGGCTGGCCACGGTGGCGCTGTCGTTGAAGAGCGTGGTGCGCAGGGTGTGGGTGCCGACGGTCGCCGTCAGCGGGATTTCGTAGCCCAGGATGGTGAAATCGCCGTTGGCGTTGGTCAG
>JBHHXL010000476.1:0-3494 GCA_046757065.1 Anaerolineae bacterium
CCTTCACCCTTCACCCTTCATCCCTCATCCTTCCGGAGTGACCAATTATGACCTACGAAACCATCAAAAAGAGCCTCGACGGCCCCATCGCCCGCATCACCCTCAACCGGCCCGAGGTGCGCAACGCTATGAACCGGCAGATGGTGGCGGACCTGCTCGATTGTTTTGAATCGATCCGGGATAACCGCGATGTGCGGGTTGTGGTTGTGGGCGCAGCGGGCGAAGCCTTCTGCGCGGGGGGGGATGTCGGCGAACTACGCCGGGCGCGGGCCGCCTCTGACGAGGAGAACCTCGATTTCGCCCGGACCTTCGAGGAGATGTTGCTGGCCGTCCGCGCCGCGCCGCAGGTGGTCATCGTCCGGGTGCAGGGGGCGGCGATGGGCGGCGGCTTCGGCCTGGTGTGCGTGAGCGATGTGGCGGTGGCCTCGGAGACGGCCCGGATGGGCATGCCCGAGGCGCGGTTGGGGCTGGCCCCGGCGCTCATCTCGCCCTACGTCGTCGAACGGGTGGGGCTGAGCCGGGCCCGGCAACTGGTGCTGACCGGTGAAACCTTCAACGGCCTGGCCGCGCGGGCCTACGGGGTGGTCCACGAAGCCCCCCCGCCGGACGAGCTCGATGAGCGGGTCGATCACTACGTCCGGCTGGTTCTGCAATGCGCCCCGGCCGCCCTGGCCGAAATCAAAAGGCTCCTCTTTGAGGTGGCTGGCCGGCCCCCGGCGGAAACGCTCCAATATCGCGCGGACCTGCTGACCCGCCTCCGCCGGAGCGAGGAGGGGCAGGAGGGAATGCGGGCCTTCCTGGAGAAACGACCGCCGGGGTGGGCGAAGTCCACCCGGCGATGAATCGCCGGGTTACAAAACCGCACCCCTACGCCAGCCTGATCGAAGACCCCTGATCGAAGACCCTTTAGCTGGCCCCCCCGCCCAGGACGGCCTGGACGCCCGCCAGCATTTCCCGGCGCATCGCCGCCAGGTCGATCCGGCCCTCGTCCCCCGGGCCGAGCGTGCCCGGTCCGCCGCCCTTGGCAACTGCGCCGCCGGCAGCGCCCAGGTGAGTCCGGGCGGCATGTAGCGCGGCTTCCAGGATCGCCTCGCGGTTGTCGGCGATCAGGGGGGGCAGCGTTTCCACGCTGTGCAGAAAGCCCTGGCCGGCGCTTTTCATCCGGTCCAGGACGGCTTCCGTTTGATCGGCGCTGAGCGTGCCGGCGATGCTCTGAAGCTCGGTCACGTCGGTTTGGGCATCCCTGATCATCTTGGCGATCAGTTGTTTGATGATGGGCTGGATGGCTTCAAGGTGGGCGGCCAGTTCCGCCTGTGAGATTTCAACCTCTGCCACCTGGCCGGCAACCTCGGTTTGCGCAGTTTCCACGCTTTGCACCCGGCTGACGACCTCGGCCTGAGATGTCTCCATATTCGCCTTGAGTTTCTCGATCTCGGCCTCCAGCTGCTCGATCCGCTCCAGGAGCGCGGCCTGGTCGATTGGTCCCGGCTCCGGCTCTGGCTCCGGCCCCGGCGGGGGAGGCACGGCAACCGGGGCCAGCCCAACCCGGCGCAAGGGGTCAATGACCAGCGAATCAATGGTCATCCGGCCCGCAATGGAAGCGCCCGCATCCTTGATGGCCCCCAGCTGGATGTTGTCCACGGTCAGCGCGTCGTTGCCAATGCCATCGATGCGTTGCACGGCCACACCCTCGACGTAGACCGTCATTTCGCCCTGCTGCTTGGAGTCGTGTCCGCGCCACCATTCCAGGGCGACCGGCAGCGGCCCGTCTTTAAGGCCGATCCAGCCGGTGTAGTTGCCCTCTCCGCCGCTGTCCCGAATTGCCCCCCGCAGTTCCAGCCGGTTTTGGCTGGAATTGAAGGTGTGCAGGTAAAGGAAAGCGGCTTCCCGGCCCTGCGCGTCATTCAGGTTGAGCAGCCGGAAGCCGTCATTCGCGCCCGCGCTCAGCCCCTCAATGTTCAGCCGGAAGGTGAGGTACAGCCGCTCCAGGTTTTTCAGATCGACCTGGATGTAGGACGGGGCGTCCTTTGCCGGGGACACGACCAACCCCTCCTGCCCGACCGCAACGTTGACCGCCGTGACCCGCCCCAGGTCCGCTTCCCGTTGGAAGGACGCGGCGAACAGGCGGTGCTCGGGGTGGCCGTATTCGAGCCAGCCCTGGTCCGGCGCGGCCCCGGCGTAATCGCAGCTGGTCACCGCCGGGTCCCCGTTATTGCGGCACGGAGAATCCTCAAGCAGATCGTACCGGTCTTTGTTGGCGAAGACCGTGTTCGAGGCGGTGACGTAGTTGTGAGACTCGTCCAGGCCCGATTTGCTTCCTTTGGCAAAGGTCACAATCTTCTGGACGTTGTCGAAGATGGTGTTTTTTATGGCCTGCGGGGTGGCCGGGGACAGGCCCGTGTCGTAAAAGCGCACGCCGATGTTGGAGTTGGCGATGGTGCAATTGATGATCCGGCCGTCGTCGCTGGCCAGGTCGATGGCCCCATACGAGCCGTAGATGCCTTCGATCAGGCAGCGCTCGACGACGTTGTGGCGGGACCAGGATTCTTCCTGGCCTGGCCCGGTCAGCCAGCTGGAGTAGGCAAAGCGGATGCCCGCCACCGGGGCGTGATTCGGCCCGCCCCGAACTTCTGTTTTGAAAACGCGGTTGTACTGGCCGCCCAGGCTCAGCACCGGGGAGCTGCCGCCGCCCGCGTCCTCCAGGCGGCAATCGTGGATGGTGATGTACTCGCAGAACATCTTGATATCGACGGCTTCGCTCAAGCAATCGGAGATGTGGCAGCCGGCCAGGGTGATGTGGTGCGCCCGATCCGGTTTCTCCAACGTGGCGTGGCCGTCGCCGATATAGACGCCCTCGCCGGCGATGTCGTGGATGCGGCAATTTTCCAGCCGGATGTGGTGGCTGTTGGTGCGGATGATGACCCCGCCCGCCCACCTCGTCCCCGTCCGGGTGACGCCGTGGAGGTGGAGATCGCGCAACAGCCAATCGTGCGTGCCCACCAGATACACCAGGCCGGCGCTCCGGCTGCCCTTGATCTCCAGGCCCTCGAGCGTGATGTGGCTGGTCTGGCCCCCGCCGGACCAGGTTAGCTCGTGGGTGACCGGCCATATGTCTTTTGTGCCCCGGGCGTCAAAGACCGGCCTGGCGTCTCCCTGGCCGTATGGCCCAAGGTAGATGGGGTTGCCCATCGCCCCTGACGAGTCGCGGATGTTCAAGCATTGCTCGTAGCTCGTACAGGGCCAGGTCACCCCCCGCTTGAACAACAACCGGTCGCCCGGTTTCAAGGCCTTCGACGCGAACAGGGACGAGGCTTTGTTCAGCGTCTTGAACGGCGCATCCGCTGTCCGCCCCGAATTGCCATCGGCCCCCGATTGGTAATCAAAATAGAAGGTTGCCATCCTTGACCTCCGTTGAAAATAAGTGTCAGGTGTCAAGTATCCTATCTATTACCCATAAATCAGGTGACTTGGACGGCGATGGCCGCCTGGCGAAC
>JBHHXL010000477.1:0-3448 GCA_046757065.1 Anaerolineae bacterium
CCAGTTAACCAATACCCAGTCAACCAATCACCGTCCCCTGCCCGGCCAGGGCCCGTTGCAGCGGTCGCTCGACGCGGCCATCGGCGAAGATGACCTTACCGATGCCCTGGGCCAGCGCCTCCTGCGCGCCCATGACCTTCTTCTTCATGCGATCTTCGGCCACACTCATAAAGCGGTCGATCTCGGCGGCGGGGATGTGGCGGATGAGGCTGGCCTCGTCCGGGAAGTCGGCCAGCAGGCCGGGTACGTTGCTGAGGATGACCAGCGCCTCGGCCTGGAAGGCGGCGGCGGTGGCCGCCGCGGCCCGGTCGCCATCGACGTTGATCGCCTCGCCGTCGTAGCTGATGGCAGGCGGGGTCAGGACGGGCACATACCCGGCCTCGAGCAGGGAGGTCAGCAGGCCGGTGTTGACCCGCTCGACCTTGCCGGTGTAATCGTCGCGCAGCACCAGGCGGCGGCCATTTTTGACGATTTTGATAACGCCCTTGCGCGGCCCCTCCCACAGGCGGCCATCCAGCCCGGACAGGCCGAGGGCGTTCACGCCGCGCCGTTGCAGCCGCTCGACCAGCCCTTTGTTGACCTGCCCGCAGTAGACCATCTCGAAGATCTCCAGCGTGCGGCGGTCGGTGCGGCGGGAGGTGAAACCACTGATGGAGGTGACGAACTCCGGCGGGTGGCCCAGTTGGGCGGCCACTTCGTTGGTCAAAGCCGAGCCGCCGTGGATGACGATCAGTTGCCGCCCGGCCCGGACCAGCCCGGCCAGGTCGTCGGCGATGAAGTCGTAGTCGATGCCGGCGCTGCCGCCGATTTTAATGACGAGCATCGTTAACCCCTAATTCACTAATCCCTAATCTACTAATCTCCAGCCTACTAACCCCTAACTCGGGTGCAACCCCGGAAAGGTCAGGCCCAACGTCTCCTGCCAGCCCATCATCACGTTCATAGCCTGGACCGCGCTGCCGGCCGCCCCTTTCATCAGGTTGTCCAGGGCGGCGATGACCACCACCCGGTTCGAGGGCGCGCCGGCGTCCACCTCAAAGCCCACGTCGCAGAAGTTCGTGCCGGCCAGCAGCTTGGGCTCCGGGTAGCGGAAGATGCCCGTCTTCTGCTTGACCAGGCGCACAAACGGCTCGGATTTGTAGGCCCGGCGGTAGAGCCGCCACATATCTTTGTCCCCCACCGGCTCCTTGAGGAAGCAGTGGGCGGTGACCAGCGCCCCGCGCACCAGCTCGACCGAGGTCACGGAGAAATGCAGCTCAAAATCGTGGCCGAGGGCCTGCCGGATTTCGGCCTGGTGGCGATGCCCGGTCGGTTTGAAGGAGCGCACCGCCCCGCTCCGTTCCGGGTGATGGGAGCCGGCGTTGGGTCGCGCCCCGCCCTCGGAGGAGCCGACTTTGACATCGGCCACGACCCGTTCCAGCAGGCCGGCGTCGGCCAGGGGGGCCAGGGCCAGGTTGGTGACGGTGGCGTTGCAGCCCACGCCCGAGGCGTAGCGAGCCGTGGCCAGCTCGGCCCGGTAGCGTTCCGGCAGGCCGTAGACGAACCTGCCCAACCAGGCGGGGGCCGGATGTTCGTCCCCGTACCAGCGCCGGTAGCGGGCCGGATCGCGCAGGCGGAAATCGGCGGAGCAATCGATGATGCGCCCGGCCAGGGCGGCGTAGTGCTCGATGCGCCCGGCGGCGTGGCCGTGCGGCTGGGCCAGGAAGAGCAAATCGCACGACTCCAGCGTATCGGGGTGGCTGAATTGCAAATCGGTTATCCCACGCAGGTTGGGGTGGGCCGAATGCACGAAGCGCCCGGCCTGGCTGGCCGAGGTGACCTGCCCCAGAATCACCTTCGGGTGAAAGAGCAGCAGGCGCAGCAACTCCCCGCCGACATAGCCGCTGCCGCCGACGATGGAAGCGGTGATCGTTTCAGGCATAGGAACTTCCTTCCGGGCGATAAGCGCCTACCGCCCTTGAGCGACCTTCAGCACGTAGTCCACCACCCGCTCCGGGATGTTGACGCCGGTGGTGTCGATGCTGTTGCGAAATTCCATGGTGTAGTTGACTTCGTTGACCAGCAAGCGGCCGTCCTGGTCTTCCAGCAGGTCCACGGCCACCACCCCGCCGCCAACGGCCCTGGCCGAGGCCACCGACAGTTCGTTGATTGCGGGCGTAACCGGGCAGTTCTCGGCCCGCCCGCCGCGAGCAGTGTTGGTGATCCAGTGCTTCGAATAGCGGTAGATGGCCGCGACGGTTTCATCCCCAACCACGAAGGCGCGAATATCGCGGGCCGGCTTGTCGATATACTCCTGGATATAAAAGATCGAGTGGTGATAGCTGCCCAAAATCTCTTTGTGCTCCAGGATGGCCTCGGCAGCCTCGCGGTCGTTGATCTTAGACAGCAGCCGGCCCCAGGAGCCGACGGCCGGCTTGAGCACGACCGGGTAGCCCATCTCCTCGATGGCCTGCAAGGCCGAAGTTGGGGTGAAAGCCACTTTGCAGCGCGGCGTGGGCACGCCGTCCCGGATCAGGGCCGAGTTGGTTTCCAATTTGTTGCCGCAGACCAGGGCCACCTCGTAGCTGTTCACGGTCGGGATGCGCCAATCGTTGAGAATACGCAGCGCGTAGAGCGCCCGCGAGTGGTTGACGCAACGCTCGACCACCACATCGTACTGCTTCCAGCCGTCGCCGTGCAGATCGAAGATGACCTGGCGGTCATCAACCAACTCCACGGGAACCCGGCGCGCTTCAAATGCCTTGATCAGCAGTTTCTCTTCAACTCTGACTCGAGATAAAAGGATCGCAATATTTAGGTTTGTCATAAGTTTCTCTCGAACGGGCTCATTCGCCCCAGTCTTCCTCTTCTTCAGGAGCCAGTTCCAACGTTGGCGGCTCAAGGCTGGTCACTTCTAACTCGACGCCACAGTCGGCGCACTGGATGATTTCTCCCTGCATCACGTCCTCAGGCAGGGCGACATCGGCGGCACATTCGGGGCATTCGGCCTGGGTACTCATCGATCGTAACCTCCAATTTTAGCGCAAAATAAAAAGCCGGTTGTCTGCTTGAAAGGAGTCCGACAACCGGCTTGCTCGCAACCTTGCGATCAACTGGGAGGCCCGGACTCCCAGCCCGGCTTCCGGTTGATCGGTTTTGAACAAATTACTGCTGTGATACCTGCACTCATTTCGATAAAGTCTGTGAACGAATCTTCATTAACACTTCAATGATACCATAAACATCGAATTTGGCAATCTGAAAATCAAATCCGTGTGTTCAACTTCAGCGAGTGGCGAGCGCTCCCGCCCTCACCGGCGGCCCTGTCATCAGGCCACTGCCACGCCGTAGCATACCAGAAAATGTCTTGAGAATTCATTAGGATTTTGTAGGAAAAAACTGTGAATTGATTGCCCGGCCGGATGTAGAACGGCCCTCGACGTCTGTCGAGGGCCGTTACGTTTTACAG
>JBHHXL010000478.1:0-3419 GCA_046757065.1 Anaerolineae bacterium
GAGGCTGACCGCAGGGTAAAAATCGCTCATTCCCTGGTTGAAACAATTGCGATTCCGGTCAAACTGGCTATAATAACAGGTGCTAAAAGCTCGCTCAGGCGCTGGACTGAGCCGGAGCTGGCATCAGGAGGTCAAAATGAACGAACCGCGTTCCGGACCGGATGTAAAATTCCTGGCGGCATTTATGCGGCAAATCGGGCGGAATCTGCAACTCATCTGGCGGCTTTTCGCCAGTCCCCAGGTTCCGGTATGGATTAAGAGCATCCCGCCGTTAACCATTCTCTATCTGTTATTCCCGGTTGATCTATTACCGGACATCTTTCCCGGCCTGGGGCAAATGGATGACCTGGCCATTCTTTTGCTGGGGGCCAAGCTGTTTATCGAGCTGTCTCCGGCCGATCTGGTCGATAGAATCCGGCACGAGCTTACCTATGGTCACCCGCTGGCGGATGACGAGGTGATGGATGCCACCTACCGGGTGATTGATGACGAGTAAGGAAGCGCCGTATGCCTAATAATCGCTATCGAACGCCCCAGGACGTCGCCAGGCAACTGGAAATCTCGCCGTCGACCCTGCGGCGCTGGTCCGATGAATTCGCCGCTTATCTGTCGTCCGAGGCCAGCGCCGGGCACGGGAAAAGCCACCGCCGGTACGGCCAGGGGGATTTGGGCACGCTGGCCAAGGTGAAGGAGCTGATGGGGGAAGGGATGACCTATGAGCAGGTGCGCCACCATTTACAGGCACACCTGGCCTCAGCATCGGACGGGGAAGAGACTGCCCTGGTCAGCGCGGAAGATATGGAAATGGCCACCGCGGCCTTCATCTCCCAGTTCGTTGAAAACATCACCGAAAGCCACCGCAGTGTGCTGAACAGCCAGCAGGCCAACCGGGAATTGATCGGTGTGGTCATTCAGGACAACTTCAATTTGAAGGAAGAAAACGCCCGCCTCCGCGAGCGGATGCTAGACCTGGAGCGGCAGGCCGCGCAGTGGCAGCGCAACGAGGAAGCCCGGCTGGAGGCATTGCGCCGGGAATTTGAGATGAAGCTGATGGAAGTGCGCGAGGCTGCCAACCAGCGCAATCCAATTACCATTTTACAGAACCGGCCTGGCTGCCTGGCCAGTCTCTTTGGCGGTGGCAGCCGGGTAACCCAGGTGGAAGCCCCCTCCCCCGGAGCCGCCCGAACTTCGCAAACGCCGCCCCGGCGCTCTTATCCCACCCCCCCCGGCCCGCCGGAATAGATGCCCCTTAATCAAGGAGGGAAACCGGCAAACCTCCGCCCTCAACCTGGCCCCGCCTTTCGATCTGTAACCGGCAAGGTGAAGGCCAGACGGGTTCCCTTGCTGGCGTTTACCGGGCTCTCGGCCCAGATTTGGCCGCCGTGCGCCTCGACGATGTGGCGGCTGATGGTCAGCCCCAAACCAGAGCCGCCGCCGGCCCGGCTGCGGCTCTTATCCGCCCGGTAAAAGCGGTCAAAAACCCGGTCCAAGTCGTGCGGCGAGATGCCCGGGCCGCTGTCGGTCACCTGGACTAAGACCGTCTCTGAGTCGCGCAGCTTCAAATCGACCTGAATCGTTCCGCCGGACGGCGTGTGGCGCAGGGCGTTGCCAAGCAGGTTGTGAAAGACCTGCCGCAGCCGGTCCGCATCGGCGGCGATGACGGGCAGGTTGCCGCTGTGGGCCAGCGACAGATAAACGCCCGATTCAACGGCCACCGGCTCCACCGCCGCCAACACCTGGCAGGCCACATCGAGCAGGGCCAGCGGCTGGCACTCGACCTGCAGCTGCCCGGCCTCGGCCCGGGCCAGGTCCCCCAGGTCGGCCACCAGGCGAGACAGGAGCAGCGTCTCGTTGTGTATCGGGCCCAACTGTTCCAATTCAAAAGGAAAAACGCCGTCCAACAGCGCTTCGAGCTGGCCCTGAATCACCGCTAACGGCGTGCGTAACTCGTGGGCGATGTCGGCGATCATGTGGCGGCGGGCCTGCTCGACCTGCTGCAAGCTCCCGGCCATATGGTTGAAGGACTCGGTTAAGGCCCCAATCTCGTCAGCCGAGGCCGGCTCTACGCGCTGGTCGAGGTCGCCGGCGGCAATCGCCTGAGCGGCGGCATTGAGCCGGCGCAGCGGAGCCGTCATCTGCCGCACCAGGACCCCCCCCAGAAGCACGGCGATGAAACCGGCTGCAACCACGGCCAACAGCACGGCGCGATTCAGGCTATTCAAAAACTCAAACAGAAGGCCCATGCGATCCCGGGATTGCCCGATTAAGACCACCTGGCCCACCACCTGGCCATCAACCGTCACGGGCACGCGGTTGCTGATCTCGCCAAAGGGCGGCTCCACAGGCTCGGTTGAGGCCGGCGGTTGGTTGGGCCCGGTTGGGCCGGAGAAATCGAAAATGAGCCGGCCGTTGGGATCGGTCAGCAGCAACCGCTCCCCCCTTCGGCCCAGGGCCGGGAAAGGGGACCGGGACGCGCCGGGCGGAAACCTTTGTCGCAAAGGCCAATCTCGCGGGTTGAACTCCTCCCAACTGCCCTTTTCCGCGTAGTAGCCGGCGAAGAATTCGGCGGCGTCGTTCAACCGGATTTTGCTCTCCCGCGTGGCAAAGCGGCCCACTTGCAACAACGTGGCCCTCGCCGTCGCGATCACGATGATCAGGTTGGTAACAAAGATAACGATGGCAAAGGCTCCGGCGAGTTTGAAGGCCAGGCTACGCATGGTCCGCCCCGGGCTCGGCGAATTTGTAACCCAGGCCATACACGGTCAGCACATAGCGCGGGTTTTTAGGGTCCGGTTCTATTTTTTGGCGGATGTTTTTGACGTGGGCGTCGATGGTGCGCTCGTAGCCCTCGTAGGCGTAGCCCTGGATTTTGTCCAGTAGCTGCAGCCGGCTGAACACGCGACCGGGATGTTTAGCCAGAATGAGGAGCAGCTCGAATTCCGTGGGCGTTAAATCAACCGCCCGCTCCCCGATGCCGACCATACGCTTGGCCTCGTCCATGATCAGATCACCAACCTTCAGGAGCTGAACGGTCGTTTCGCTGCCGACTACGCGCCGCAGAACGACCCGCACCCGGGCGACGACCTCGCGCGGGCTGAAGGGTTTCGTAATGTAGTCATCGGCGCCCAGTTCCAGGCCGATGAGCTTATCGACCTCTTCTACGCGGGCAGTCAGCATAATGATGGGCACATTGCTTTCACGCCGAATAATTCGAGTAACATCCAGGCCATCTTCTCCCGGCAGCATCAGGTCCAGGATGATCAAATCGGGCTTGTCGTGCCGGAAGACGGCCAGCGCCTCCGGGCCGTCGTAAGCGGTCAGGACCGTGAAGCCGCTGCTCTCCAGGTAGCCTTTCAGCACGCGGACTATCTCTTTTTCATCGTCAACAACGAGTATTTTGTGGCTCATAGTCGTGAATA
>JBHHXL010000479.1:0-3402 GCA_046757065.1 Anaerolineae bacterium
CAAGGAGGTATCTTTTGGCCAACATCGACGTTGAGCTGCGCAATGTCACCAAACGCTTTGGAGACATTGTAGCTGTAGACAACGTTTCGTTGGAGATTGAAGATGGCGAGTTCTTCTCGCTCCTTGGTCCCAGCGGGTGTGGAAAAACGACGACGTTGCGCATGATCGCCGGTTTCGAGCAGCCAACATCGGGCGAAATCTTCATCGTTGGCCAGCCCACAGCCGGCACCCCCGCCTTCGAGCGCAACACCAACATGGTCTTCCAGAATTACGCCCTCTTCCCCCATATGACGGTGGCCCAAAACGTGGCCTTTGGCCTGGAAATGAAGCGCGTCTCCCGGTCCGAGACGCGGCAGCGGGTGGCCGAAGCCCTGGAGATGGTCCGCCTGCCCGGCCTGGAAGACCGCCGCCCCAACCAGCTTTCGGGCGGGCAACAGCAGCGGGTGGCTCTGGCCCGGGCCCTGGTCAACCGCCCGGCGGTCCTGCTGCTGGACGAACCGCTCGGCGCGCTGGACCTCAAGCTGCGCAAGGAGATGCAGCTTGAGCTGAAAGACCTGCAACACCGGGTCGGGATCACCTTCGTTTACGTCACCCACGACCAGGAGGAGGCCCTGACGATGTCGGACCGGATCGCGGTGATGCACCAGGGCCGGGTGTTGCAGGTTGGCACGCCGACCGAAATCTACGAACGCCCCGGCTCGCGCTTCGTGGCCGACTTCATCGGGGAAACCAACTTCCTGGAGGGGCAGGTGGTGGAACAGACCAACGGCCGGGTCGTGGTTGAATTGCGGCCCGACATGGCCATCCAGGCCCCCGCCGCCGGAGACATCGCCGGCAGCACGCCGGTGACGGTCGCCATCCGGCCCGAAAAACTCCGCCTGCACCCCGAGCCGTCGGCCCCCGGCGAGAACGGCCTGCCGGGCGTCATCCGGGAGGTGGTCTACATCGGCACCGACACCCACTATCTGGTCTCCCTGGCCGAGGACCTGACCGTCCGCGTCCGCCAGCAGAACAGCGCCTCGACCCTCGACCGGCAGGCGGCCGGTTTTGGCCGGCGGGGGGATCGCGTTTATGTCACCTGGGCCCCGGAAAGCATTCTGCTGCTGCAAGAATAGGAGCTAGTCAATGGCCGTCGCTGAAGGCAAACCCCTGCCAGGCGGATCCTCGCCCCTCCGCCGCCCGCTGCGCTGGTTCCGGGGCAGCGAGAGCGGCGCGGTGTTCGGGTTGATCTCGCCGGCGGCCCTGTGGCTGCTCATCTTCTTCCTGATCCCGCTGGTGATGGTCCTGCTGGTCAGCTTCGGCGAGCGGGGCGACGCGGGCCAGGTGGTCTATAGCTGGACCCCCAAGAATTACGCCCGTTTCTTCAGCAAGGTCGGCGAGCGTTACCTCTATATCCAGATTTTTGGCCGTTCGCTGGGCATCGCCCTGGCCAACACCGTCCTTTGTCTGCTGGTCGGCTATCCGCTGGCCTACTACATCGCCCGCCAGCCCACCCGCCGCCGCAACGTGATGCTCTTGCTGGTGATGATCCCCTTCTGGACGAACTTCCTGGTCCGGACCTACGCCTGGATGGTCATCCTGCGCGACACGGGGGTCATCAACAACGCCCTGCGCGGGCTGGGGCTCATCACCGAGCCGTTGCCACTGCTGTTCAACCAGGGCGCGGTCATTATGGGCCTGTTCTACGGGTTCCTGCCCTTTATGATCCTGCCCCTGTACGCCTCGATTGAAAAGCTCGATTTTTCGCTGGTTGAGGCCGCCCAAGACCTGGGAGCGGACGCGCTGCGCACCTTCCTGCGGGTCATCCTGCCGCTGACCCGGCCGGGCATCATTGCCGGCAGCATCCTGGTCTTCATCCCCTCGGTCGGGGCCTTCGTCACCCCCGATCTGATGGGCGGGGCCAAGGTGACGATGATCGGCAACCTGCTGCAACAGCAATTCCTGAAGGTGCGCGACTGGCCTTTCGGCTCGGCGGTGGGCTTCATTTTGATGCTGACGGTGCTGGTGGCGACGTTGCTCTACTTCCGCAGCGGAGGCAAGACGCTATGACCACGCCGGCCGGGGCCGTCACCTCCGCCCACAGCCGGGGCGGGCAACTGGCAGTCATCGTTTTTGCCCTGGAACTGCTGGAGGCGGCCGGGCTGGGCCTGCTGCTGGCCGGGGCCGGCTTACTCCTGGGCCGCCTTGAGCCGGAGCGGCTGCCGGGGGTCGTGGCCGGCTTCGCCCTGGGCTACGGGCTGCTGCTGGCGCTGTCGTTCTTGTGGGGGCAGAGCCGGACCATGCGCGGCCTGCTGACCTGGCTGTCGCTCGGTTTCATCTTCTTCTTTCTGGCCCTGCTCGATTTGAACCGGGAATACCTGCTGGGCCGGATCGTGCCCCGCGCCGCTGGCCTGCCCCGCATCTCGGAGAAAACCAGCGAATGGCTGGCCAATTTGAACTGGCTGGGCTACCTCTTCCTGTACGCGCCCATCGTCATCCTGATCGTCTTCTCCTTCAACGCGGCCACCGTCACCGAAGGTGGGCGGGTGCTGGCTACCACCATCTGGAAAGGCTTCACCCTGGACTGGTACGCCGAGCTGGCCCAAAATTTCCGGATCATCGACGCCGCCTACAACACCCTGGTGGTCGGGCTCATCTCGACCCTGGTCTCGACCGTGATCGGCACGATGACCGCCCTGGCGATGGAACGCTACCGCTTCCCCGGCAAGCTGGCCTTTGATTCCGTGCTCTACATGCCCATCATCATCCCCGATATTGTCATGGCCCTGTCGCTGATCCTCTTTTTCGTGCTGATCAATATGGGCGATTGGACCTTGAGCCTCTCCACCCAGGTCGCCGCCTCGACCGCTCTGCCGAAGTTCCTGGCCGATTTCCTGGTCCGGCTCATCCGGGTGACGCCCATCATCATCGCCCACGTGGCCTTCAACATCTCCTTCGTGGCGGTGGTCGTCCGCGCCCGGCTGGCCAACTTCGACCGCACCCTGGAAGAGGCGGCCCAGGACCTGTACGCCAACGAGTGGCAGACCTTCCGGCGCGTCACCCTGCCGCTGATCATGCCCGGTATCATCGGCGGGGCCTTGCTGGCCTTCACCCTGTCCATCGACGATTTTGTCATCACCTTCTTCGTGTCCGGGCCGGGCGCGACGACGCTGCCGGTCCGGGTTTACTCGATGATCCGCATCGGCGTCACGCCCGAAGTGAATGCCGTCTCGGCTGTGATGCTGGTGGCATCCATTGTTTTGCTATTGCTGTCGCTCGTCGTGCAACGACGATAAATTCTTCACGTAAGGAGGCGAAGAAAATGAAAAAGCGTTACTGGTTGTTCAGTGGGCTGCTGGCGCTGTTACTGATCGCGGCCCAATGCGGCGGAGGAGCGGCCCCCGCGCCAACCGAGGCCCCCGC
>JBHHXL010000480.1:0-3397 GCA_046757065.1 Anaerolineae bacterium
AAAACCTACCCTTGTGAGCCCCGCTGGGGGGAGAACTGGCCGGCTTCCCCCCTTGCCCCAAATTGAATCGCACCCACCTAATCCCCTAATCCCCTAATCTCCCCATCCCCCAATATTGTCCATTCGCCGGGTTTGCGGTAGGATAAAGCGCTAGATTCTTACCTGGAAGGAGGCTATCGCCGTGCCAACCCGGGGCGAAAAATACATCCTGGCCGTCGATCTCGGCACCTCCGGGCCGAAGGTAGCCCTGGTTTCGACGCAGGGAGAGATCGTTGCCAGCGAAATTGAGCAGACGCCGGTCCTCCTTCTACCGGACGGCGGGGCCGAACAGGACCCGGACGGCTGGTGGGCGGCCATCAAGCGGGCCTGCCAGGCGTTGCTGGGGAAACGCCCGGTTCCGGTCGAGGACATCGTGGCCCTCAGTTGCACCTCGCAATGGTCGGGCACGGTCGCCGTTGACCGGGCCGGGCGGCCCTTGATGAACGCCATCATCTGGATGGATTCGCGGGGCGCGCCCTACGCCCGGCGCATCACCGGCGGCTGGCCCCGGATCGAGGGCTACGGCCTGGGCCGGCTGTTGACCTGGCTGCGGCTGACCGGCGGCATCCCCGGCCACTCCGGCAAGGATTCGATTGCCCACATCCTCCTCATCAAGCACGACTTCCCGGACGTTTACCGGGAGACGTACAAATTCCTGGAGCCGAAAGACTACCTCAACTGGCGGCTAACGGGCAAATTCGCCGCCTCGTTTGATTCGATCACCCTGCACTGGGTGACCGACAACCGGGATGTTAACCGCATCGCCTACCACGAGGGCCTACTCAAACTGACGAGTCTTGACCGGGAAAAATTACCCGCCCTGAAGCGGGCGGTGGACGTGCTCGGTCCGATCCGGCCGGAGGTGGCCGGGGAGCTGGGCCTGAGCCAGGGGGTGCAGGTGGTGATGGGCACGCCCGACCTGCACTCGGCGGCCATCGGCTCGGGCGCGGTGCGGGACTACGAGGCCCACCTTTACCTTGGCACCTCGTCCTGGCTGACCTGCCACGTCCCCTTCAAAAAGACCGACATCCTGCACAATATGGCCTCGCTGCCCTCGGCGATTCCGGGCCGCTATTTCGTGGCCAACGAGCAGGAATCGGCCGGCGCCTGCCTGACCTTCCTGCGGGACAACCTCTTCTTCCCCGACGACGAGCTGGCCGCCGGCCCGCCGCCGCCGGACGTCTACCAACGCTTCGACCGGATCGTGGCCGCCGTCCCGCCCGGCAGCGGGGGGGTCATCTTCACCCCCTGGCTGAACGGCGAGCGGACGCCGGTCGATGACCATCTGCTGCGGGGCGGATTTTACAACCTGTCGCTGCAAACGGGCCGGCGGCACCTGCTGCGGGCCGTCTTCGAGGGCGTGGCTTTCAACTCGCGCTGGCTGCTGGGCTACGTGGAGAAATTCGTCAGGCGGCGCTTCGAGGCTATCAATATGATCGGCGGCGGCGCTAATTCGGAGGTCTGGTGCCAGATTCACGCCGACGTCCTCAACCGGACCATCCGCCAGGTCCGGGACCCGGTCCAGGCCAACGCCCGGGGCGCGGCGCTGCTGGCCTCGGTGGCGTTGGGCTACACCACCTTTGACGAGATCGCGCAGCGGGTGCAAATCGCCCGCGTCTACGCGCCAAACCCGGCCAACCGCCCAATCTACGAGGCGTTGTTCCGGGAGTATTTGAACCTCTATCGCAACAACCGCAAAATCTGGCGCAGGTTGAATGGGGGAAGGGGATTGGGGGATTAGGGATTGAGAGATTAGGAGATTGGGGATTGGAGATTGGGGACTATGGACCTGATCGAGTTTGTGGCCGGTAAGCTGGGCTGGTTGCCGCCGCGTCTGGCCGCAGTCCTGGAAAGGCGGCTGGCCTCCGTTCCGGCCGTGCAGCGACAAATCGAGGGGGAATACGATAGCCTTCTGGCCGGGCTGGAGGGCTCGCTCAAGCCGTACCGGGGCGAATTTGCCAGCTACCTTCGCCTGCCCGAAGTGGGCCGGGACCGGGCGGACATCCTGCGCGAGATGGAGGCGCTCCAGGCGCGAGAGGCGGCCCGCTGGCGGGACGGCTTCGCCTCGGGGGCGGTCTATCACGGCGACGAGGCGCACATCGAGTTTCTGAACCGGGTCTATGCCCTCCACTCGCAGAGCAACCCCCTCCACGCCGACCTGTGGCCGAGCGCCAGCAAGTTCGAGGCGGAGATTGTGGCCATGACGGCGGCCATGCTGGGCGCGGACGGGGCGGCTGAAATTTGCGGAACGGTGTCATCGGGGGGGACGGAGAGCATCCTGCTGGCGATGAAAGCCTACCGCGATTGGGCCAGAGAGCGGCGGGGGATCACCCGCCCGGAGATGGTCGTGCCGGCCACGGCCCACGCCGCGTTCGATAAGGCGGCGCACTATTTCAATATCAAGCAGGTCCGGGTTCCGGTCGGGCCGGACTTCCGGGCCGATGTGGCCGCCACCCGCCGGGCCATCAACCGCAACACGGTCGTGGTCGTCGGCTCGGCCCCCTCGTTCCCGCACGGCGTGATCGACCCCATCGAGGAGCTGTCCGAGCTGGCCCGGCAACGCGGCATCGGTTTCCACACCGACGCTTGCCTGGGCGGCTTTGTCCTGCCCTGGGCCGAGAAGCTGGGCTACGACGTGCCCGCCTTCGATTTCAGGTTGCCGGGCGTGACCTCCATCTCCGCCGACACGCACAAATTCGGCTACGCCGCCAAGGGGACCTCGGTGATTTTGTACCGGGGCCGGGAGCTGCGCCACCACCAATATTACGCCACGACCGAGTGGCCGGGCGGGCTCTATTTCTCGCCGACGTTCGCCGGCAGCCGTCCGGGGGCGCTGAGCGCGGCCTGCTGGGCGGCAATGGTCTCGATAGGGGAGGAAGGCTATCTGGCAGCCACGCGAAGCATTCTGGAAACGGCGGCGGCCATCCGGCGGGGGATCGAGGCGATTCCGGAGCTTCATATCCTGGGCGATCCGCTGTGGGTCATCGCTTTCGCCTCGGAGGCGCTGGACATCTACCGCGTGCTGGAAACGATGGCCGGGCGCGGCTGGAGCCTGAACGGCCTGCACAGGCCCGCCTGCGTTCACCTGTGCGTCACGCTGCGGCACACCCGGCCCGGCGTGGCCGAACGCTTCCTCGGCGATTTGCGGGCGGCGGTCGAGCACGTGCGGCGGCACCCCGGCGAGCGGGGGGAACTGGCCCCGGTTTACGGCCTGGCCGCCACCCTGCCCTTCCGGGGCGTCGTGGCGGACCTGCTCAAACGGTATATGGATTTGTTGTACAGGGTGTGAAATAAGCAGGGGTCTGGCTCGATCGGCGAGATATTTCACCGAACAGAATCTTGCCCAAATGATAGCTTT
>JBHHXL010000481.1:0-3396 GCA_046757065.1 Anaerolineae bacterium
AGAAACCTCTTACATTAGCATATAGCCATCTTGGCTCATGTACAGAACTAGTGCAGACGCTTGCCTCGCCGCCCGGCGATCAATCGCCGGGCTACAGAACAGCGCCCCGTTCACGGGGCTTAGCCGGGTTCACCCGGCGTTGTTTCGTAGCCCGGAAATTCATTTCCGGGCGATGGTCGGATTGCATTGCACTTGTTCTTAACATGAGCCGCCATCTTACCTGTTGACCAGAGGAATACCGGTTGCCGTGAGTAAGCCAAATAGGAATATCGAGGAAACGCTGCAATTCATCGTAACGAGAATTGCTGAGGCCATCCATCCGCAAAGAATTATACTTTTCGGTTCCTGGGCGCGGGGTGAACATCACCCACACGCTGATATTGACATCTTGATCATCCAGGAGTCCGCTTTGCCTCGTCCTCAACGCTATGCCCAAGTACGCCGGCTTTTCTGGGGAATGGGTGTTCCTATGGATATTTTGGTTTATACCCCAGAAGAGTTTGCTCGCTATCAATCGATCCCTGGCAGCTTTACCCACACCGTGGCTCACGAAGGGAAAGCGTTATATGCACGACCCAGTGAGTGAATTGGCGCGGGAGTGGCTGGTTCGGGCTGAAGCAGACGAGTTAACCCCGTATGCGGTAGAGTTTCGTTATCCTGATGCCCTGCCGGTTATGCCACTGGAACTGGCCCGGGCAGCAGCCGGCACCGCCCGTCGTATCTACACGTTTGTAATGGCCCGGCTCGAATAAGCCTGGCGTCCTGCGTTATTTCCATGCGAATAGCTTTGATCGTCCCGGGCTTCAGCGCTGGCCCAAACGATTGGGCCATCCCGGCCCTACTGGCCCTGAGCCGTGCCCTGGCCCGGCGGCACGAAATCCACGTTTTCAGCCAACGCTATCCGGCCAGGGGGTGCTTCACATTTGACGGCCTCACCCACCACGCCCTGGGGGGCGGGCAGCGGTTTGGGCTGGCCTCGATTCAAATCTGGCTGCGGACGGCCCTGGCCGTCATCCGCCAGCACCGCGAAACGCCGTTCGACCTGCTGCACGCCTTCTGGGCCGACGAGGCCGGATTATCGGCGGCCCTGGCCGGGGCCCGGATCCAGCGCCCGGTCGTGGTCAGCCTGGGCGGCGGGGAGCTGACCCGCCTGCCGGCCATCGACTACGGCGCGCAACGCTTCCTGGCCCGGCGGCTGACGACGCGCTACGCCTTGCGACGCGCCTCGCGGGTGACCGCCGGCTCGAATTACCAGCTCGACCTGTGCCGCGCCCAGGGGGTCGAGGAGGGCAGGCTCAGGCTGGCCCCGTTCGGCGTCGATACGGGCCGGTTCCGGCCTGCCGGTCCACCCACATCGGCCCTAAGCGCCAACCCGGCCAGACGAGCCCTGGTCCAGGCGGCCTCGCTGATCCCGGTCAAGAACCAGCGCCTGCTCCTGGAGATCGTGGCCCGGGTCAAGCAAGCCCTGCCGGGCATCCGGCTGAACCTGGCTGGCAACGGCCCTCTCCAATCGGAATTGCGCCAGCTGGCCGATCAGCTGGGGATCGGCGCAAACGTCGTCTGGCACCAGCACCTGCCCTACCCGGAACTGCCGCAGTTTTATCGCCAGGCCCATCTTTACCTGCAAACATCCTGGCACGAATCGCAGGGCATGGCCGTCCTGGAGGCGATGGCCTGCGGCCTGCCGGTTTTGGGCACGCCGGCCGGGGTGGTCCGGGATGTGGCTTGCCGGCCGGCCCAGACCTCCAAAGAGGCGCTGGCGGCCCAGGTGGTGGAAGTCCTGAGCGACGCCGACCTGTACCGGCAAATGAGCCGGCAGGCCCGGCGCAGAGTGGAGGAGGAATTTAGCCTGCCCGTGACGGCGGAGAACTTTACGAGCATTTACCGCGAACTGGCCGGGGGGTGAGGGGTGGTTTCGAGAGAGTAGCCACATCACAAGAATAGAGATATAATGCGATGTACATCAACCGTCAGGAAAAAGAAAATGGCCACCAAAATACGCAAGCAAATCTACATTGAGCCAGACCAGGAAGCGCGTCTCAAGCAATTGGCCGGGGCGCTGGGCCTGACGGAAGCCGAGATCATCCGCCAGGCCATTGACCGCCAAACACGACAATTCCGGCCCGCCCGCCGCAATCTGAAGGCCTGGGAAGCCGAACGGGCTTTCATTATGCAACTCATCCAGCAAGGGCCGGTTCCCGAAAGGCGTACCTGGCGGCGAGAAGATTTGCATGAACGATAAAATCCTTGTTGGAGGATTGGGTCAGTTGAAGATCAAGGCGCAAGAAAAGACCCGGCTCGAAGCCTGGTTCCAGCCGATGGGCTTCAGCCTGCACATCATCACCGACAGCCCGGCGGTGCTGGCCGCCGCCGAAACCTCCTTCGGCGGCTACGGCCCGGCCCGGCCCGGCCCAACGCCGGATTTCACCTTCCGTCTTTTCCAGGCTGACGCGCCGCCGGAAGCCGGTCCGCTGGCCCAGCCGGTGTTTCACACCGAGGGCGACCTGGCCTGCCAGACCCTGGGCACAGAGGCCAGGCTGGTGGCGGACCGGGCTACAGGCAGGGTCGAGGGGCGTTTTTCGGCCAGGATTCTGGCCAACCCGCCCTTTTTTCGCTGGCATTTTTTGGAGTTCGCCTTTTTTGTGATGCTGGCCGGGCGGGGGGTGATGGGCGTCCACGCCTCGGCCCTGGCCAAAAACGGAAGGGCGATTCTGCTGCGGGCGCAGAGCGGCGGGGGCAAGACCACCCTGGCCTACGCCGGGGCCAGGCGCAAGTTTCAGGCCCTGGCCGAGGACGTGGTCTGGATTGACTGGCAGCGGCAGGTGTGGTGGGGCGCACCCTGGTCCTTCCACCTGCTGCCCGACGCCAAAAACCACTTTCCGGAGCTGGCCCCTTACGAGCCGGTGCTGCAAACCAACGGCGAAATGAAGCTGGAGGTCAACCTGGAGCACGTCCGGCCCGGCAGCACGGCCGTCTGCGCCCGGCCCGGGCCGGTGGTGCTGGTCGAGCGCGCGCCCGGCCAGAAGAGCCGCCTGGAACCGGTCGGCCTGCCGGAGGCCAAAGCGGCCTGGCAGGCCGGCTACGCCGGCGGGGAGCGGGAGTTTCCGGATTACGAGCGGCGCGTCGAGGCCCTGCTGGGCGACAACACCTACCGGCTGTATTTCGGGGATGATATTGAGGGGAGCGTGGACCTGCTGGAGCCGCTCTTCGCTTGAAAGACAGGGCAATCGCATAGATTATGTAAATCAGGAACAGAAAACAAAAATATTTGCATTACTTGGTGAATTGGTCGAGTATTTAGCCTGATAGACCCCCAAGAGTTTCAAAGTGGTTTTGTCAGTGCAGCGATCCATATGGTCAGCGCTTGGGCGAGTGAAAACCGTTTAGTACTCGGTC
>JBHHXL010000482.1:0-3394 GCA_046757065.1 Anaerolineae bacterium
AGGGTGTTTGGTAACTATAGGCTCATCGACGCCTTGAGGTGCTACCGTCAAAAGGGGGGACCTTATGACAGACGTATTCCTCATCAACTTCCGCAACGAACGCGATATGTACCCGCCCTTCGGGCTGATGTACGTGGCCGATGCCCTGCTGCAACAGGGCCTCAGCGTCGAGGTCTGGCACGAAACCAAAGCGGCGCTTGATGACTTTGTGCGCCAGGTTGAAAAGGCGCAGCCGCTGTGGGTCGGGTTCAGCACCATCACCGGGCCGCAACTGGCCCCCACCATCGAGGCCACGCGCCGCGTCCACGACCTGGGCCTGACCACCGTTTGGGGCGGCGTCCACGCCACCATTATGCCGGAAGACGTTCTCCGGGAAGACTACGTAGATTTCGTGGTCGTCAACGAGGGCGAGCTGACCGCCCAGGAATTCACCTACCAGCTTCGAAACGGGCGCAACTGGGCCGGCGTCTACGGCCTGGCCTGGAAGGACGACCGGGGCCGGCCCGTGGTCAATCCGGAGCGGCCCTTCATCCAAAACCTGGACGACTTCTCCCCACGCTGGGACCTGCTGCCCGACCTCGAGGCCTACACGCTGCAATCGGGGCCGTATGACCGGGCCATCCCGGTCTATATCAGCCGGGGCTGCCCCTTCCGTTGCGGCTTCTGCTACAACGAGGTGGTCATGAAGCGCACCTGGCGGCAGCACAGCAACGCCTTCATCCTGGACCAGATCGAGTGGCTGAAAACCCGGCATCAGATCAACGCCGTGGATTACGCCGATGACTACCTGTTTGGCCGCCCCCGGCCGATGCGGCGCCTGGTCGAAGCGGTCAATATGCCCTGGAGCGGGCAGGTGCGGGTGCAATTGCTCAAGCCGGAATTCGTCAAATGGATGAACGATACCGGCTGCCAGTGGGTCAACATCGGCGCGGAGAGCGGCAGCCAGAAGGTGCTCGACTCGATTCAAAAGGACCAGAAGGCGGAGATGATCGAGTGGGGCGTGCGCAACCTGGCCGGGTACGCCCCCCACATCGAGGCCAATTTGAGCTTCATCTTCGGTCTGCCTGAAGAAGACGAAAAGGAACGGCAGGTGACGATTGACCTGATCGACCGCCTGTGCCAGATCAACCCCAATGCCCGCTGCTCGATCTGCATCTATATGCCCTATCCGGGCACGCCGCTCTGGCCGGACGCGCTGGCCCGGGGCTACGTCCCGCCCCAGGACCAGGCGGGCTGGACCGAATTCGACCTGAACCGGGGTAACACCCCCTGGATCGATGAGGCCGAAGCCAGGGCGATGAGCGACATCAACGCCATCCTCTACGTTGGCCGCAGCCAGGGGCATTGGCTGCTGAAGCCATACTACGGCCTGCTGCGCTGGCGCTGGCTTCACCAGAGGTTTGGCTTTTACTGGGAGGGCCGGCTCAAGCGAGCGGGCGGGGCCCTGGTCGAGCGCGTGCCGGCCTTGCGCGCCCTGCGCGACCGCTTCGGCCACAGGCTGGTACGCTACAATCCCAACACCCACAAGCGCAAGATCGACAGCCATATGCCCGTCCCGGGTTGAGTCCGGCGCTCAATCATTCGCAGCGAACCGCCGGATGGACCGGCGGAAAAAGATTCTTCGCGAGGCGCGCCTTCGCCAGGCGCGTAAGAAAGGAGAGTTTCCAATGGCCGAGCATTATCTTGACGACAGCGTCATCCACGCATTTTGGGACAACTCGTACCCGCCCCGGCTCGAGATCGAGTCGGGAGACACCGTGGTCTTCGAATGTCGGGAGGCCGTTGACGGCCAGGTCACCCCGGACTCGGACCACGATGCCCTGGCCAGCCTCGATTTCGGGCGCATCCATCCCCTGACCGGGCCGGTTTTCATCAAAGGGGCGGAGCCGGGCGACGTGCTGGAGGTGGACATCCTCAAGCTGGAGCACAAAGGCTGGGGCTGGAACGGGCATCTGCCCGGCTTCGGGCTGCTGGCCGGCGACTTTGACTACCCCTTCGTCCAGCACTGGCGGCTGGAAGGCGATTCTTGCTTCTTTCGAGACAGCGACAAGGTCGAGGTCCCCTTCGAGCCGTTCTGCGGGGTGATGGGCGTTGCGCCCAAAGAAGAAGGCCGGTTGACCACCATCCCGCCGCGCTTCAACGCCGGCAACATCGACATCCGGGGGTTGACGATCGGGGCGCAGGCCCTGTTTCCCGTTCACGTCGCGGGCGCGCTCTTCTCGACCGCCGACTGCCACTCGGCCCAGGGCGACGGCGAAGTGACCGGCACCGGCATCGAGACGCCGATGACCGTCACCCTGCGCTTCAATGTACGCAAAGATATTTCGCTAACCGAGCTGCAATTCACCACCCCCAGCCCGCTGACCCGGACCGATAGCCAGGGTTACTACTGCACCACGGCCCACGGCGAGGACCTCTACGCCAACTCGCAGAACGCGGTGCGCTATATGATCGACTGGCTGGCGGCAAACCACGGCCTGTCGCGCAGCCAGGCCTATTGCCTGTGCAGCGCCGCCGCCGACCTGAAGATCAGCGAGATCGTTGACGCGCCTAACTGGATTGTTTCCTGTTACTTCCCGCTCAGCGTTCTCAAGGCGTAGCCAGCCTAGCTCGACGTGACGACCCTCCGCGTCCTGACCTACAACCTCTACCTGGGCGGCGCAGACCGTCTGGAGGCCATCTACAGCGTTCTGGCCCAGGTCAAGGCCGATGTCATCGCCCTGACCGAAGCCGACGACCGGGATGTGGTCGCGGCCCTGGCCGGGCGGCTGGGGCTGCGCCACATCTGGGCCGAGGGCAGCGGCCAGCGCCACATCGCCACCCTATCGCGCTTCCCCATCCTGAACTGGCAGGTCTACCGCACACCGCCGCTGACCCAGGCCGTCCTGGAAACAACGCTGGGGCTGGCCGGCGGGTCGCTGTCCATCTACAACGTCCATTTCCTGCCCACGCTGCTGCTGCCCTTCGAGGTCCGGCGCTGGCAGGCGGTGGGCAAATTGCTGCAGCTCATCGAGGCCCGGCAGCCGGGGCCGCACCTCATTCTGGGCGATTTGAACGCCATCGGCCCCGGGGACCGGGTGCTGCAAGGCCGCAACCCGGCCCGGATGCGCTGGCTGATGGCCCTACAACTGAACCGAGTCTTCCGGCTGGCCGTTCCCCGCCTGCTCAAGGCCGGTTACGTGGACTGCTTCCGGCGTTTGCACCCCGACGACGACGGCTTTACCTGGATGCCGGGCAACCGCACCACCCGCTACGATTACATCCTGGCCGATCCGACTCTGGCCGCCGGCCTGCGCTGCTGCCGCGTGGTTGATGACATCGAAGCCGCCAACCGCGCCTCCGACCATCTGCCGCTGCTGGCAGTATTTGAATTTTGAGATTTGAGTTTTGAGTT
>JBHHXL010000483.1:0-3392 GCA_046757065.1 Anaerolineae bacterium
GAAACGGAGACGATGAAGCCCAGAAACGGGCCCGAGGCCCCCAACGCGGCGGCAAAAATAGGCAGGAGCGGGGTCTTGCCCATCTGGTAGGCGGAGCGGGCCACCAGGTCGGCCAGGGTGATGTAAGCGAAGCTGTGGGATCGATTCATCGCTCAGGCCACGATGGCCGGCACCCCGGCCTGGCGGATGAGGTCGTTCAGGGCGACCAGGTCGGTGTCGAACACCCCGTCCAGGGCGGCCAGTTGCGCGTCGATCTCCGCCGCCACCTCCTCGTACACGGCCCGGGCCTGCGTGGTTGGGGCGGCGTCGGCGCTATCGACCACGCTGACCAGCGAGGCCAATCTGATGTTGAGACGGGCGGGGTGGTTCATCATCGTCGCCGGCGAATGCTCGCCCGGCAGGACGAGTTTGTCCTCGATGGCGCTCAGCTTCTCCTTGAGCGCCGCCGCCGCTGCGGCCAGGGCCGGGTCCGGCTGGGGCCGGCTTTTGAACCGGTCTTCCCAGCCCGCTATTTGTTGTTTGACTGCCCGGATGGTGTTGACCGCGTCGTGGGCAGCCGACAGCTTGTCCCGGATTTGCAGCAGCAGGTCCAACTGCGCCTCCAGGTCGGCCTGGTCGGTGGTGACCCGGGGGTCCTTCAGGACCTCAAAAGACTCGCTCCACGTTTGCCCGCCCACGGTCAGGCGCACCCGGTAGCTGCCGGGCACGACGAGCGGGCCTCGCAGCTCCGCCTCGACGGTCTTATCGCCCGGCACCTTATGCGCGTTGGGGTAGCGCAGGTTCCAGACGAAGCGGTTGGTGCCGGCCTCGACCGGCAGCCACGGCCCCAAGTCCTGGGATTGGGCCGCGTCCTCTTCGTCCGCCCCCGGCGGTTTGGGTTTGAACTCCCGGATCAGCCGGCCCCGGGCGTCGAGGAAGGCCAGCGAAACGTCCGTCCCCTCCTCTGGCTTCGAGTCCAGATGGTAGTAAACGATGACCCCATCCGGGGCGCTCTGGCCCGCATCCAGGAAGGTGCGCTCCATCGCGCCCGTCTCGGTTTTTTGCTGGTGGTAAATGGCCGGCACGCCCAGGCCGATGTGGTAGTTCTTGCCCTCGTCCGCAAACCAGTAGCTGGTCAGATCGGGCACCTGGCGGTAGGCCGGACGCGGGCAGTAGAGATGCGGCCCGGTCCGGGCCCTCTTGCCGCCGTTCGGCAATTGGTGCAGCGGGGTCAGGTCGTCCAGAATCCAGAACGAACGCCCGTGGGTGGCCAGCACCAGGTCGTTATCTTTGATGACCATATCGTAGACCGGGACGACGGGCAGGTTATTCTGCCACCGTCGCCAGGAAGCGCCGTCATCCAACGAAATGTAGAGGCCGGTTTCGGTCCCGGCGTAGAGCAGCCCGGCCCGGCCCGGATCGGCCCGGATAGCCCGCGTGAATTCGTGGTCCGGGATGCCGTTGGTGATCTTTTGCCAGGTTTGGCCGAAGTCGCCGGTTTTGTACAGGTAGGGCCGGTAGTCATCGAGCTTGTAGCGGGTGGCGGCCACGTAAGCCGAGGCCGGATCGTGGCGCGACTGCTCGATCAGGCTGATGAACGACCATTCGGGCAGGTCGGGCGGGGTCACGTTCTGCCAGGTTCGCCCCCCGTCTCGGGAGAGGTGGATCAGGCCGTCGTCCGAACCGGCCCAAAAGACGCCCGCCTGGTGGGGTGACTCGAGGAAGGTGGAGATAGTGGCGTAGTGCTCGGCCCCGGTCGTGTCTTTGGTGATGGGGCCGCCCGACGCCTCCAGCTTGCTGGGGTCGTTGCGGGTCAGGTCGGGGCTGATGGCCTGCCAGCTATGCCCTTCGTCGGTGGTCCGGAAGACGACGTTGCCGGTGCTGTAAAGCACATCTGGATCGTGGGGCGAGAAGACGATGGGGAAGGTCCACGGGAAGCGGTAGCGGAGGTCCTTGGCCCCGTAGCCGGAGTACTCCTCCGGCCAGACCGTCACCAGCCGGATCTGGCCGGTGCGATGGTCGTAGCGTTGCAGCGCCCCGCCCCCGCCCGGCGAGCTGCCGACCGCCCCGACGTAGACCAGGTTCGGGTCCTGGGGGTGGACGGCGATGTAGCCGCTCTCGCCGGTCCCGGCCGGGTAGCAATCGGCCCAGGTGACCGCCCCGTGCGCCGTCCGGCTGGGGACGCTGATGCTGGAGTTGTCCTGCTGCGTGCCGTAGACGCGATAGGGAAACTGGTTGTCTACGGCGACGTGGTAAAACTGGGCCGTCAATTGGTTGTAAATGGTGGACCACGTCTCGCCGCCGTTGAAGGAGACGCAGGCCCCACCGTCGTTGCCCTGGATCATGCGCTCCGGGCGGCGGGGGTCGATCCACAGGTCGTGGTTGTCGCCGTGGGGGGAGGCCACCTTGTTGAAGGTCTGGCCGCCGTCAATCGATTTCCAGATGTCCAGGTTGAGGATGTAGACCGTGTTCGGCTCCTGGGGGTGGGCGATGACGTGGCTGAAATACCAGGGCCGGTAGCGCAGTTCGCCCTTGTCCGTCAGTTTCCGCCAGGTGGCCCCGCCGTCGTCGGAGCGATACAGGCCCGGCTCCGAGGCCTCGACCAGGGCCCACACCCGGCCGGGCCGGGCCGGCGAGACGGCCAGGCCGATCTTGCCTTTGATGCCCTCGGGCAGGCCGGGGTTGGCGCTGATGTCGGTCCAGGTGTCGCCGCCGTCGGTCGATTTGTAGAGACCGCTGTCCGGCCCGCCGCTGGACAGGTTCCAGAATGTGCGCCGGGCCTGCCAGATGCTGGCGAAAAGAATCCGAGGATTGCCGGGGTCCAGGGCCAGGTCCACCGCGCCGGCCCGCTCGCTTTTGTACAGCACCTTTTGCCAGGTCTGGCCGCCATCCTGGGAGCGGAAGACCCCTCGCTGCTCATTGGGCCCGAAGGCGTGGCCCAGGGCGGCCACGTAGACCAGGTCGGGGTTGGCCGGGTGGACCCGAATCTTGCCGATGTGCCGCGTGCCGGCCAGGCCGGTGTGAGCCCAGGTCTGGCCGCCGTCGGTCGATTTGTAAACGCCGTCGCCGGGCGAAACATCGATGCGGATCGTGGCCTCGCCCATCCCGGCGTAGATGACGTTGGGGTCGGAATCGGCCACGGCCAGTGCCCCCACCGAGGCCGTTTGGAAAAACCCGTCGGAGATGTTCTGCCAGGTGACCCCGGCGTCGGTCGTTTTCCAGACGCCGCCGGCGCAGGCCCCGAAGTAAAAGACGGCGGGCTTGTCTGGATCGCCGGCCACGGTTACCACCCGTCCGCCCCGGGGCGGCCCGATGCAGCGCCAGGTCATTGCTTGCAACAGGCCGTCAACGGCCGCAGCCTTCTCGTCGTCTTTGCCGAGCGTGTGTGACATGGTAGGAACTCCCTTGAAAAT
>JBHHXL010000484.1:0-3391 GCA_046757065.1 Anaerolineae bacterium
ATCGTCGGGTTTACGGCCGGGGCCGGCGTGCTGATCAGTTTTAATCAACTGCGCCACCTGCTCCGGCTGGATTTTCCCAGTTCACCCGGATTGATTGATACCGTTCAGAACATCGGGGTTCATTTGCCGGAAACCCATCTCTATAGCCTTGGCCTGGGGTTGGGGGCCATCGTTTTGATCCTTGTCCTGCAACGATTTGCCCCGAAACTGCCGGGCCCCTTGCTGGCAATGGTCGTGGCCTCGGTGATTGTGGCGCTGCTGGGGCTGGACCGGCAAGGGGTGCGGGTCATCGACCAGTTGCCGCGTGGCCTGCCGCCCCTGGCCAAATTGCCTCTCTTCAATGTGGACCTCATCGGCGAGTTGTCGACGGGGGCGCTGGCCATCTCGGCCATTGGCCTGGTGGAAGCGATGTCCATCGCCCGTTCGATTGCCAGCCAGACCGGCCAGCGCCTGGACAGCAACCAGGAATTTGTGGGGCAGGGGCTGGCCAATATCGCTTGCGGCTTCCTGTCGGGGTATACGACCTCCGGTTCTTTTACCCGCTCCGCCGTCAATTACAATGCCGGCGGGCGCACGCCGCTGGCCAGCGTGTTTTCCGGGCTGTTTGTCTTGATCGCCATGCTGGCCCTGGCTCCGCTGGCGGTTTACGTGCCGCGCACGGCCCTGGCCGGGGTGTTGGTCGTGATCGCCTACCGGATGGTCGATCGCCAGGAGATGGTCCGTATCTGGCGGGGCACCCGGGGCGATACCATCATTATGATCGTGACCCTGCTGGCAACCTTGTTGTTGCCGCTCCAGTTCGCCGTCCTGGCCGGTATCCTGATGTCGTTTGCCCGCTTTATCATCAAGACCAGCCTGCCTCGCGTGGTCCCCGTCCTGCCCGATGAGACCTTCACCCATTTTACGCAGCGGCCGGATAGACCCCCCTGCCCGCAGCTAGGCATCCTGACCATTTGGGGCGATTTGTATTTCGGTGCGGTCAGCCACGTCGAGGACGCCATCAACCAGCATTTCGTGGAGTACCCGGATCAGCGCTTTTTGCTCTTGCGGATGCACAGCGTTAACCAATGCGACATCAGCGGGGTGCATATGCTGGAATCGGTCATGCGCACCTGTCGAGAGCGGGGCGGGGATTTGTATTTCATGAAAGTTCACGACCCCGTTCTGAAGATTATGAAAACAACCGGGTTTTACGACGAGCTGGGGGCCGACCGGTTCCTGGGGGAAGACACGGCCATCAGCTATCTCTTTTATAAAATTCTGGACCCGGCCATTTGCATTTACGAATGTGATGTCCGCGCTTTCAAAGAGTGCCAGAATTTGCCCAAGCGGTCTTATACAGACCTGGCCCCGCTTCACACCGACATACTGCCGGGCAGCGTGGCCCACATCTCGCCCCAGAAATTGTGGCAAAAATTGCGCGCCGGGAACGGCGATGAGCCTCCCCTGGTGATCGATGTCCGCGAACCGCGCGAGTTCCGGCGCGGCCATGTCCCCGAAGCGCAGTTGATCCCTCTGCCGAAACTATTTGCAAATTCTCAAGACATCCCGCCGGATCGCGAGGTCGTGCTGGTCTGTCGCACCGGGCGGCGCAGTCGCCGGGCAACTTATATGTTGCAGACCCGGGGCTACACCAACGTCTCGATGATGCAGGGGGGGATGTTGGCCTGGGAGAGGGCCGGGTTGCTGGAAGCGATTGAAGGGTAAAGGCCGGCAGCGCCCTGCTGAAGTGTGTTGGCGGTGAGGAGAGGATGAAATGAACGGACACCCTCCCCGAAATCTGGGCCTTGATTTGGTGAGAGTGACGGAAGCGGCGGCGCTTGGCGCTGGCCGTTGGATGGGATTGGGCAAAAAGGATGAGGCGGACCACACCGCGATTAAGGCTATGGTGGCCAGCCTGAACACCCTGGATATGGATGGTCACATTGTCGTGGGTGAGGAAGGTCGGGTGAGGGAACATTCCCCCCTGGACAGCGGCCAAACCGTGGGAACCGGCCACGGCCCGCAGATGGATGTCGTCGTCAACCCGATAGATGGGGCGGGGCTGGTGGCCCGGGGGCATCCGGGGGCCATCTCCGTGGCCGGCGTAGCCTCGCACGGCTCGATGTGGTCGCCGAACCCGGCGGTTTATATGGATAAGATCATTGTGGGCCGGGAGGCAGCCGAGGTTTTGGTCCCGGAATGTATGGATGCGCCCGCCGCCTGGACGTTAGCCCTGGTGGCCCGCGCCAAAGAGAAGGCCGTGCGTGACCTGGTGGTGTTTGTTTTGGAGCGCCCGCGCCACTACGACCTGATCGAAGAGATCCGGGCCGCGGGCGCGCGGGTGCTGTTGCGCTCCGATGGCGACATCGGTGGGGCGCTGATGGCCATTACGCCCCGGGTGGATGTTGACATTTTGATGGGTATCGGCGGCGTGGCCGAGGGGGTGATCGCCGCCTGCGCCGTAAGAGCCGTAGGCGGATCGATGCTGGGCCGGATTGCCCCCCAGAGCGAGGAGGAATGGGCTGCCGTCCGGGCCGCTAACCTGGATGCCGGACAAATCCTTACCTGCAAAGAATTGGTGTCGAGCGACGAGATTTTCTTTGCCGCGACCGGCATCACCGCCGGCGAGCTGCTGCCCGGCGTGCGTTACCACGGCAATCGGGCTGAATTGCACTCCCTGATCATTCGGTCCGAAACCCGCACCCAACGCTTTATCCACGCCGAATACCAGCTCGAATGAAGCTCGGCGGCAAGTTGATTTCCCTGCGTTCAAGATGAGTTGTAGGACAAGCTGTTAGCTTGTCCGGCATTTTCCAACTCATTTTGAACACACCCAGTTGATTTCCCCGGCATACGGTGGTAGATTATCCCGAACTTGTACGAGGTTCCCTGATGACTCAAATCGTTGGTGTTGCCGAGGCTGTTCTCTACGTCGATGACCTGGACCGGGCCACCCGGTTCTACACCCAGGTCCTGGGCCTGCCCCTGACGGCTTCGTTTGAAGATTCTCGTTTTCTGCAAACCGGGTCGAGTTCGACCCTCATCCTGTTTAACGTAGCTGGTATCGACCGGCGCGTCAGCTCGATCCCCAGGCACGGGGCGCGGGGGCAGGGCCACCTGGCGCTGTCTGTGCCCGGTGAGGACCTGGACGCCTGGCGTGACCGCCTGCTGGCCCACGGCGTCGAGATCGAGCACGAGCAGGACTGGTCGCTGGGCACACATTCCATCTATTTTCGCGACCCGGATGGCAACAGCCTGGAGCTGATCGACGCCAGCCACTATCCGCAGGTCTGGCAGCGGCTGAAGGGGAAGAAGGAAGGATGAAGGATGAAAGGTGGAATCTACAGGGGCGTCGGTCGGTCTCCGCGGGGCGACACCGACGCGAAGCGTGAAAATGATCACCTGACAC
>JBHHXL010000485.1:0-3390 GCA_046757065.1 Anaerolineae bacterium
CCTGTGCTTTCCAAAAAATTTGGACGCACCCCAGGTGGGCAAATCCTGGCGAATTATAGTATAATCAAGAACTGGAGGTAAGACAAGGTATGTCGAATGACACCAAAATTTGTCCCTTTTGCGGGGAGGAGATCAAAGCCAGTGCCAGGAAATGCCGCTTCTGCGGCGAGTTCTTGGAGGGATTTACCCGCGATTCAATCCGGCAAGAGATCGCCGGGGCCGAAGGGGCCCAGGCCGAAGCCTTCGATCCGGGGGTGCGCACGGTGATGTGCGCCAAGCTTAGCCGCGAGCTGCCCGGCCTGGAGCAGCCGCCGTTCCCCGGCGAATTGGGCGAGCGCATCTACAATGAGGTTTCGCAACAGGCCTGGGAGATGTGGCTGGAACACCAGGTGCTGCTCATCAACCATTACGGCTTGAACCTGGCCGATCCTCAGGCCCGGGAATTGTTGATCAAGGAGCTTGAGGAGTTCTTCTTTGGCGAAGAGGCCAAAATGCCCGAAGGCTGGACGCCGCCCGGCACCCCCGGCGCGCAGCAAAAAGGCGGGGGGGCGCAAAAGAAGTAGGAGATGCCTCCATCCAAGTCCATCTTACTGCTGGCCACGTATGAATTGGGCCACCAGCCCTTCAACCTGGCCTCGCCGCTGGCTGCCTTAGCGGAGGCCGGCTTGCCGGCCAGGGCCGTCGATACCGGCGTCGAGCCGCTGCCCGCAACGGCGGTCCGGGAAGCGTCGTTCATTGGCATCTCCGTCCCGATGCACACGGCCACGCGCCTGGCTGCGCGCCTGATCGAAGGCATTCGGGCGATCAACCCCTCGGTTGCCTTGTGCTGTTATGGCCTGTACGCTTTCCTCAACACCGATTACCTGCTCGAATGTGGCGCTGATTACATCATCGCTGGGGAATACGAAGCGCCGCTGCGGGACCTGGTCGTCGGTTTGGTCCGGGGCCGGACAGACCCGCCGCCGGGCGTCACGACCCGCCAGCACAAAGCTGCTCCCCATCTGGAAAAGATCTCCTTCGTTACCCCCGACCGCCGGGCATTGCCGCCATTAAAGCATTACGCTCATCTGGAATGGAACGGCCAACGCTCGCCGGCCGGCTACGTCGAGGCCAGCCGGGGCTGCCTGCACACCTGCCTGCATTGCCCCGTGACCCCGGTCTACGGGGGACGCTTTTTTGTAGTGCCGGCGGAGGTGGTGCTGGCCGATATTCGCGCCCAGGTCGAACGGGGGGCCAGGCACATCACTTTTGGCGACCCCGATTTCTTGAATGGGCCGGGCCATTCGTTGCAGATCGTCCGGGCGCTGCACGCCGAGTTCCCCCAGGTAACGTTTGACATCACGGTCAAGATCGAGCACATCCTCAAGCACCGGCGGCATTTCGCCGAGCTGAAGGCGCTGGGCTGCGCCTTCGTGGTGTCGGCGGTTGAGTCGTTCAGCGACGAGGTGTTGCGCCGGCTCGATAAGGGCCACACCCGGGCCGATATTGAGGTTGCGCTGGATATTCTGGCCGGGGCCGGTATTTCTCTGCGGCCGTCGCTGGTGGCCTTCACCCCCTGGACGACGTTCGAAGATTATCTGGAGATGCTGGAGCAGGTTGAGCGGCTCGGCTTAATCGAGCAGATCGATCCGGTGCAGTACAGCATTCGTCTCTTGCTGCCGCCGCATTCGGCTTTGCTGCCCCAGGCCGCTGGGGAGAGGTGGCTGGGGCCGCTACAGCCCGCCGAGCTGAGCTATGCCTGGCAGCACCCGGACCCGCGAATGGATGCGCTTCACCGGCAGGTGGCCGGATTGGTTGCAATTGCGGCGGATGTGGGGGAGGATACGCGGACGACCTTCTACCGGGTGAGGGATTTGGCCCGGGGGCGCGCTGGGGGCAATGGCCGGGCATCGGGGCCCGAATTGGAACCGGACCCGGGCCCAAGGCTGACCGAATCGTGGTTTTGCTGAGCGGAGCCAACCGAAGGTCAGGTTGACCTCAAGATTGTAACGGCATAACATCCATTGCGGCGTTTAGGACGGGCAACGTTTCCTCGATGTCGAAGTTTAGATGGCTGTGTGCCCGCCGCAACGCGGCTTCCACAAAGTCCGGGCTGTCGCCGCTGGCAAAGATAAAACCGAGGTAGCTGGCCCCTTCGGGCAGCGGCAGCAGGGGGTTGTTGAGGGGCGCGGTGATGTCGATGCCGTCAACGCCGGGGACCGCCCGAGCTTCTTCCAGGCCGGTCACGCCTCGCAAGATGCCCGCCTGGGGGATCGGGATCATCATCACTCCACTGGCCCTGTCGGATGGGCGAAAATCGCTAATGTCCATCCCCGCCGCCTGGCGCAGGATCAGTTCCTCCAGCGAAACATCGAGCTCAAAGCGCAGCGTCTTCGAGCAATTGCCGCCGATGGACCGGCCCGCCATCTCAACCATCCACGGCCCGGCGTCGTTGAGGCGCAGTTCGGCGTGGACGGGGCCAACCCGCAGGCCGAGCGCGGCGGCGGCCTGGGCCGCGCAGCCGGCGATCTGGGCCTGCGCCGCATCGGGCAGCCGGGAGGGGGTGACGTAGATTGTCTCCTCGAAAAACGGCCCTTCCAGCGGGTCCGGCTTATCGAACAGGGCCAGGACTTGCAACCGGCCGTCGTCCAGGATTCCTTCCAGCGCAACTTCAAAACCGGAGATGTATTGTTCGACCAATAGGCTGTGCGAATCGGGGCCCGCGCCGGTCGACGGCAGCATCAGCCGCAGGCGCTCGAAAGCGGCCACAAACTCCGTCGGGTTATCGGCCCGGATGACGCCCCGGCTGCCCGACAGCAGCAGCGGCTTGAGCACGACCGGGTAGCGGGCCTGGGCGGCGATTTGTTCGGGGTCGTCGCTCAGGGTGTAGCGCCTGAATTCCGGGGAGGGGACGCCGGCCCGGGCGAACAAGCGCCGCATTTCGTATTTGTTGCGGGCGGCGAGGGCGGCCTGGGGGGAGTTGTGGGGCAGGCCCAGCGCGCCGGCGGCCCGGGCCGCGATCAGGCTGCCGCTGTCGTCGATGGACAGAATGGCCCCCACGGGGTGCGTCTGGCCGTAGTCGAGCAGGGCCTGCACCGCCTGTTCCGGCCGGTTGAACTCGATCCCCAACGGCACCTGCCAGTAGTCGGCCAGCCTGGGCGGCATATCGACCGCCCAGGCGATTTCCAGCCCCAGGCGCTCGGCGGCTGCCTGAAAGGCCCGGCTGCGGTAGGAGAGGGCGGTGGTTAGCAGAATGATTTGTTTCTTAGGTTGAAGTGAAGCGTTCATAGTTCGGTTCAAAGAACTCAAATGTCGTTTGCAAGTTCTTCTGGCTCTTTGAGCTTTTATGGGGTTTTGGTAACTATTCACCCTATTAGGTGACTGGCACTTAATTGAGGTAAAACAACCCCG
>JBHHXL010000486.1:0-3373 GCA_046757065.1 Anaerolineae bacterium
GTCAGGTAATTTCTGGACAACCGCTTAAGTGGGTTGGCCGGCCGGGGCTGGCTCGTAGGTTTCGTGTTCGTGCAGCTCTCGCTGGCGGGTGACCTCGGGCCACAGCCCCTCGGGGCGAATGATCATCATCGCTACCAGCAACGCCCCGTAGATCAGCAGGCGGAATTCGGCGAATTCGCGTAGCAATTCCGGCAGGCCAACCAGAGCCAGCGAACCGACCACCACGCCGGGCAGGCTGCCGATGCCGCCGACAATGATCAGCGACAGGGCGTTGATGGAAATGAGCAAGTTAAAGCTATGGGGGAATATCGAGCCAATCTTGACGGCAAATATGGCCCCACTCAACCCGGAAAAACCGGCGCCCACGGCAAAAGCCAGGAGCTTGGTTTTGACCAGGTTGATGCCCATCGCCTCGGCCACATCCTCGTCTTCGCGCATCGCCATCCAGGATCGCCCGGAGCGCGATTCGCGCAGCCGCCAGGCAATGAAAGCAGCGAAGAGGCAGGAGACGACGATGACGTAGTAAAGTTGCTGGGGTGAAACCAGCTCGATGGGGCCGGCCTGTGGCTTGGGAATATCCAGGATACCCTGCGCGCCCCCGATAAAGGGCCGCAAAAAGTCGGACAGGGCCAGGATGCGGATGATCTCGCCAAACCCCAGGGTGACGATGGCCAGATAGTCGCCCCGCATGCGTAAGACCGGAACACCCAGGAGAATACCGGCAAGGACAGATACGCCAACGGCAATGGGCAGGGCGGTCCAAAAGGAAAGGTTTAAGACCCCCAATTCGCCGGACGAGGTCAGGACGCCCATCGAGTAGGCCCCGATGGCGAAGAAAGCTACATAGCCCAGGTCCAGCAATCCGGCGAAGCCGACCACGATGTTCAGGCCCAGGCCCATCAGGATGAAAATGGCTACCGTGTTTGTGACTTCGGTCAGGTACAGGCGCAAGATAGCCGGCAAGAACAGGAGGGTCAAGCCCAGCGGTATCAGGTAGAGGTAATTGACGCTCTTTTGCAAACCCGCCGGAAGCTGGGAGGTGATGGCGCTTTCACGGCGGTTCCAAAAGACGTTCACGGCCACGACGATGAAGAAAAGAACCGCTGTCGCTACGGGGGTTTGCAGCGCTTCCAACTTCAGCCGGGCTGCTATCGGATCCAGCAGGAGCGCGGCCAAAGCCCCCCAGGCCAGCGGGCGCTGCACAACGGGCCAGTATACAATCGCTGCGATGGCGATGAAGGCCACCACGGCGCTGTTCACAGACAGACTATCGCGGGTGAACAGGAAATCGGCCAGCGGTTCGGTCGTTTCCGGGCCGGAGAGGATGCCGTCGACCAGCTCTCCCAGCGTGCCCAGCAAGATGACCAGCGCCAGGGCCCATAAGAACGCTCGCCGTATCCGCGTTGGCAGAATCTCAACCAGCGCGCCCGACAGGCCGAGCGAGGCTCCGGTGCCCAACAAAATCAAGCTGCCGTTGATTTGAGATTCTCGACCGAAGGTCAATAATTTTATCAGGCCGGGTGAGGCATTGAGGAGGACTGCCCGCAGGTTGATCGGCTCCGCGATCAGGACCAATATGACCAGCGTTCCGCTGCTGGCCAGGCCGACCACCAGCCCGGCCAGCAGAGCCTGCAACGGTTGGCCGCCGGCGACTTGTCGGGCCGTGAAGTAGCCGAAGAGTAGAATCGTGATGAACAGCAGGGTGTGGCCTAACGAAAGCGTCTCAAAAATGACGTCCCGGTCCGTAAAGCTTTCGACCAGGCCGACCAGGCAGATATAGAGGACGATCACGCCGCTGATCAGCGCAAAATTGAGGACCTTTCTCCAGTCGGTGTTCATAGTTTCCATAGTGCTCGCCACCTCACGCTTTCTTCTCAGCCAGACGTTCGCCCATAATGCCGGTGGGCCGGAAGATGAGGACCAGCACCAGCATGGTGAAAGCGATCACGTCCTTTAGTTGGTAAGGGGCGGGGATGTTCAGCCCTTCCAGGAAGAGGCTGGGCCCAACCGCCTCGAAAACGCCCAGGAACAGGCCGCCCAACATTGCCCCGGGGATGTTGCCGATGCCGCCCAGAACCGCAGCCGTAAAAGCCTTGATGCCGGGGATGAAGCCCATAAAGAAATGGACCTGGCGGAAGATGAGAGCGTAAAGCACGCCGCCGGCCCCGGCCATCGCCGCGCCGGTGGCGAAGGTGATGACGATAACCCGGTCAACGTCGACGCCCATCAGGGCGGCCACATCTTTGTCTTCCGCTACGGCGCGCATCGCTTTGCCGGTCTTGGTACGCATGACGAAGATATAGAGGGCGATCATCAGCAAGATGGAGGCGACGATGACCACCGCCTGGGTTTTGAGAATTTCCAGGCCGAGGATAGACCATTCCCCTTCCAAAACCTTGACGTTCGGGTAGGCTTCAACCCCTGAGCCGTACAGTCCCCGGAAGGTGTATTGCAAAAAGAACGACGCGCCGATGGCGGTGATGAGGGGAACCAGCCGGGGGGCGCGTCGCAGGGGGCGGTAAGCAATGCGTTCCAGCAGCACGGCCACAATTATTGAGGTGACCATAGCCACCAGAATTACAATCAGGAGTGCCAGGATGGGGTTGCTATCCAGAAAGGGGGGGGTGTTTTCGTCCGGGGGTTCGGCGAAGGCTCTGGCTACAAAGAAAGCGGTGTAGGCCCCGGCCATAAACACTTCGCCGTGGGCGAAATTGATCATAAAGAGAACGCCGTACACCAGCGTGTATCCCAGCGCGATCAAGGCATAGACGCTTCCCTGGGCCAGCCCGAAAATCACGAAGTCCAACCAGTTTTCGGAGCTGTAGCGGCTGGTGCATTGCAATAAGTCCTGGGCCTGGATGCAGCGAGAAGCGAATTGGCCCGCACTTTCACCATCTTGCTTGCCGGACGTCAGGGCCGATAGCGTGCCCCAAATGATCAAGATGATGATAATGGTGCGGAACAACCACAGAAAGATGTCGATAAACGAGGTGCGCTCAAACCAGCGTTGCAGCATAAGCAATCTCCTGTCTCCTCCTAATATAAGTTGGTTCGCGTATGATTTGGCACGTCTTTTCGCCCTGGACTTTGGTCTTTTTCACCGCTCCGTCTTGTGGAGTCAGGCACGCCCGCGTACCATACGTGTTGACAGGCGATTTTGTCCACACGCAGGCGCGCGAACTCTTCAAAATGGCCAACGTCGGGCCGGTAAAGACCGAGGCAAGTTTGAATGGACAAGCAGTATAATGAGGGAACTATTATGTGTCAAATCACAGTACTTACGCACTTAATGGTGACCGGCGCTTAGGAACTGGAAAAACAAGTGCCGGTCACCTGATTTTGGGCAAACTGCGTAAGTATTGTCAATCAGTCT
>JBHHXL010000487.1:0-3369 GCA_046757065.1 Anaerolineae bacterium
AGGATACGCCTTGGCCCCGATGGGTCGCCTGATCCGCACCCTGAGCCTGTCGAAGGGTGTTTGGTAACTATAGGCTCACATACACCTTGAGGTAGTAGTACCTGATGTGAATCTAACCCCTCTGCGTCGTTCTTACATCGATCCGTTGTCCATCGCCTACCACCGCGCCGGCAGCGGGCCGAGCTTGCTGTTGCTGCACGGCTTTGGCTACTCGGCGGATACCTGGCGCGAGGTTATCCCGGACCTGGCGGCCCATTTCGAGGTAGTGGCCGTCGATCTGCCCGGCTTTGGCCTGTCGGCGGAACCGGCGGAGCCGACGCCGCAGGGAGTCTCCGGGCGGCTGCTGGATGGCATCCAGGCGCTTGGCCTGCGAGACTTGCTGGCGGTGGGCCACTCCTACGGGGCGCATGTGGCCCTGCGGCTGGCTCTGGCCGCACCCGACCGGGTGCGCGGCGTGGTGGCCACCTCGGTTACCGGCATCGGCCCGCAGGCCCCCTGGCTGCGGCCTGAGTACGTGCAGGTGCTCCGGGCTCACCAGGAGACCTTGAGCCGCTCGTTCGGGACGTTGCGGGGCTGGATCAACCACGACCCGGCCTCTCCCGTGCCGCGCCCGATCCTGCAGCGGAACCTGTCGGCCCTGGGCGAAGCTTGCTTTCGGCCCGACCAGAACCTCTTCGACGATCTGAAGCGCATTTCCACGCCGACCCTTTTTCTGTGGGGGCAGGAGGACCGCCAGGCGGATGTGGCCTGGGGCGAGGCCGCCGTCCGGGAGATGCCGGACGCGCGCCTGCGCACCTGGCCGGCCTGCGGCCATCTGGCCTACGTCGAGCGCCGGAGAGCGTGGTTGCAAGAGGTCATCGTCTTTGGAATTGAGGGGTTTGAATGAAAAGCAAACAACGGCCATCACATTTAAGGATTCACGGCGATAATATTAGGTTCTTCGTCCTTTAGTGGGCTAAGCGATTAGTCAAAAAGAGGCCAACTGAGGTAGATTTGGTTCGCTAGCAACAAACCAGATTGCCCCAGGAGGCCTCCAGATGAAACAGAGTATAAGAGTTGTTGACGAGGTTGGCAAGGAAGTACCTCATGCGTTGACGGAGTTGCTGGGCTTGGAAGACTTCACTGGTGCATAGTGTTGGACGATCTGAGGAAATTCAACCAGCGGCAACATAGCCCACCTCCTGTGCGAGTTTTGGGCTCATGTTACCTCTACCGGCTACCTTGGCAATCTTTTGGCCTGGATTATCTGGCTGTTAAAGTGCTGATTCGTGTTATGTCACTGCAAAAGTCGAGTAATTACTCTACCGAAATAGTCAACCACTCCTCCGCATAATCCCGCATAGCCTCAAGCATTGGTTTTAACGCCACCCCCTTTTTCGTCAAAGAATATTCTACTCTGGGTGGAATCTCGGCGTAGGCTCGACGCTCCACCAACCCAATTTCTTCCATCTTGCTCAACCGCGCCGAGAGGGTCCGCGGACTGATATTCCCCACTGATTTCTGCAATTCCCCAAAACGATGACAGCCTTCCATTAAATCACGAATGATAAGCAAGCTCCACTTGTCACCAATCAATCGAACCAATTGCTCTACCGGACAATTTTCTATTAAGTGCGTCTCCGTATTTTTCATCGTCTAACCTCCGTACACTGTAAATAATATACCACCTTTACTTGACAAAGTAAAATGACGTTTGTATAATTGCTACACTTTATATAGCAACTTCAATTTCAAGAGCTATGATAAGAACAAAAGTATAAAATGTTACAAATAACTTTTTTCCACGATGTGCTTTGAGTCTGGTGTTTTTTAGCCTCGGCGAGGTTACGACGCATTGTAAATGATTATAAGGACCAGGTGCAGGTAGACCATCGCAGTTTTGCCCTGGCCCCCAACCCGAACAAGATCAGCCAGATGTTTGGCAGCCCGGAAGCGGGTAAGGCCGAGATATTAACTCATTGGGCTGCCGCCGCTGCCCATCCCGGCGGCGAAGCTATCAATGTCGAACTAATGCGCAGTCGCTCCTTCCCCTACCCTTACTCGATGCCGGGCCTGTTGGCTTGCAAGGCGGCTGAATTTCAGGGGAGACAGGGAGCGCACTGGGATATGTTCGACCGGATTCAGCGAGCGCATGCTGTGGAAGCCCGTAATATTGCCGATTTCGAAGTGTTACGCCACTGCGCCGCCGATGTGAGCCTTGATCTGGAACGGTGGGAGCAGGATTTTAATAGCGCCGAAGTCCGTCAAGCGGTAGAACAAAACCTGGTCGAAGCGCAGATGCGCGGCGTCCACGCCGTTCCCACTCTGGTTTTGGCCGGTAAATGGGCCTTGCCCGGCGCTGTGCCGGAGGAAATGATGCGGCAAGTAATTGATAACATTTTAGCCGGGCGAGACCCGGCCCGCCAATCCTGAGAGGAGTGTCTATGAGCGAGTTCTCTATCCATCCCCAAACCCATATCGGGACCGTGGCCTTGACCGTGACCAGCCTGGAACGGTCCCTGGACTTCTACCAACGTTTGATAGGCTTCCGGCTGCATCGCCGGGAAGAGAACGTCGCCTTCCTGGGGGCAGGCGGTCCCGACCTGCTGGCGCTGCGCGAGAATCCCCAGGCCCGCCACTACCGGGGTACCTGCGGCCTCTACCATTTCGCCGTCCTGTTTCCCGACCGCCGGGAGTTGGCCCGTCCCATCGCTCGACTGTTCAACGCGCGCTATCTCAACCACCCGACCGATCATATTATGACCAAGACCACCTACCTGGACGACCCGGATGGCAACGGCATCGAACTCTACTGTGAATCGCCTGAAGATGGCGAGTTCGTCATCGACGGCCAACGATTTTACGCCCGCCGCGCGGACGGCTCTCTCAGCGATGGCCGCGAACCCCTGGATTTGGAAGCGTTGTTCAAACACCTTCAACCCGGCGACGACTTAAACGCGCCCGTGTCCGCTGAAACCCGTATTGGGCATATGCACCTGCATGTGGCCGACCTGGACGAAGCTATGCGCTTCTATCATAACATTCTTGGTTTTGACAATAAGGGCTTGATGCGCTCTTTCAGGATGGGCATGGTCTCCGCCGGCGGCTACCATCACCACATCGGCCTCAACACCTGGCAGGGCGAAGGCGCGCCGCCTCCGCCGGAGGACGCCATGGGCCTGCGCTGGTTCTCCATCTTGCTGCCCGACCAGGCGGCGCTGGCCGAGGTGCTGGCGCGGGTCAAGGCCGCCGGCGTGAAGCCGGCGAGGCATGACCGGGGTTGGTTGGTGCGTGATCCATTTCGCAATGCCGTCGTTTTGACGGTGAAAAAGGCGCTGGAGGCCATCGGTTCACCGGTCGCGGAAGTAACCGCATAGGCTCATGTTCAGC
>JBHHXL010000488.1:0-3369 GCA_046757065.1 Anaerolineae bacterium
CAATCACGGCCACAAAACGTTGCAAGCCTACCGGCACCGGGTGAACGATCAATACCTTGAGCAAAACTTGGGGCTGCAAGCGAAAAACGGACACCTTCGCGAGCGATAACGAAAGATGGGGGGTAATGTTAGCGTGTCTTTCGTCCGTCGCTGCCTGTGTTTTTTTCCCTGGAGCGTGCTATGACGAATAAAGTTCTGCTTGGACAATCATATTATCTTCGCTTTGACCCAAAACTGTGGGCTGCAATGCAGCCCTATCCGCCTTTGGGCAGCCTCTACGCTGCCTCGTACATCCGCGAACAGGGCTACGAGGCGGCCCTCTTCGACGCGATGCTGGCCGCATCGGAGGATGAATGGCTGGCCGCCCTCGATGCGCACCAGCCCAGGTTCGCCGTTTTGTACGAGGATAACTTCAACTACTTGAGCAAGATGTGCCTGTTGCGCATGCGGCAGGCGGCTTTCACCATGGCCGAAGCCGCCAAAGCCAGGGGCTGTACGGTCATCGTCTCCGGCTCCGACGCCACCGACCACGCCGCCGAGTATTTCCGGCACGGGGTTGACTACATCTTGATGGGGGAAGGCGAGCTAACCCTCCACGAGCTACTGGATCATCTGAGCGGCAAAGAGGAGCGACCCCTGCCCTCCATCGCCGGCCTGGCCTGGCCGGATAACGGGGGCATCCGGCGCACCGCCGAGCGGGCTTTTGTCAAAGACCTGGATATGTTTCCCTTCCCCGCCTGGGACCTGATCGACATCCCGCGCTACCAGAATATCTGGTACGAGCGGCACGGCTACTACTCGATGAACCTGGTCACCACCCGGGGCTGCCCCTATCGCTGCAACTGGTGCGCCAAGCCGATTTACGGCCGCCGCTACAACAGCCGCAGCCCGGAAAACGTCGTGGCCGAAGTGAAGTGGCTGAAGGAAAACTTCCGGCCCGATCACATCTGGTTTGCCGACGACATCTTCGGTTTGAAGCCGGGCTGGGTGGAGCGCTTCAGCGAGTTGGCCGTGGCCCAGAACGCGGTCGTGCCCTTCAAATGCCTGCAACGGGTGGACCTGATCACGGAAGACGTGGCCCAGGCCCTGAGCCGGGCCGGCTGCCGCACCGTCTGGGTTGGGGCCGAATCGGGCTCGCAGAAGATCCTCGACGCGATGGACAAGGACACTCAGGTTGAGGACATTTACCTGGCCACGGAGCGGCTGCACCGGGTGGGCATTGAGGTCGGCTTCTTCCTGCAATTCGGCTATCCAGGCGAGGGCTGGCAGGACATCCAAAAGACGCTGCAAATGGTGCGCGATTGCCGGCCGGACGACATCGGCATCTCCGTCTCCTACCCCCTGCCCGGCACCAAGTTCTATGAAAACGTCAGGCTGCAACTCGGCGAGAAGACCAACTGGGTCGACTCGGATGACCTGGCAATGCTGTACCAGGGGCCCTTCGTCGAGGACTTTTACCGCGTGCTCCATCGCCGGGTTCACCAGGAGTACCGGGCGCGCAAAGCCTGGCGAACCGTGACCGCTGCCCTGCAAAATCCCGGGGCCTTGCGCCGCCAGCACCTGCGCCTGGCCGCTTCCATTCCGGTCAACCTGATGCGCCTGGCCGGATCGGTGCGGCAGTTGCGCAAGCTGGCCCAGGTTCCGCACGATGATCCCGTTGCTTTGGAGCTGCAATCGGTTTAAGGGGGATTGGGGGATTGGGAGATATGGATATTCTTCTGTCCCACGGCTATTTCATCGCCGAGGACGCGCACGAACAACAGATAATGAAGCCCTACCCCACCCTGGGGTTGCTGTATATCTCTTCCCATTTGAAGGCCAGGGGCTTCGCCGTGGACCTGTTCGACAGCACCTTTGATAGCCTGGCCGGGTTCGAGGCCTACGTGCGCCGGACGCGACCCGGCCTGGTCGGCCTGTACTGCAACCTGATGACCAAGCAAAACGTGTTGCGGATGGCCAGGATTTGCAAGGATGTGGGCGCGCAGGTGATCTTGGGCGGGCCGGAGCCGCCCCACTATGCCCAGGAGTACCTGGACGCCGGGGCCGATGTCGTCGTGGTTGGCGAGGGGGAAGAGACCCTGGCCGAGCTCATCCCGCACCTGGCCCAACACGGCCCGCACCGCTTGCAGCCGGTTTTGGGCGTTGTTTTCCGGGACGAGGAAGGGGCCATCGTCAAAACGCCCCCGCGTCCCCAAATCCCGGACCTGCCGGCCCAACCCTGGCCGGACCGGGAGGCCATCGACCTGGACGCCTACCTGGAGACGTGGAAAACCCATCACGGGCTGAGTTCGGTTTCGTTGATCACCGCGCGCGGCTGCCCCTACACCTGTACCTGGTGCAGCCACTCCGTGTTTGGCGAAACCCACCGGCGACGCACGCCGCAGGATGTGGCCGACGAGGTGGCCTGGATCGCCGGGCGTTACCGGCCCGACCAGCTATGGTACGCCGACGACGTCTTCACCATCCACCCGCGCTGGTTCTTGCAGTACGCCGGGGAGCTGAAGAAACGCGGCCTGAAAATCCCCTTCGAGTGCATCAGCCGGGCCGACCGCCTCAGCCCGCAGACGATCGAGGCCCTGGCCGAGATGGGCTGCTATCGCCTCTGGATCGGCTCCGAAAGCGGCTCGCAGCGCATCCTCGACGCGATGCAGCGCAAGGCCGACGTGGAGGACGTGCAGGCCAAGACCCGGATGTTGCAGGCCGCCGGCATCGAGGTTGGGATGTTCATTATGCTCGGCTACGAGGGCGAAGAGATGGCCGACATCGAGGCCACCGCCGACCACCTCAAAAAATCCAACCCCGACGTGTTCCTGACGACCGTGGCCTATCCCATCAAAGGGACCCGGTATTACCAGGCCGTCGAGGAGCGGGTCGTGGCTGACCTGCCCTGGGAAGCTCGCACCGACCGCGATCTGAAGGTTGCCGGGCGCTATTCGAAGCGCTTCTACGACCAGGCCAACCGCTGGCTGGTTAACGAGGTCAATCTCTCGAAGCTGCGGCAGGCCGGGTCGAAAAACATCCCGCAAATGGCGAAGATGTACCTCAACGCCCGGCGGGGCCGGCTGGGAATGTGGCTGGCCCGGCACGAGCGGGAGGAGGGCTTCGGGCAGGCCGGGAGCGGGCGCGGCTGGCCCGTCGAGGAACGCGCCGCCGATGCCTGGTAGATTGGTTTCGTCATTCGTCATTGGTCATTCGTCTGGCAAACGGCAAATGGCAAAGGACGAAGGACGGAGGACGAAGGACGAATGACTGCGATCGATCCCGCTGCCTTCGATGCCCTGGCCGGCACTTACGACGACAGCTTTACCCAGTCGATCCTGGGCCGGATGCTCAGGCCGCGCGTCTGGCAGCACCTGGCCCGGAGTTTTG
>JBHHXL010000489.1:0-3368 GCA_046757065.1 Anaerolineae bacterium
TTTGGGACGCACCCGAAGCGGGGATGCCGCTTGCTCGTTTTAAGAAATGGGATTAAAATTGAAGAATGCCTGCGTGCCAACACATCGTCTGGCGAGGATGCGAATAGTACTTTCGCACGATTGTGAGGCGCGACGCTCGCGTGATAAAATTTGAGCGTGCGCGAGCTTTCGAGGCTCAATCTTAAACAGAAAGGAGAAATGCTATGTTGTTCTTGCCACGTGAAGACGGCCAGGGTTTGGTAGAATACGCTCTGATCCTGGTCCTGGTTGCTATCGTGGTTATCGCCATCCTGCTCCTGCTGGGGCCGGTGGTGGGTAACGTCTTCAGCAACATCGTCAGCAACCTGTAAAACCCTTTTATTCTCTATATTGTTCGAAGTGCTTTTTACCTTTATCCGAACCGCCTCCGATAGTTGACGAGGCGGTTCCCCTTTTTTACGGGCAATCCTCTTTTACGCTAATTTTACGCAGCTTAGTACTTTAGCCTTATTGAAACTGTGACCGTCTTCGTGCTATGATGGCTTAAGAAGTAAGTTGACAGACTTAATTTTATCCAACACTACATTATTTTAAGAAAGGTGGATTAATAAAAATGCTATTCCTACCCCGTGAAGAAGGTCAAGGCCTGGTAGAGTACGCACTCATCCTCGTCCTGGTGGCCATCGTCGTCATCGCCATTCTGCTCCTGCTGGGTCCCATCGTCGGCAACGTCTTCAGCAACATCGTCAGCAACCTGTAGCCGCCATCTATTGACCGCAAGCAATCTTATTTACCTCAAACGCCTCGCATCTGCGAGGCGTTTGGCTTTGCTGCAACTGAAAAAGTCCCAACCCGGCTACCTCAACCAAAACCTTCCAACAAGCCTTGAGCTTTCATCAACTCCGCGTTCAAAACCGACGCGCCCGCCGCCCCACGGATGGTGTTGTGAGCTAACAGCACATATCTGTAGTCCAGAACCGGACAGGGGCGGACCCGCCCTACCGTCACGGCCATACCCTGCCCGTTATCCCGATCCAGGCGCGTCTGGGGCCGATCCGGTTCTGGCCGAATGACGATCGGCGGTACGGGCGCGCTGGGCAAACCCAACTGCTGCGGCAGCGGCTGCCAATCTCGCCAGGCCTGGATAAGCGCCTCAGGTTCGGCGGGCGGGCGCTCAAAAGCAATCGACACCGTTTCCAGATGGCCGTCTCGCGAAGCAACTCGATTGCAGTGGGCACTCAGGGGGAACTTGCCCGGCTCAACCCGGCCGTTGCGCAAGGTTCCCATCATCTTGGCCGTCTCGATCCCCATCTTCTCTTCCTCTTTGGCGATATAGGGAATGACGTTGTCCAGCGCATCCAGCGAGGGCACGCCCGGATAACCAGCCCCGGACAGGGCTTGCATCGTCTGAACGACAACTCCCTTGACGCCAAAAGCCCTGTGCAGGGGAGCCAGGGTAATCACCAGCGGCATCGCCGAGCAGTTGGAATTGGTGGTGATGAAGCCGCGCGCCCAGCCGCGTTGCGCCTGCTGGCGGGGCAGCAGGTCCAGATGATCGGGGTTAACCTCGGCCGTCACCAGAGGCACGTCCTCATCGTAGCGATGGGCGCTGGCGTTGCTGAACACGCCGTAGCCCGCCCCGGCGAAAGCCTGCTCCACCTCCCTGGCGACATTGGATGGCAGCGCCGAAAATACCAGATCGCAATCCAACCCTGGCTCAACGGGCTGGACGACGAGGTCGGCTGCCTCCGCCGGGATGTCCGCCGAAACGAACCAGCGAGCCACCTCTCGATACGGCTTCCCCGCCGACCGCCCCGAAGCGGCCAGGGCCGTCAACCGGAACCAGGGATGTCCGGCCAGAAGTTGGATAAATCGTTGCCCAACAGCGCCCGTCGCGCCTAACACACCGACTTTTAGCTTTTTCATTCGCATCCTCTTGCTTGTATCTTGTATAGGGTAAACAGGAAACCCCCTACATTCCTTCCACTGGCTACAACTGCCCCGACGCCCCCCAATCCTCCAACAACTTTTGATAGGCCGGGTCCTGGTATCGATCCAGGCTGAAGGCCGCCGCATGGGCCGGTAACTCCCCGCCGGTGATATGGGCCGCCAACAACTCGCCGGACGCGCAGGAAGCCATTTGCCCGAATCCGGACAGTGCGCCGATGATGTAGGCTCCCTCAACCGGCAGTGGCCCCACCAGGGGACGATTCTCGCGGGTTTTGGTGTAATAACCTCCATCCACGACCGTTTTCGGCATGCGGTCAACGTAGGCCGACAAGGCCGGCATTACCGTTGACATCCCGCGCAGGACGATTTCGGGATAGTGCGGTTCAAAGTGAAGGGGGAAGGTCGGCTCCACCGGTTCGATGTCGTAGGTCCACAGCATCAACACCATTGTGCTATCCTCCCTGCCCTCCGGACGAGCGTGCACCCCAACCGGAAATTCATCCAGCAGCCATCTCGTCTCCTCCGATTCGGCCAGGAAGGCCCGTTCCTCCTCAGACCAGGGAATATACTGCGGGTCCGCCCAAATGACCATCGGCGCATCGCGGGGCACTATCCTCAAGTGATCGTTGAAAGCGACCTTGGTATGTAGTTCGGAGAAGACCGGCAGGTCAACACCCACCATTTGCCCGACCTGCTTAACGAAGGGGCCGGCCGCATTCACAAAGATGGGCGTCGAAATCAGCGCCGAGCCATTGCTTTCGCTGAGGCGAACGGCCTCCACCCGGCCCCCGGCCAGATCGACCCCCTCCACCCGCGCAGAGACGAGCGTGGCCCCGTGGGCCCGCGCCTGCTCTAGCATATACATCCCCAACTGCTGGGCGCTGAACCAGCCGCAGCGCCGGGCGTGCAGCAAGGCCACCGTGTTTTCGGCCAGACAGGGGAATTGCTCCCGGATCAGCCCCCGGTCGAGGATGATGTCTGCGCCGGTGGGTTGATCTTCAAAACCGTGGGCCGGGGCAGGCACGTAGGCCGGTTCGCCTGGCCGGCCCGTATGATACCGGACCGGGCCGGCGCCCAGGTCGGATGACTCCGCCGCAATCCGCTCGAATTCGGGGATGCGGGCCGGGTTCGCCGTGGCAAAGAGGTACCCCCGCCGGTTAAGGTTGAAAATGTTGTTGCTTTCGCGGGCGAGTTCTTCCAAAATGTCGATACTGCGGTTCATCAGGCTGACCATAGCCTCGCCCGGCCCCGGCCACCAGTTACGGTAGCACTCGGTAGATTTGTCGCTGGTCAGGGTCAGAGGGGGACGTTCATCGACCAGCACCACGTTCTTGAGGCCGCGCCTGACCGTCAAATGGTAGGCTGCGGCCACCCCGGCGATGCCTGCGCCGCAGATGACCACCTCGGCGGTAGATGAAGTCATAGCTTTGCTCCCTAAG
>JBHHXL010000490.1:0-3364 GCA_046757065.1 Anaerolineae bacterium
ACGGTTTCAGGTTTAGTGTTTTTTAGCAACTGGAAAATGTAGAACACGAGAGACGTGTCTTACATCCAATACCTTTCAAATAAAGTTGCCTTTTAGGTCAGGGGAGGATACTCAGCGGATAGGGAGCGGATTAACGGATAATCTCCGCGCAACAGGGCATCCGCTAATCCGCTAGGCCGAAGGCCATCCGCTGATAATCCTCCGCTCATTTGAAAAGTATTGGTCCTACAAAACCCTGGGGCTCCCGACGCATCCAACCGAAGGAAAAACGTCAAGGGAAAAGATTGTGAAATTCTGGCAAAGTATGTTGATCGCCCTGCGCGGGCTGGCCATCAATAAACTGCGTTCGATCCTGACCATGTTGGGCATCATCATCGGCGTGGCGGCGGTGATTGCGCTGCTGTCGGTGGGCCAGGGTTTTGAATCCTTCATCGCCGACCAGTTTGCCAGCCTGGGCACCAACCTGCTCTTCGTGGTGCCGGGCGGGTTTGACGACAACGGCGGCTCCTCCCGCCGGGCCCAACCGCTGACGCTGGGCGACGCGGCGGCGCTGGCCGACCCGTTTCAGGTGCCCCACCTGGCCGCCGTCGCCCCCGAATATTCGCGCCGGGCGCTGGTCGTGCGCGGCCAGAAGGAGCGCAACATTTCGATCAGCGGCGTGACCCCCGACTACGAAACCGTCCGCAACTTTAGCCCGGTCATGGGCGAATTTATCAGCGCCGATGACGTGCAGGCCCGCTCCCGGGTGGCCTTGCTGGGAGCGACCGCCGCCGAGGAACTGTTCGGCGAGGATGAGCTGATTCTGGGCCAGACCATCAAGATCAACGACATCCCCTTCCGCGTCAAGGGCATCCTGGAAGAAAAGGGCGGCAATGCCTTCGGCAATGAGGACAACGTCGTCATCATCCCCATCACCACCGCCCAACGCCGCCTCTTCTCCGCCCCAACGGTGCGCGGCGATTACGTAGTTTCGGTCATTTACGCCCAGGTGGTTGACGAGCCGAGTATGGACCTGGCCGCCGACGAGATCACCGAGGTCATCCGCCGCCGGCATCGCATCAGCTTCCGCGACGACGACGACTTCACCGTCATCAGCCAGGCCGACCTGATCGCCGTTTTTGGCGACATCACGGCCATCTTCACCATCGTCCTGGGCTCCATCGCCGGCATCTCGCTGGTGGTGGGCGGCATCGGCATTATGAACATTATGCTGGTCTCCGTCACCGAGCGCACCCGCGAGATCGGCCTGCGCAAGTCGGTCGGGGCCAAGCGCAGCGACATCCTGGTCCAGTTTCTGGTGGAGGCCATCGTCATCTCGCTGGTCGGCGGGGCCATCGGCATCCTGCTGGGGATTATCACCTCGCAGGTGCTGGCCGGCCTGGCCGACCTGAACACGGTCATCACCCCCGGCGCGATCCTGCTGGCAACCAGTTCGGCCATCCTGGTCGGGCTGATATTTGGCGTCTACCCGGCCACCCGCGCCGCTCGCCTGAACCCGATTGACGCCCTGCGTTATGAATAGGTCTTAGAAAGAATCTTGCTAACGGACATACGCTGGATTTGACGAACATTTGGCAACGAAGTGACAGGTAGCACGTCGCAGGTAGCAGGTTTCTGGCCTGCATTTTGCGCCTTGCGACCTGCGGGCCTAAAATCTCCCTGCTTAGCGGAAATCGCCCGTCAATTTTGAGAGGTGTCCGTTAGCAAGAGAAAGAATAAAACAATGATGCTAAAACACTTTCCCGTCCTCTTCATTTTCGCCACCCTGCTGGCCGTGGCCGCCTGCTCGCCGGGGGATTTGCGGGCCACGCCCACGCCGACAGTCGTACCGCTGGAGGCCGGCGCCCGGTCCGGTCCGGTCGCCAGCCCCACCCCGCCGCCGACGGTCACGGCCATCCCCGCCCCCAGCCCAACCCCAACCGCCGCGCCGCCGACGCCCCTGCCCACCCGGCCAACCATTTCGATTCCCACGCCGATGGTGGCCCCGCCGGGCGCGCAGGACGAGCCGCAGCCGGCCTTGCCGCAAGCCGAGATCGTTTCACCGGGCCTCAACATTCGCAGCGGGCCGGGGCTGGCTTACCCCGTCATCGGCGAACTGCGCGCCGGAGACATCGTTGACGTGCTGGGCATCGACCGGGGCGGGGGCTGGTACCAGATTGAGCTTCCGGGCGGCGAGGGGCCTGGCTGGATTTCGGCGGGGTCGCGCTACTCGCGCCTGCTGGACGAAAGCATCACCCCGCCCACCGTGGCCGCACCGCCCCTGCCGGAGGGCGCAGCAGCTGGCGCTGGGAGCAGCCCCGAATTGTCGGGCAAGCTAATCCTGCAAGAGTCGTCGGGGGGCAACATCTACCTGATCGATTTGGACCGGAACGACCTGCGCCGGCTGACGACCGGCATCGACCCCGCCCTGTCCCCCGACGGGACGAAGATCGCTTTCACCCGCTGGGGCAGCGGCGAGTTTGGCTCGATTTGGGTTTACGACCTGGCCACCGGGGCCGAGACTCCGATCTTGGGCGAAACCCGCCAGGCCAAATCGCCAACCTGGTCGCCCGACGGCCGAACCCTGATCATAAACTTCCAGCACGAGGGCTACCGCGAGGTACGCCGCATCTGCCAGACCTATCCCCTTGGGCGCAGCATTCCCACGCCGCCCCTGAACGCATTCGACTTTTCGGTCGAGGTCACGGCGGATGGCGTCCGGGTCTGCTACAAGCTGCCCCCGGACCCGCACTGGAGCCTGCGCAAAATCGATGTGGCTACGGGCGCGTTCGAGGACCTGACCAGCGACACTTACTCCTTCGCGCCGGCCTGGGACCCGGCCAACCCCTGGCGCGTCCTGTTCGACGGGGACCAGGGCCTGATGCAGCTTGACGTCAATCGAAACGAATCGTGGCCGTTGACGACCGATCTGCGCGACCACGGCCCGGCGATGTCCCCCGACGGCAGCCGGATCGCCGTCAACTACAAGCAGCACGACCACTGGGAAGTCTACACCATCGACGCTGGCGGCGGCGCGCGGGCGCGTCTGACCAAACCGCCCTTGCTGGCCGATCCGCAGTACAACAGCGCCGCCCCGGCCTGGTCGCCCGACGGCCGCCAGATCGCCTTCGTCACCGACCGCAGCGGCCGGTGGGAGCTGTGGGTCATGAACGCGGACGGTTCCAACCAACGGCCCCTGCTCAGCCCGGAGGTCGCTGCCCGGCTGGACATTCAATACAACAGCGTCGATGAGCGTATGATCTCCTGGGGCCGGTAACCGTCCCTGGCGATAATTTTGATGGTCCCCCGCTTGAGTGTTGGCGGGCAAATTAACTACGGAGACCTGATTGGCTGACAAATCTCAAATTTGGACGCAGATAAACGC
>JBHHXL010000491.1:0-3320 GCA_046757065.1 Anaerolineae bacterium
GTCAAGTGTCAGGTGTCAAGTGCTACGCAGCTGTCAAGCACGCAATACGCACCACGTTTCACACTCACCCCTGGGGGCGGGGTCACCGCCTTTTAGCGCGGTCCGGTTTGGGGCTTTAGTCAGGGAAACTCGCAAACCGGCTGACTTCGCCCCCATTTTCTGTGAGTGGAGCCAGCCCTCAGAACCTTACAGAATTTGTTTTGTCACCATCTTTTAGTTACACTCTGCTGCTATAATTTGGAGTGTACCAGGGAAATCAGGTTATTCTCCCCCAAGAAACGATAAGTTCTTTAACCACACTGGGCCTGGCTCATGTACAGCACAAGGGCAATCGCTTGCCTCACTGCCCGGCGTTACCGAAGGTGTAGCCCGGAAATTGATTTCCGGGCGGCGGCCCGATAAGGTTGCCCTTGTTCTAAATATGAGCCTATGTTGTTTTCAATGATGCCTGCCCCTGTCCCCCCGGAACCAGGAGGAGGGCGGTGAAGGATGAAGGATGAACTAAATGATTGAAAGCGCCGGCTAATACGGGAAGGGCGCGTTGTTGGCAAAGCGCCGCCCCGAGTTGAAGCTCAGGGCTAATATATGGAGCTGCCCACCCGCCGTAGTAACAGGGTTTTTAAGAAACCGGATCCCCGGCCCAGGGTTTGGCAAAACTCTTCGGCCAGTTCATAGGCTTGCCGTAAATAGCCGGGCAAGGGAATGGCCTCGTTCGGGCCTTCGCCCAGTAATTCAACCTCGATCCGCTTCAACAGCGGCTCGCCGGTTTCTGGGTCAACGGTGTCTTCAAGTTGTTGGCGGGTGCGGCGCACAATGCGGCGGATAATGGGATTATGTTCTTCTACCAGACGCGGAAACAGGCGATTAAATCGGCTGCGATCCGGGCGGGAGAGTTTGGTCAGGTAACTGCCGGGCACGATGGACTGCTCATCCGGTACGGCCAGATTCCGCCGCAAAATCAGAAAATCAGTATGCTCTTCTTTGGGGGGGAAGGGATTGCGCGTCCACTCCCACCGTTCAGTTTCATCGGTGGGCAAATCAGTTTGCCTCATCACTAACTCAAGGGCTGGGCCGCCACGTCGCCATTTACTGTGAGCGTTACCCAGCACCGACTCATCCCCCCGGCTGAGGATGTCGAGCAAATCCCAGGCTTCGATGGGGCGCAACTGCACCGGGGTGGCCGTAGCCAGCAATAGGCTGCGGCTGCGCAGGTTTGGGAGCCATCGGCCAGGGTAATGACCCCGGCTTTGCCGTGAATCAGGCCAAAGACCTGGTCAGGCAAAACTTTGACTTCCAGCTTGCCGCTGCTCAAGAGGTGATAGAGGCGTCTGAAGCGCTCACGGGCGCGCGTCTCACCTTCGCCCTGGAGCAGGGTTTCCGGGCGGGAACTGGTCCAGGTACGGCGGATGGCCATCTGCGCGGCTTTGGCGGTTTTTACATCCTGGGGGTGTAAGTCGGAGTTGCAAACCACCCGAATTTTGCCGATAACGGTTTCCAACTCCTCGCCGATCAGTTCCAGCAGGGAAGAGCTGAAGTAACCGGCAATACGGTCGTAGCGTTGGGTGCCCTTGAGGCGGGGTGACAAAAAGGAGTGGTCCAGCCGCTGGCGGCGGGAGGAGAAGCGCCGAATGGGGGATTGTGTTCGCTCGTTATTTTTCATCGTATAAGCGCTATGCTAGAATGTCATCAAACTGAACGATTATCTCTGAACGATTATCTTGCATTAGCCCAAGATGGAGGCAGAAAGTGCCCGAAATATCACGGTTTTATGGGATCATTATTACCATGTATTATGAGTTTGGCCGTCACCAACTGCCTCACTTTCACGCCCGTTTTGGGGAATACAGGGCCAGTTTCACCATTACACCTCCGGTTCTGCTGTCCGGCGCGATGCCTAGAAAGCAACAAAACCTCATTCTAGCCTGGGCCGAACTGCATGGAGAGGAACTGCTGGAAAATTGGCAACGGATCGAACAGGAACAGCCACTGAATAAGATTGAGGGCTTACGTTAGAACTGCCAGGAGATGTCGATGATGAAAAATGACGAATTTCAAGATGATAAGCTTTATGATGTAACCAGCTTTGAAATTGTGGGTGATTACACCCTTCGCGTTGCTTTTGATGATAGTACGGAACAGATCATTGACTTTGAACCCATTCTGCTGGGACCAATTTTTGGCCCGCTCCGTGACCTGGAGATTTTCAATCAAGTCAGGCTAGATGCCGATCTGGGTACGTTGGTCTGGCCTACCGGGGCGGACATCGATCCGACCGTGCTTCACGATTGGCCGCAGCATATTGAGGCCATCATTGCCCGCCGGAAAAAACAGTTTACGGTTACCGCCTAACCAGCTACACGTGGTCATTCCGCACCGTGCCGGCCAGCAGTTCCGCCGCCTGGCTGTCTTTGCGCCAGTGGGCCATAGACGAGACGCGGGCCTGCGATGCCAGATAATCCAGAATGTGGATGATCCGCTCCCGTTGGTTCCAGTAATCCGGCAGCTCGGTTTTGAGCCAGTTGAGGTCGGTCTGCGTTTGCTCGCTTTGGCGGACCTGGTACACGGCAAAGAGGCATTGGCGCAGCAGCGAGCCGTCGAAGCTGGCCCCGGATAGCCCTTTTTTGCCGAACTCGGTGGCGCTTTTGAGGCGGGTTTCGTTGGCGCGGGTGTTGGCCAGCAGGTCGGTGTAATCGGCTGCGCCAAAGCCACGGGCCAATTCTTGATAGACGCCGCTGCGATATTCGCCGTGGCTTTCCACTTCCAGTCCTTTCAGGCTGTGGCCGTCACTTCGGCCAGGTCGGAATTACCAATGGCCTTGGAGCGGGCGCTCTGGAAATAGGGGGGCAGTTCGTCCAGCAAAATCAGGACGGTTTCATTGGCCAGCAATGTTTCCCAGGCTTTTTGTCCGGGCGCTAACATGTAGGGGCGATCATCCCTTGTGGTCGCCCAGAGCAGGCACAAGACCTGCCCCTACACCACGGAAATTACCAAAGAACCAGAATTTGTTCAAGACTGGCGAAGCCTTATCTCTTGGACCAACCATAAACCAATTATACCACTACTTGCAGCCTTTTTTAATCCTGTGTCTGAGCTCGCCATTGAGGAGTTGGCTGAAGGCGAGCGTGGTGTAAGCGGAGTGGAGATTGCTCTCCCCCAACTTAATCGCGTGCGGGAAATGGCTCACATAAATGTCGATCTATTGGCCCAGGAAGAAACTCAAACCATCCAGGAATGGCTCTGTGAGGAATTGTGTGGTAATGTAGGGCAAACTGTTAGTTTGTCCCGCACAAGCTAACAGCTTGTGCTACAAAACCCCATAA
>JBHHXL010000492.1:0-3315 GCA_046757065.1 Anaerolineae bacterium
AGGATTTCCAGGAAGGCGACATCATTGAGGTCTACATCAAGGAGCAGATTAGCTAGTACCCGGTGCGAAACCCCGTAGGTGGGGTATCCCTATGCCTCTCCTACATCGGTGAGTGGGTTGGCCGGGGTTTATGGGTTGTGTGGGTTGGGTGTGATGCTGACGAGAAGGCAGCGGCAGGTTGCGGAGCTGCTACACGAAGAATTGGGCGGGTTGATCCAGCGGCGCCTCAAGGACCCCCGGCTGGGGTTCACCACCGTCACCGGCGTCGAGGTGACGGCCGATCTGCGCACCGCCCATGTTTTTATCAGCGTGTTCAACGTCGAGGAGCAAGAAGCTCTGGAGGGCTTGCGGAGCGCCGCCAGTTTTTTGCGCCGGGAGCTGGCCAGAACGGTTTCGCTCCGTTACATGCCCGACTTGACCTTCCACCTGGATCGCTCCCTGGAGCACGGGCTGCGGATCGATGCCCTGTTGGACCAGATTGGCCCTGCTACCGGCGACTCGCCGGCTGATCCCCCTGATCTCGACGAATGAGCGAGAAGCGGCACGCCCTGCCGCCACTGTCCGGCATCTTGAACATCAACAAACCGTCGGGGCTAACTTCCCACGATGTTGTCCATCGCGTGCGGCGGATTTTGAAGCAACGTAAAGCCGGTCACGCCGGCACGCTCGATCCCACCGCAACCGGCGTGTTGTTGGTTTGCGTCGGCCAGGCCACGCGTCTGGTAGAATACCTGGTGAAATCGACCAAAGAGTACCGGGCGGTGATTCGGTTCGGCGTTGCCACAAACACCTACGATGCCGCCGGGGAAGTGACGGCCACGGCGGACGCCAACGGCCTGACCAGATCGCAGGTCCGGCAAGCGCTGGAGGCGTTCATAGGCGAGATCAGGCAAAAGCCCCCCCCCTTCTCCGCCATCAAAAAGGACGGCGTGCCCCTTTACAAACTGGCCCGGCGCGGCCAGCGCGTCGATCCCCCCTCGCGCCCGGTCTACATCGATTCGATTGAGTTGCTGGCCTGGGAGCGGTCCCTGGCCACCATTCTCGTGCGATGCCAGGCCGGAACCTACATTCGCTCGCTGGCGCACGACGCGGGCCAACGTCTTGGCGTTGGCGCTCACTTATCCGACCTGACCCGCACGGCCAGCGGCGAATGGCGTCTGGAGGATGCCATCACCCTGGACACACTGGCCCAGGCTGCGGCTGCGGGGACTGCGGCCAGGTTGCTTCACCCGCTGGATGCCGCCATAGCGGCGATGCCCGCCGTGACCTTATCCGCAGCGACCGCCCGCCGGGTCATTTTCGGCCAGAAAATCGAGCTCGATGTTCCTGGCGAGCCACCAACCGTCCGGGCTTACACCCCTGCCGGCGATTTTCTGGCGATTTTGATCCCCTCATCCCCCGGAGTCTGGCAACCTCACAAGGTCTTTACCGCCGCTCTGTCGCCGTAACGGTTTACTTCTCCCCCGCCCCCAATCATCGAACCTGGAAATGAGCCTCCAAATTGGGCAGGTTTACGCCGGTCAGAGCGAGGCGCACCGTGCTGTTCAACGGAAGGTCCCGGCGCAGGTGTATCTGGGTTTCAAAGCCAAGCTCGGGGATGATCACCCTGCCACGCTTGCCGCGCGTTTCTACCAGGACCCCCTCGCCCTGCCAGCCAGGATGTTGCAGAAAGTAGACCACCGTCCAATGCCTTGTTGCCAGCCGCTCGGCCCGACGCACGCTGCCGCTGATGGCCTCGGCGGCGCCGACCCGCTCCAGGACCTCCCCCTCGGTTAGCAGGCGTTCGCCGCGCAGATAGGCCCGTAGCTGCTGGTGCACAACCAGATCGAGGTAACGTCGAAGGGGGCTCGTGGCCTGGGCGTAAACCTCCAGGCCCAGCCCGGCGTGGGCTGCCGGGACGCTCCGCTGCTGGCTGCGCTTAAGATAGCGTCTCAGAGCGAACATCCCGGCCAGGCCCTCGCCGGGTTCTTTGGCCCCGTCTGGGGGGTCTTGCGTCGTGAAGGGAAAAGGAAGGCTGTGGTCGAGCGCAAACCGGGCCATCGCCTCCCCCGCCAGAAGCATTGCCTCGCGCACCAGCCCCCGGCTGCGCAGGGGCGGCAAAGGCCGGATGTGCACCCGGCCAGCAACTACCCGGACCTTGACCTCGGGCAGATCGATCTCGATGGCTCCCCGGTCCAGGCGACGGGCCAAGCAACGCTGAGCCAGGCGGTGGAGGCTTTGGAGCGGTTCTTGCTCAAGTTGCGTTTCGGCCTCGGCGTAAGTCAGGCGCGCAACCTGCACCCAGGCGGGCACAACCTCGACTCCAACGACCTGCGCCTCGGAGTCCAGGTCCAGGCCAAAAGACAACGCAGGCGATACGTCGGCCAGGCCCAGGCCCAACACCCCGGTAGCGCGGGCCGGCAGCATAGCCACGGTCCCCTCCGGCAGGTAGAGACTGGCCCCACGCCGGCGCGCCTCCAGGTCGGCCTCGCTGTCGGGGTGGACCAGGGCAGCCACATCGGCGATGTGCACCCACAGCCGGTTGCCGTCCAGGCTCAAAGCATCATCCGGGTCCTGGTTGCCTTCATCATCAATTGCAAACGCCGGCAGGTGCGTCAGGTCGAGTCGAGGTTCTTCCAGCAGGTCCGGTAGTTTGGCCGCAGGCGCGGAGGTTTCCAGACCGAAGCGCGTGGGGTGCGGATCGACCGTGTGATCCCAACGGCCCAATTCCAGCAACAGGGCCTGGGCGTTCTCCGGGTCCTCAATCCGCCCCAGTTCTTTCAGCACGCGGCTATTCGCTCTGCGGGCTAGGGCCAACTCCTCGACCTCATTAAGATAGCGATCATCTTCGGGGATGGTCTGGCCGGAGCGGGCCCGCTCCAGGAAGTCCAGCCAGGCCCGTTCCGCCGCCAGTTTTGCGTCCCGCGTAGCCTGCTCTTGAGCCACCGCCTCTGGCGGGCAGGCAACAATCTTTGCGGGGGTGCCCTGGAAATAGAGCCCGTCGGCCACCAGTTGCCAGGCGGCCCAGGCCGTCGCCGGGGTGTAGGCTCCAAAGGCCAGGTCGGCCAGCTCGTCCAGGCTGGTCTCATTTCCGGCCAGGATTTCCCAGGCGGTTTTCACTTCGCCGGCCTGGGGCCGGAGCTGGTCGAATGTCCGCAGCGGGCCGGGATGGAGCAGGCTCACATCCTTGGGGCGGACCCGCACGACTTTGCCCCCTTCCAACTCGATCTCGAATTTCTCTCCGACTTGCCTCACCCGGGCCGGTCGATTTTTGTAGAGGACCAGGCTATCAGGCCGGACCGTCATTTCGGACATCGACTGTGAACACCTTTCTCC
>JBHHXL010000493.1:0-3296 GCA_046757065.1 Anaerolineae bacterium
AAAAGGGGCAGATAAAAATCTGCACTCCTTTTTATCTTCCTCTGCAGGCGCCCGTTTTCTTCAGGTGGATAAGGGTCTTGGCCCGCTTATTGGACTTTCCAGACAGCCTCTCTGGCTAATCCTCAGCCTCGATGGCATTGGTGGCCTCTCTGAGCCGCACATCGTAGGCCCGTTCCCCGGCCCGCCTCGGATCGCGCACGCGCTCGTCGCTGACGACGCGCCCGTCGGCCAGGCGGACGATGCGGCGGGTGTGCAGGGCGATCTCCGGCTCGTGGGTGACAAAGATGATGGTGATGTTTTGGTCCCCGTTCAGGCGCTGGAAGATGGCCATAATCTCCGCGCCCGACTTGGAATCGAGGTTGCCGGTCGGCTCGTCGGCCAGGATAATCGAAGGGGCGTTGACCAGGGCCCGGGCGATGGCCACTCGCTGCTGCTGGCCGCCGGACAGTTCGTTGGGGCGGTGGTGCTGGCGATCCTCCAGACCAACCGCGGCCAGGGCCGATACGGCCCGCTCGTGCCGCTCTCGCCCGCCGACGCCGTTGTAGATCAACGGTAGCTCGACGTTGGCCAGGGCGCTGGTGCGCGGCAGCAGGTTGAAGCTCTGAAAGACAAAGCCGATTTTTTGATTGCGAATGGTAGCCAGGTCGTTGTCGTCCAAATCCCCGACGTTGACGCCAGCCAGGAAGTAACGGCCGGCGCTGGGCTGGTCCAGGCAGCCGACGATGTTCATCAAGGTCGATTTGCCCGAACCGGACGGACCCATAATGGCTACCAGCTCGCCGGGGCGGATTTGCAGCGACACCCCTCTCAGAGCGTGGACGGCTACGTCGCCCATGGCGTAAATCTTGGTAATGTCTTGCAGCTCGATCACCGGATTTGACATAACTGTGCTCGGTTTCTAGCGGCGTCCCTCGCCGGGCCCGCCGATGGCCTGGCGCAGGGCCGCCCGGCGTGAAAGCTCGCGGATCACCAGCCGGTCGCCTTCCTCCAAACCGTCCAGGACCTGGCTGATTTGATCGTTGCGCTGGCCCAGTTCAACTTCAATGCGGACGATGTTGTCCTCATCATCCAGTTTTTCAGCGAAGAAAAGTCCCTGCTCGCGGTCAACCTGGATGGCCCGGTTCGGGGCCACGACGATGTCCTCCAGGCGCTCCACCTGGATGTCGGCGTTGGCCGTCTGGCCGGGGCGCAGGCGGGGGTCCTGATCGTCCAGCCGGATCGTCACTTCGTAGGCCACGATGCCGCCCCCCGCGTTGGGGTCCGGGGTGGGCGCAATGTCGCTGACGACGCCGGCGAACTCCTCGCCGGGCAGGGAGTCCAGGGTGACGAGGGCCGGCTGGTTAAGGGCGATGAGGCCGATGTCGATCTCGTCAATATCAACTTTCAACTGGAAGCCGGACAGGTCCGATAGGGTGATGGCCGGGGTGGCCGGCGGCAGGCCAACCTCCAGGTTTTCGAGCGTAATCGTGCCGTCGAAAGGGGCGTACAGCGTGGCCCGGGCCAGGTTGAGTTCGGCCTGGGCCAGCTGAACCTGGGCCGCGTCGATGGCGGTCCGGGCCACGGCCAGGTCGGCCTCGGATGGCCCTTGCTGCAATTGGGCCAGGGTCGCCTTGGCCTGGGCCACCTGGGCCTGGGCGGCCTTGATGTCGGCCTCATCGGCCGGTTTGGTGGTGATGTTGAAGTTGGCCAGGGCCGCCTCGTACTCGAAGGTGGCCTGCTGGAGCTGGGCTGCCTGGGGGCTGGCCCCGATCGCGTCGGCGTAGGCGATCTGGTCATAAGCGGCCTGGGCCTGGGCCAGGGCAATCTCCGCCTGCCGGAGTTGCACCCCGGCCACGGTCAATTCGTCCTGGCTGGGACCCCGCAGCAGGCGTTGCAGGTTGGCCTCGGCGCTGTCCACGGCTGCCCGGGCCGAGGCCAGGTCAGCGGCGGAGGGTTCGGTTTGAAGCTGCTCCAGTTGCCACTGGGCCCGGGTTAGATCGATTTGGGCCAGGCGGTGGGCGATCTCCAGGTCGGTCGTGTCCAGTTGGGCCAGAGGCTGTCCGGCCCGCACGGTGTCGCCGCGCTCAACATATATCTCCCTGACGATGCCGGCGATTTCGAAGTTCAGGGTTGCGTTTTCCAGGGCTTCGATGCGCCCGGTGGTGTTGACGGTCGCCACGATCGTGCCGCGCTCGACTTCGATGATTTCGATGGACTCGTCGGCGGTGATGTCGTATTCCTGGGGTGTCAGGTTTACATAGCCCAGGATGCTAAAGCCGATGATGGCAGCTAAAATGAGTGGAATGGTGATAACACGTTTCATTGCCGGGGCCTTTCATCTCGATGGCTGTTGAGCCGAGGTCGGGCCGGGTTGAGGCCGAATCAGGGCTTACTTATTGAAACACCGGCGGCATAAAAAATAGGACAAGTCGCCGATGGCCCAAAAGCTCGCCTTCTCCCATACGCTCTATAATAAATACGAAAAAACGGGCCGGAAGTTTTGATTCCCGCCCGACTATCGGTCTGATTTAGCTTCGGAAACAATGTAGCATAGCCAGATCGAAATGTCAACAATCCGCCGAGCGACGAAGATCACCCCAGGTTGTCCATCAAATGATTATGTGGTATTATCAGATTGTATTTGGTTTCACAAATATGCCATTATCCCCGATTCCACAAACAGGAGGGCCACACCCATGAGTACGCCAAACGTTCCTGATATTGTCATTGGCCGTCTGCCAATTTATCTGAGAGCGCTCACGCAATTGGCCGAATCCGATCAGGAAGTGACCTCCTCTCAGGAACTTGGGCAGAAACTGGGTATAAGCTCGGCCCAAATTCGCAAGGATTTATCGCATTTTGGCGAATTTGGCAAGCAGGGCACCGGCTACGAGATCTCTTATCTTCGCGACCAGATTTCGCAAATCCTGCACGTCGATAGAGACTGGCAGGTGGCCCTGATCGGCGTCGGCGACCTGGGCCACGCTCTGGCTCACTATGAGGGCTTTGTCAAAAAAGGATTTCACATCTGCGCCCTGTTCGACAACGATCCGAAGAAAATCGGCCAGAATATTGCCGGTAAAAAGATTCTTGGCATCGAGCAAATGCCGGCGGCGATCAGAGAGGCGAGCATCGTTATGGCGATTATCGCAGTGCCTGGCGCTGCCGCCCAGGAGGTGGCCGATCTTCTGGTGGAGGCGGGGGTGCGTGCTATTCTCAACTATGCGCCCACCAATTTGAAGGTGCCGGAATACGTCTGTGTGCAGCACATCGATCCCGTCCTCAATTTGCAGCGGATGACGTACTATTTGGCTTAG
>JBHHXL010000494.1:0-3295 GCA_046757065.1 Anaerolineae bacterium
TTCCTTGCGGTCAGGATAGATGACACCGAGCGCAAGCGAACTGAGGAGGCGCTGCGTAATATCGCTCAGGGCGTTTCGGCGACAACGGGAGGGGCCTTCTTCCGCTCCCTGGTTCAATACCTGGCCAGGACGTTGGAAGTGGACTACGCTTTCGTCGGCGAGTTGGCCAGGGAAAAGGATGAGAGTGTCAGGACGATTGCCGTCTGGGCCCACGGCGAGATGGTGGCTAATTTCGAGTACCATTTAGCTCACACCCCCTGCGAGAACGTCGTGGGGCAACGTCTGTGCTGCTATCCCCACGGGGTTCAGCAGCAATTCCCCCGCGATCACTTGCTGGCAGAAATGGAAGCTGAGAGCTACATCGGAACCCCTCTCTTTGATTCAGCCGGTCGCGCCCTGGGCTTGATGGTCGTAATGGATCGCCAGCCGTTGAGCAACACGAAGCTCGCGGAAGCGATGCTGCAGATTTTCGCGGTTCGTGCCTCGGCGGAGCTGGAGCGGGTGTGGGCGGAGGAGAGACTTAAAGCCCACGCGCGTCAACAGGCAGCCGTGGCCGACCTGGGACAACGAGCGCTGGCGGGCATCGCCCTTTCGGCGCTGATGGACGAAGCCACAGCCGTCGTGGCCCAAACCCTGGAAGTGGAGTACTGCAAAGTTTTGGAGCTCCTCCCGGACGGTGACGCTTTGCTGTTGCGAGCGGGTGTGGGCTGGCAGGCAGGGCTCGTGGGCCAGGCGACGGTGGGCGCCGGGACCGATTCGCAGGCAGGCTATACTCTGCTCTCCAGCGAACCGGTGATTGTGGAGGACCTGCGCACCGAAACACGGTTCAGCGGGCCGCCGCTGCTTCACGACCACGGGGTGGTTAGCGGCATCAGCGTCATCATCCCGGGCCAGGACCGGCCTTTTGGCGTCCTGGGGGCGCACACAACCAGACAACGAACGTTTACCAGAGACGACGTTCACTTTCTCCAGGCCGTCGCCAACGTGCTGGCTACGGCGATTAAGCGCCGACGGACCGAAGCAGAAATCCGCCGTCGCAACCGTGAACTGACCCTGCTCAACCAGGTCATCGCCGCTTCGGCCATCGCGCCAAGCGCGGAACCGGAGGCGGTCCTGGAAACCGCCTGCCGCGAACTGGCCCTGGCCTTCGAGGTGCCCCAGGCGGCCGCCGCTCTGCTCAACGAGGAGAAAACCGAGGCGGTGGTGGTGGCCGAGTACCGGGCTGAGGGCCGGCCACCGGCTTTGAACGAAACCATCCCCGTGAAGGGCAATCCCTCGTTCCAATATCTGCTCGGCCACAAAGCGCCATTGGTCGTGGCCGACGCCCAAAGCGACCCGCGCCTGGCCCCGGTCCACGACCTGATGCGGCAGCGCGGCGCCGTATCGCTCCTCATCCTGCCCCTGGTCATTAAAGGCGAGGTGGTGGGCAGCCTGGGCCTGGACGCCATCGAGCCGCGTCCCTTCTCGGCCGAGGAAGTGGAGGTGGCCTGGACCGTGGCCGACCAGGCAGCCGGGGTGCTGGCCCGAACCCGGCTCGACAGGGAGCGCCGGCGGTTGGAAGAGCAATATCACCAGGCGCAAAAGATGGAATCGGTTGGCCGGCTGGCGGCGGGCATTGCCCACGACTTCAACAACCTGTTGACGGCCATCAACGGCTTCGCCGCCCTGTTGCAGCGTGAACTACAACCGGATGACCCCCGCCAGGAATCGGTGAGCAAGATTCTGGGCTCCGGCCAGCGCGCCGCCGATCTGGTTCGCCAATTGCTGGCCTTCAGCCGCAAGCAAGTTATCGAACCGAAGGTACTAAACCTCAAGACGGTGGTGGCCGATATGGACAAGCTGTTGCGGCGCATCATCGGCGAGGACATTGCGCTAGAGGCCAACTGCGCCCCAGACCTGTGGCCGGTCCAGGTCGACCCGGCCCAAATGGAGCAGGTCATCGTCAACCTGGCGGTCAACGCCCGCGACGCAATGCCCGAGGGCGGTAAGCTGTCCATCGAGACGAGCAACGTCATCCTTGACCAGGGTTACGCCCGCCAGCACGCCGAGGTATCCCCTGGCGAGTACGTGCTGCTGGCCGTCAGTGACACGGGGGTCGGGATGAGGGAGGAGGTCAAGGCTCACATCTTTGAACCCTTCTTCACCACCAAAGAGGTAAGCAAGGGCACCGGCCTGGGGCTGGCCACCGTCTTCGGCATTGTCAAGCAGAGCGGGGGACACATCTGGGTCTACAGCGAAGAGGGACAGGGCGCCACCTTCAAGGTTTACCTGCCCCGCGCGAAGGAAACCGCGCCATCGTTGTCCGGGCCGGTGGTTGGGGCGGAGATGCCATCAGGTCACGAAACGATTCTCCTGGTCGAAGACGACAAAGGGGTGCGCGACCTGGCGCGCCGGGTGTTGCACACGCAAGGTTACACCCTGCTGGAGGCGGAAGACGGCCAGGCAGCCTTGCAATTGGCCGCCCGCCACGCCGGCCCCATCCATTTGCTGCTGACCGATGTGATCATGCCCGGCCTGAGCGGCAAGGCCCTGGCCGAGCAACTGGCCCAAACTCGGCCTGACCTGAAAATCCTATTTATATCCGGCTACACCGACGACGCCATTGCCCATCACGGCGTGCTGGTCCCTGGCGTGGCCCTGTTGCCAAAGCCCTTCAGCCTGATAGACCTGGCTCACAAGGTGCGGGCGGCGTTGGACGGTTAGGGAACAACTCCATTACTTGCCCGTCTAATCCCAGGGTATCTTGCGCGAAATCCCTTGGCGGTGTAATATTGGTCATCGTGTGCAAATAACCTTGCTTGGATCTGGGGGGGCCTCTTATGGACCGCAAGAAGCTTTTGATCGTTCTTTGGCTTGGCATTAGCGTTATGGTCACCACTGTCCTGGCGCTGGCCGTTTCGCCTTTGACCATCCGGGCTCAGCCCACCCTGCCTCCGAGGAATACAATAACGCCCACACCCCCGCCGGGCGATGACGATGGCCCTCCTCTTGGGGCCTACATCGAGTTGAGCGTTCCGGGCGCGCCGGCCGGGGTGTGGACGGGGGTCCAGTGGCAGGACGCCAACGGGGATTGGCAGATCGTCGAGGGGTGGCAGGGGACGCTTGACAGCGGGGGCAAACGCTGGTGGGTTGCGCCCAAGGACTTCGCCACCGGCCCCTTCCGCTGGACCGTATTCCAAGGCCAGGGCGGGCCGGTGTTGGGGTCCAGCCAACCCTTCAACCTGCCGGGGGAAGCCCAGACCACCACGCAGGTGACGGTTTTGCTGAGCCCGTAGAACAGAATACAGAGTGCAGA
>JBHHXL010000495.1:0-3275 GCA_046757065.1 Anaerolineae bacterium
TTCATTTCCGGGCGATGGTCGGATTGCATTGCACTTGTTCTTAACATGAGCCAACGGATAAACTCCGCGCCACAGGGCATCCGCTAATCCGTTAGGCGGAAGGCCATCCGTTGATAATGGCCTCTGCGCCGCTTATTTGAACGGTATTGGCCCTAAGCGGCTTGCCCTGGAGGGGCTACAGCCAATCTACCAGTTGCAATCCCGGAACGCGGGCGAAGTGGCGTTGGTTGTGAGTGGCTAACGGCAAAGCGCGGGCCAGAGCAATGCTGGCGATTTGCAGATCGGGTTCGGAGAGGGGGGTACCGGCCCGCCGCAGCGCGTCTTTCATCTCGCCGCAGCGACGCGCCGCCTCCGTGTCAAAGGGAAGCGCCGTCGCGCCCTCAAGCAACAGGTCTACCTGGGCCAGATGGTGTTCGGGCCGGTCAGACTTGTGGGCTCCGTAGACTAACTCGCTGACCGTGATGGCGGTCACGAACAAGGGAGTAGCCGGTGTGATGTGCGCGCCCACATTCAATCGTCCGCGCAGGATAGCCACGCAATGGTCGGTGTCGAGGATGAAGCTCACAATGTTACATCCCGGCCTGTGGCGACTTCACGGTCTGCGTAGATTTCGGCCAGCAGCTCATCGATGTCTGTCCGGCCGGCCCATCCGCCGAAGGCCCGCATAATGGGATGGGCATTGCCACCTTCGTTGTGGGTTTCATCCGCATCGAGCTTTTCTAAGCGGCGCAGGTCTTCAATGCCGATCAGCGCGGCCACTGCTTTCCCCCGGCGCAGAACAATCAACCGCTCGCCCCGGAAGGCGACCCGGTTGATCAGTTCGGACAGCCGGGCTTTGACTTCAGCCGTGTTCAAGGGGTCCATCACAGCCTCCAAGTTGGTCATTATGACTAAGTTTGATTGTAGCCTTGCCTTGAGAACCGGTCAAATGGGATGAGAGGACAGTTATGAACCTGCCAGGCCCTCGCCGGCCCTCGGAATTCTTCGACGCCTACATCTTCGACCTGGACGGAACCGTCTATCTGGGCGAGGCGCTGCTGCCGACCGCCGCCGAGACCATTGAAATTTTGCGCGCTTTAGGCCATCGCGTGGTCTTCCTCTCGAACAACCCGACCCGCACCCGGGGCCAGTACGCGGCCAAGTTAACCCGGCTGGGGCTGCCGACCCCGGTCCGGGACATCGTCACCTCCTCGATGGTCCTGGTCGATTTCCTGGGCCAACACCTGCCGGGGGGCCGTTTGTTCGTGGTTGGAGAGAAGCCGTTGCAGGATGATCTGCGCGCCGCCGGTTTCAGGTTGAGCGAGGACCCGGACCAGATTGATGCTGTCATTGCCAGCTTCGACCGCACCTTTGCCTACCGCAAGTTGCAGATCGCCTTCGACGCCATCCGGGCCGGGGCGCGCTTCTTCGCCACCAACGCCGACCGCTACTGCCCGCTGCCGGGCGGCGGCGAGCCCGACGCCGCGGCCATCATCGCCGCCATCGAGGCTTGCACTGACACCGAAGTAGAGGTCGTAGTGGGCAAGCCTTCCCCTCAGATGGCCGAGGCCGTTTTGAACCTGCTGGACCTGCCCCCGGAGCGCTGCCTGCTGACCGGCGACCGGCTGGAAACGGACGTGCGCCTGGGGCTGGAGGCGGGCCTGGTCACCGCCCTGACCCTGACCGGGGCCACGAGTGAAGCGGCTCTGGCCGACTCTCCAACCCAACCCACCTACGTTCTGCGCCGCCTGAGCGATCTCCTGCCGCCACGCCGTTAATGAAGTAAGAAATCGACCTCTGTGGGGGTCAAAAAGATATTGCCGAATTCAATCTCGGCGGGGGGCGACTATGCGCACAAGTTGGTGGATGTTGGTTGGGTTGCTGTTGGCCGGCTGCGGCCCGGCGGTGGGGCAGACCCTGACCCCGGCGACTACAGAGATAGCCTCCAAGGCCGCGCCGGAGGCAACGCTTGCGCCGCCGGCGACGTCGACGTCCGGCCCGGCAGCGATCCAGGAGCCGGCGGCCACAGCCACGCCGGAGATCGCCCAATCCGCCCCCGCGCCCGGAGGCGTGCCGGACGTGGATACCTCCAAACACAGCGTTCCGCTGGAACAGGTTTACTTCGATACCTTCCGGCCCGTAAACCGGGCCGTCCCCTTGAGCCGGGCCTCCGCCGATCTGATCCTGCAACTGCGGGATGCCATTCCCCCCATCCACAACCCCAGGTACGAAGCGGCGGGCGACGCCGTCTGGCTGAACGACGAAGATGCCGTCATCGGCTACGCCGTGGGCGATCAGGCCTGGGCCTACCCCATCCGCATCCTCAACTTCCACGAAATCGTCAACGACAACCTGGCCGGCGAGGAGGTCTTGATCTCCTATTGCCCCCTGTGCTACAGCGGCATCGTCTACAGCCGGGAGCTGGGGGACCGGACCCTGACCTTTGGCAACACCAGCGCCCTGTACGAGTCGGATATGGTCATGCTCGATTATGAGACCGGCAGTTATTGGTGGCAGGTCGCCGGGGAAGCGATCGTCGGTGATCTGACCGGGGAACGGCTGACGGTGCTGCCCAGCCGGACGACGACCTGGGGCCGCTGGAAAGAGCTTTATCCGCAGACTCTGGTCTTGTCCCGCGACACCGGTTTCCCCCGCAATTATGACCGCGATCCGTTCAGCGGCTACGCCGAAATCGTCAACAGCGGTCGCTTCGCCTTTCCGGTCAGCGAGGCCGGGCAAGACCCGCGCCTGGCCCCGGCCACCGAGGTGCTGGCGGTCAAGGTAGGCGACGAGGCCCGGGCCTATCCGCTGGCGGCCCTGGGCTACGCGGCCAGCGCGGACACCGTCGGCGGGCTGGAGATCGTGGTTTTCACCGACCCCGAGGTTCCGGCCGGCGTCGCCTTCGAGCCGGTGGCGCGCGGGCAGTCACTGACCCTGGTTGTGCAAGATGGCCGCTTCGTCGATCAGGAGACGGGCAGCACCTGGGACCTGGCCGGGCGGGCCATCGCCGGGCCGTTGCAGGGGGAGCAGTTGCCGCCGGTTCCGGCCAGGACCAGCTACTGGTTTGCCATTATCGCCGCCGAGCCGGACATCACCGTTTACCAGCCCTCGACGGCGGGCTAACACAGCAGGCCCCCCACTACTTCAAAGAAACCAACCAAACCGCCAATTGCAACAGAATAGCCACGCTCAAGACCAGGGCGCCGGCGGTGGCGAAGAGCCACAGCGTAGCCACGCCGACCAGATAGCGGGCCATAAGGGCGTTTCCCGGCGGCTTGAGCGTTAGAAACAACCTG
>JBHHXL010000496.1:0-3274 GCA_046757065.1 Anaerolineae bacterium
GGCCAAGTCCTTCGGATAGCAGTTCCGGCCAGTTGTTGAGCGCCAGCCACGAGCGGCAGGCGGCGGGCCGGGTGAGCCGGGCCGCAACCAGGACGGCTACCAGCAGCGGCCCGACCATCACCATCGCTCCAAAGTGGGTCAGCAAGGTTGCCAGCAGGGCCAGCAGAGCCAGCCGCCGCAGACGCGCCCGGCCAGGTCCAACCGAGCCTTCATAGGCCAGAACTGCCGTCAGCAGGGCCAGCAGGGTGGCCAGGGTGTACATCCGCGCCCGCCCACCCCAGACCATCCCTTCGGGACTGAGAGCCAGCAACCCGGCGGCCAGCCAGCCGACCCAGGGGTTGAACCAGCGCCGCCCCACCGCGTACAAGACCGGGATGGTCAGCGTGCCCAGCAGAAGGCTCGGCCAGCGCGCCCCGGCCTCCAGGCTGAGGCCCGCCGCCGGCTGGCCCGTCCCGCCCAGCACGGCCAGGGCCAGGGCATCGAGGTAGGTGAAAAGCAGGCCGTGCTCGTAAAAGAGGTTCGAGGGCAGGACCGGCAGACCGCGCCGCAGGATCTCTTGCCCCGCCAGGATCGTGGTAAATTCGTCGAAGAAGGGGTGGCTGGTCTTCAGATATAGCAGGCGCATCCAAAAGCCAACCGCTACCAGACCGAAGAGGGTGATGTAGCGGAGCCGTGACCAGGACATCAGTCTTTCGTCCCTGGCGCTGGTGGGGGGGTAGACACCGGGGGGTCGGTTTGGAGGGCGGATGCCGGTTCGAGGGCCGCCGGTTTTTTGCGGATGCGGCGGTAAATATCTGCGTATTGGGCGGCGATGTATTCCCAGGCGAAGCGCCGTTCGGCCAGCTTACGGCTTTCCCGGCCCATGCGCCGCCGCTCGTAACCGTTTTGAATGAGCCGGGCCAGGCGGTCGGCCAGGGCCGGTACATCGTTGACCTCAACCAGGTAACCGTTCACCCCATCTTCGACCAACTGATCCAGGCCCGGGGCACGGCTGCCCACCACCGGCAGGCCGCAGGCCATCGCCTCCAGGACGGTGTTGGGCATCCCCTCCCAGGTGGTTGCCGTCACAAACAGGTCTGTCTCTCGATAGTGGTCCAGAATCTGGGGATGGCCGACCCAGCCGGCAAAGCGGACGACCCGGGTCAGGCCCAGCGCCACCACCTGCTGCTCCAGGCTGGCCCGCCGCTCGCCCTCGCCGACGATTTCCAGGGTGAAGGGGCCAACATCCAGTGCCAACAAGTGGGCGATGGCTTCCAGCAACGTTTCGACGTTCTTGAAGGCGTTGAGCCGTCCCACGAAGAGCAGTTGCACCGGCCCGGCGTCCCGGCGTTGCAGGGGCGGCGTAAACACGCTCAAATCGACGGCGTTGGGGATGACCTCGATGGGATAGCCCGGTTCGGTCTGCCAGGCTACCTGGCGCAGGCCGTTGGAGACGGCCACCACCGCATCGGCGTCGCGCCACAGCCAGCGGATGAAGGGCCGCAAGACCTGGTATTGTTTGGCAAACCGCTTGACTTCCGCCGAGGGCACGTCGGCCCCGCGCAGGGAGATGAGATAAGGCAGGCCATACACCCGCTTGAGCAACCAGCCGATGGGGCCGTCGGGGATGCCGAAGAAGATGTGAACGACCTCGGGCCGGAAGCGGTGGGCGTGCCGTAAACTGTGCCAGGCCCCGCTCAGCAAGAAGGAAGCCATCTCCATCGTCGAACAATAATCCGCGCGCTGGCGCAGGGCCGGCACCCGGATCACCTCCACCCCGTTGATGAACTCCACCGGCAGCAAACCACGGATGGGGTTGATCAACTCCCAGGTCAGGCCGGTGTGCCGCAGGATAAAACCGGTCAGCAACAGCAATGTGCCCAAAATGGTGAAGCCGTGGTCGCTGATGTCTTCGTTCCAGCTCAACTTAGCGTAGGCCAGGTAGACCCAGAAACCGGTCCCGGCCAGCAGCATCAGGTTGCCGAAGGCCGAATACCATTGGGTCGGGCGGGCGGTGATGACCCGCACGGTGTGGCCCATTTCCGCCAGGCTTTCGGCGATTTTTTGGCTGGCCCTGCCTCCCCCGGCGCCAATCGGGGGGAATTCGTAGTTGACGAGTAAGATTCGCATCGCACCGGAATTTTACCACACGTTGCCTTAGACGCAACTGCAAAACAACCCCTGCCGTTCAAACCAGGTAAGATTGCCAGGTCTGGCTACGTCGAAAGATCAAGGAAGGCTTAAAACAAATTCTACTTTCTCCTCCTTCTTTAAGTGTTCCCTCCTTTCCTGGCCAGGCAACGGCGCCTGGCCTTTTTTATGGACACAACTCTACCAGGCTGTTTACGCCTGAAACTTCTCATTCACTATTTACCATTCACAATTAAGGGGATAGTCACCCTGGCCTCGCTGAAATTGCAAACACCGGCAACAGGGCTATAATAACGGTAAGCACATCCGGTTGAGGCAACACTGCGGAGGATACGATGGCCGACCAGACCTGGCAAGAAGCTGTGGCCGAAATCTGGCAATTGTTCAAGGAAACCGACGCCCGTTTGGACAAACGGTTCCAGGAGACGCGGGCCGAACTGGACCAACGCTTCAAAGAGACCGACGCCAAGTTCAAGGAGACCCAGGCCGAACTGAACCAACGCTTCCAGGAAACCGACGCCAGGTTCAAAGAGACCGACCGCAAGCTCAACCAGCTCTCCGGCTTGTTCGGCAGCCAGTGGGGTAAACTGATCGAAGCCCTGGTCCAACCCAACGCCCTGCGCCTCTTCCAGGAACGCGGCATCCCCGTCCAGCATCTCTACCAGCGAGCCAAGAGCCAGCGCAACGGCCAGACGATGGAACTGGACCTGCTGCTGGAAAACACCGACACGGTCCTCGTCCTGGAGGTCAAGAGCACCCTGCGGGTCAGCGACATCAACGATTTCCTGGCCGACCTGGGGCGCTTTGTGGACTTCTTCCCCCGCTTTGGCGGGTATCGGGTCTATGGGGGGGTGGCCGGGTTGGACATTGTGGAAGACGCGGACCGCTACGCCTACCGGCAGGGGTTGTTTGTGTTGAGCGTGGTCGGGGAGGGGCTGGTGCAGATCAAGAACGACCCCGGTTTCCGGCCCCGCGACTTTGCGGTTAGGGAGGACTGAGGGTCTGAGAACCCTCCCCATCCCCCTTCCGCACCCCAACCATTCTCCCCTCGAAGTAGTAACCTGAGTTCGGGAATTAGATAATGGCGCACGGACGCGGAAATCGTCGCTGTAATGATTGACAAAAGGCATTTTCAAGGCTACTA
>JBHHXL010000497.1:0-3271 GCA_046757065.1 Anaerolineae bacterium
GCTCCCGTTGGTCGCTCAGAGTGACATGTTTCCTAAAATTTGGGACGCACCCGGCACAAGTAGGGGGGAAGGACCATAAGGGTATTGTTGAAGCATAGCCCTTATGTTACACTGGGCGAAATGATAGGGGTTATTTTGCCCAGCCGCAAATGAAAGTTTGCGCCCATGCCCGAACAAATTGCACCCAGTAAATGGTTTCGTCTTCATCAAGCGCGTTTGCAGGAGAAATACCTGGAAGCGTTGGCCCCGCCGGAGGCTGATCTGGCCGGGATGGTGTGTGAGACGCTATGTGATGTTACCCCTGCCGGCTTTAACTTTTCCTCGCCAGATACTATCGCAGCCCAGCGCAGCCTGCGGGCGGTGCTGGCCCTGCTCCGCCGGGCCGTCGTGGCCGAATGGTCAGCGGAGGCGGAGGCAGCCGGCCCCGAAGCCATCTCCTTGCCGGACCTGCTCGAACATGTTGAGGCCACCGCCGACCGCTTGTGGTCTGGTCTGGAAGCGGCTTTGGTGGAGATGGCGGTGCAGCGCAATCGTTTTGAAGCCGTGGCCCAGATCGGCAAGGACCTGATTAGTAGCTATGACCTGGAACACAGCCTGCAAGTCGCCATTGGTCTGGCGGAGGTGTTGCAGGTTGACCAGGCCGCCCTGATGGTCCTGGATCACGAGTCGGGGAACCTGTTCACCTGGGCCAACTGCAACCTGGACCTGCCGCCTCTGGCCCTGGCCGCCCTGCCCAGCGAGTGGCAACGTGGCTGGGGAACCCACCTTACCTTGCCCGATCCCAACGGCGACTATGGCTGGCTGGAGGAACTTCTCGGCCCGGACTACCGGCAGGCGGTTGCGGCGGTTCCGCTCAATGCGGGCGGCTCGCTGTACGGCCTGTTTTTGTTGCTGCGACCGGTTTCCAAACCCTTCAACGAGGAAGAACTCAATCTGATTTTAACCATCGCCGGCATTACCGCTTCCCTGGTCAGCAATGCCGAGGTCTACCGCTTAATCAACACCCAGGCGCTCCAGTTGGGGGAGATGTTGCGCGAGCAGCAAAATGAATCCTCCAAGAACCGGGCGATTTTGCGCTCCATTGCCGATGGGGTCATTGTGAACGACCACCGCGGCAAAATTGTCCTGATCAACCCGGCTGCCGAGCAAATTGTTGGCCTCGTTAAATCTGGCCCGGCTGGCCTGGATATACAGGCCCTGCTGGAAACCTTCGAGGCCAATGGCCGCGACAATGCTCTGGCGGCGCTCGCTCAAATCCTGGCCCATCCTCAGCATGCCAGGTCGGGCGGTCTGACCGCGATGTTGGCGCTTGACCAACGGGTGGTGAGCGCGCGCATGGCCCCTGTGTTCACCCCTCACGACGAGTTTTTGGGGGTTGTGACCATTTTGCGAGATGTGACCAAGGAGGTAGAGGCAGATCGAGCCAAGTCTGAATTTGTATCCAATGTCTCGCACGAACTGCGCACCCCGATGACGGCCATCAAGGGCTACACGGACCTGATTTACGCCGGCGCGGTCGGCCCCATCAACGACGAGCAGCGGCGTTTTCTGGGCATCATCAAATCAAACACCGACCGGTTGACGGCCCTTATCAACGATTTGCTTGACATCTCTCGCATCGAGACGGGCCGGGTGCGTTTCGAGCCGGGGCCGCTCCAGATCGGCGAGATCGTAACCGATGTCGTGGAGGCGATGATGGGCCGGGCCCGGGAGAAGAAGCACGCGCTGACCTACACTATCGCCGAGAACCTGCCCCAGATTCAAGGAGATAGAGATCGGCTGGTGCAGGTGCTGACCAACCTGGTCGGCAATGCCATCAATTACACCCCCGATGGAGGCGCGATCAGCCTTGAGGTGTCGGCCACCGACGGCGCGGTGCAGGTCGATGTCAGCGATACCGGCGTTGGCATCCCGGCTGAGGATTTGGGGAAGGTGTTTGATCGCTTCTACCGGGGCGAGCACGACGTTGTTTTGCAAAGCCCCGGCACCGGCCTGGGGCTGTCCATCGTCCGGATGTTCGTGGAAATGCACGGCGGGCGCATGTGGGTCAGGAGCGAGGAGGGCCGGGGCAGCACCTTTACCTTCATCTTGCCCGCTACCGGCCGGGAGATACCCGGCCTAACAGAGGCCGGACCCCCAGCCTCCGCTGGCCACAGCATCCTGGTTGCCGATGGCGATCCCGCCGCCGCCGAGCTGTTGATGGTTTTGTTGGAAAACCAGGGGTATCGGGTGACGCTGGCCGCTCGCGGCGGTCAGGTGCTGGACGCGGCGCGCAAGGAAACGCCCGATCTGATCCTGCTCGATACGAAGCTTTCAGATGGAAACGGCCTGGACGTGCTGGCTGAACTGAAGAGAGACGCAGCGACCCGGACCATCCCGGTGTTGGTGGCCAGCGTTTTTGACGATGATGGCCTGGCCGCCAGGTTGGGCGCAGTTGGCTACGTATCCAAACCCATCGAGGATGCCACACTCCTGGAGCAAATCGAGGCGGCTTTAGGCGACCGGGTGAGTGTGCCACTGGGCTAGTCCGATGGTTCCAGGGGAACGCACTGTTCGATGGCCGCCTCCAGGTCAAACTGCTCCGCTGCCCGCCCCCAGACCGCGACCAGCAAAAACTCTCTATTGCCCGCCGGACCGGTGATGGGCGAGGGCATCAAGCCTTGGATGGCCCCTCCCTGCGCCCGGAACGCTTCGGCAATGTCCAGCAGCACCCGGCGGTGTACTTCCGGGTCGCGGACAACCCCCCCCTTGCCAACCTGGGCTTTGCCGGCCTCAAACTGGGGCTTGACCAAAGCCACCACCTCCAGCGTTGTATCGTACCATTTTAAGATGGCCGGTAGCAGCAGTTTGAGGGAGATAAATGAGGCATCGACGGTTACCAGCGAAACTGGCTCCGGCAGGGAGGCCAGATGCCGGGCATTGGTCCGCTCCATAACCACCACGCGCGCGTTCTGGCGCAGCTTCCAGGCCAACTGCCCGTATCCAACGTCGATGGCGTAGACCCGGGCCGCGCCGCGCTGCAAAAGGACATCGGTAAACCCCCCGGTCGATGCGCCGACATCGGCGCAGATAAGGCCGCTGGGGTCGATTGGAAAGGCGTCCAGGGCCGCGGCCAGCTTTATCCCCCCACGACTGGCGTACGGCGAGGGCGCTTCAACCGAGACCTCCGCCCCGGCCGGTACCGGCATCCCGGCTTTCAGCACGACCCGTCCGTTTACCCGGACCCACCCGGCCATGACCAGAGCCCTGGCCCGGGTCCGGTTGGGGGCCA
>JBHHXL010000498.1:0-3265 GCA_046757065.1 Anaerolineae bacterium
GGAGATTATGACTTTGCCCGCGAGTGACATCAAAAAAGTGGTATTGGCCTACAGTGGGGGGTTGGACACCAGCGTCATCGTGCCCTGGTTGAAGAACAATTACGGCTGCGAGGTGATCTGCGTTACGGCGGATTTAGGCCAGGAAGAGGAGCTGGAGGGCCTGGAAGAGAAGGCTATCGCCTCTGGGGCCAGTAAGTGTTACGTGGAGGATTTGCGCCAGGAGTTCATCTCCGATTACATTTTCCCGACGCTGCGGGCCGGCGCGATTTACGAACGGAAGTACCTGCTGGGCACCAGCTTCGCCCGGCCCCTCATCGCCCGCCGCCAGGTGGAGATCGCCGAGCTGGAGAACGCCGACGCCGTAGCCCACGGTTGCACCGGCAAGGGCAACGACCAGGTTCGCTTTGAGCTGACCTACCAGGCGCTCAACCCCAGGCTGCACATCATTGCCCCCTGGCGGGAATGGGATATTCGCTCGCGCCAGGACGCGCTCGATTATGCCGTCGAGTACAACGTGCCGGTCGCTGCGACCGAGAAGTCCATCTACAGCCGGGACCGCAACATCTGGCACCTGAGCCACGAGGGAGGGGTTCTGGAGGACCCCTGGGCCGAGCCGGAGGAAGCGATGTACCAGTTGAGCGTCTCCCCGGAGCGCGCGCCCGATGCGCCGGAATACGTCGAGATCGACTTCGTGGAGGGCATCCCCCAGCGGGTAAACGGCCGGGCGATGGGTCCGATTTCGCTTTTGCGAACGCTCAACGAGCTGGGGGGAAAGCACGGCGTGGGCCGCGTCGATCTCGTTGAGAACCGGCTGGTCGGGATCAAGAGCCACGGCGTGTACGAGACGCCGGGGGGGACCATCCTGATGCTGGCCCACCAGGCTCTGGAAGAGCTGTGTTTGGACAAGGAGGCTTTGCACTACAAGCATCAGGTGGCGCTGAAGTACGCCGAGCTGGTTTACAACGGCCAGTGGTTTACCTCCCTGCGCGAGGCGCTGGACGCCTTTGTGGATGTCACCCAGCGGAACGTCACGGGCAGCGCGCGCCTGAAGCTTTACAAGGGCAATGTCATCCTGGCCGGGCGGCGCTCTCCCTACAGCCTCTACCGCGAGGATTACGCCACCTTTGGTGAGGACGACGTCTACAACCAGCAGGACGCCGAGGGCTTCATCAAGCTCTTCGGCCTGCCCATCAAGGTCCAGGCCCTGCTCGATATTGAGGGCAAGGGGCGCGGGCGCTACGCCGAGCCCGACTACAGCAAGTTTAAGCGAGATTAAAGAGATGACCACCCTCTGGGGAGGCCGGTTTGAGGGCGCGACCGGGGCGCTGATGCGCGCCTTCAACGACAGCATTGGCTTCGACATTCGCCTGTGGGAAGCGGACATCAGCGGCAGCCAGGCTTACGCCAAAGCCCTGGCCCGGGCCGGGGTGATCAGCGCCGAAGAACGGGACTCGCTGCTGGCCGGCCTGGCCGAGATTCGGGCCGAATTTGCCAGCGGCCGGTTTCAGGTGGCTGAAGGCGACGAGGACATTCACACCGCCATCGAGCGGCGTTTGGGGGAACGGGTCGGGGCCGTGGCCGGCAAGCTCCACACCGGCCGCTCCCGCAACGACCAGGTGGCGACCGATACCCGCCTCTGGCTGCGCGGCGAAATCTTCACGCTCCAGGGGCTAGCAAACACTCTCCAATCCGCGCTGGTGGACAAGGCCGAGGCCCACCTCGAGGTGATTATGCCCGGCTACACCCATCTGCAGCAGGCCCAGCCGGTGCGGTTCAGCCACTGGCTCCTGAGCTACGCCTGGATGGTGCAGCGCGACCGGGAGCGATTGGCCGAGGTGGCCCGCCGGGTCAACGTCTTGCCGCTCGGCAGCGGCGCGCTGGCCGGTAACCCGCTGGGCATCGACCGCCGCTTCCTGGCCGATGAGCTGGGGTTCGCGGCGCTGGCCGGCAACAGCATGGATGCGGTCAGCGACCGGGACTACATCGCCGAGTTTTTGCACTGGGCCGCCCTGACCCAGTCGCATCTGAGCCGCCTGGCCGAAGACCTGATCCTGTACTCCAGCCGCGAGTTTGGCTTCATCGAGATCGACGACGCCTACAGCACCGGCTCCAGCCTGATGCCGCAGAAAAAGAACCCCGACTCCCTGGAGCTGGTGCGGGGTAAGACCGGGCGTATAATCGGGCGGCTGGCCGGCCTGCACGCCACCTTGAAGGGCCTGCCTTCGACCTACAATAAAGATATGCAGGAGGACAAGGAGGCCCTGTTCGAGGCCGTCGATACGCTGGCCATGACCCTGCCCATCGCCGCCGGCGTGGTGGAGACGCTAACGGTCAACGCGGAGCGGATGCGCCAGGCGATGCACAGCGAGCTGTTGGCTACCGAGCTGGCCGATTATCTGGTTGGCAAGGGCTTGCCGTTCCGCGAAGCGCATCATCTTGTGGGGCAACTCGTGCAGTTTTCGTTGGCGACTGAGCAGCCCTTGGGGTCCATACCCCTGGCCGTCTATCGCCAATACAGCGAGTTGTTCGAGCGCGATGTGCACGAATGGCTCGATTTTGATCGAGCGGTGGAGCGGCGCGATGGTCCGGGCGGAACGGCCCTGGCTCCGGTTCGGGCACAGATTTCGGAATTGCGGTCCTTGCTGCGGGAAGCGTGACCTGCCGTTTGGGGATGTTGGGTGGTTGAAGGCCTGATTCTCAAGGTGGCTTACTTATTATCGCGGCACCATATGTTTGGCAACAGCCTGTCGCGGTGGTCCGTCGTTTTGTCCGCGCTGGCCACGGGCCTGGCTTCGTGGCGGCTGTTTCAGTCGCCGGTTCTGGCCCTGATCCAGGCCGGGTTGGGGGCAGGGATCGTGGCTTTGGTATTATGGCAGGCGAAGCGGAGACGTTACCTGCGCTTTGTGCCTCAAGCGGCGGCGGACGCCGACCCGCCCGGCCCGCAGGCCCTGGCCAGCGAGGACAAAGTGCCGGCGCTGGCCAGCGGCTATTTCGCCGTCAATAACATGCGGCGCTACTTTGTCGAAACGGCGGCCCAATTTCAGGTCTTCGAAACGCGCGAGCGGGTGGTGATGGCCAACGTTGCGCCCTCGCGCCTGCTGCTGCTGGCCCGCACGCCGGAGCACGAATGGGGCTGGTGGTACACCTTTTTCCAGCCATCGATGATCGCCAGGGTTGAAACCGGCCAGCTCTGCTTCGGCCTGAGGCAGCGCCCGGCCTTGAAAATCGAATTGAACGTTGGCCCGGAGGAAGCGCCGGAGGCGTT
>JBHHXL010000499.1:0-3251 GCA_046757065.1 Anaerolineae bacterium
TCTGGTACCTCCCAGAACGTAGCGCAGGGCCGCCGCCGCCGCGTAGCCAAACCGCACCAGCCGTGGGTCGCCGCCCCAGCCGGCGGCGTCCAGCCCAGCCAGGTAGCCCTCGAAGACGATGATTTCCAGCTCCTGCGCCCGGTCAAACTCGACCTCCCGGAAGCCGAGGGTGGCGACGACGAGAGCCACCATTTCCGCCCCGACCGCCCCGGCGCCGGCAAACACCCAGTCAATAGCCACAGTTTGTTCCCGGCCGTCCGGGCCGCGCCGGGCGAACAGGTTGCGGCGAAAGGCGTCGCGGTGGCAGAAGGTTTGGGGCAGGCGGTCCAGGGCCTCGAGGAAGGTCTCGCGCTCGGCCCACAGCCGGAAGAGGCCCCCGGCCACGTCGGGTGGATACAGCCGGCGCACCAGCGGATGGTCCAGGACAGTGGGGAGTTGGGCGATTTGGGGAGCGGCCTGCGGGACCAACGACCGTAACCACCCTCTGCTCAGCCACGGCTGGGAGGGCAGTGGCCGTCGCCCGGTCAGGTAGGCCCCGTTGAACCGGCCCAGGTGTCGGGCGGCGAGGCCATAGCGGGTCAGGGGCCACTGCGGGCCGATGTCGTCGGCGACCTCTTCCAGCCATAACCAGAACTCACCGTCCGTCTCTTCGGTGATACCAAAACAACGGGGCGCGGCCAGGCCGCCCGGCAGGTCCGCCAGCAACCCGGATTGGTAAACCAAGACATCGCGTTTCAAATAGTTCCAGTCGCCGGGGTCGTCCTCACCAGCGGGAGGCCGGATGATTTTGAGGATGAGCGACCAGGGCACGGTTTTCCCCCGGTCTCGCCCCTGCCCGGCGAAGCGATAGATGCCGGCGTTCACCTCAAAGCCGCCGTGGATCTGGTTGTAGTTCCAATCGACAACCTCGACCGTGCGGCTGCCCAGGGCGCGCCGCACCAGGGGGGTCAAGGTCACCCGATCGATGGCTTGCAGTCGGGCTTCGAAGGCTACGTCCACGTTGATGGAGTTATCTCCTGTCCCGTATTGAGGGCTTCAGCGCCCTTAACTGCCAGATTTTTAGCCCGAAAGGGCTTGGCTCTCTCAGCACGGGTCTTCTAGGCCCGTGCGATCCAACTTCTGGATCGCTAAATCCAATTCGGTTCCTGGTACGTGCCAAACACCTGGCTCAGAGTCTGGGTCACTTCGCTCAGGGTGGCGTAGGCCCGGACTGCGTCCAGGATGTAGGGCATCGTATTTTCCGTTCCGGCGGCGGCCTGGCGCAGGGCGTTCAGCGCTTCCGCCACCCGCGCCCTGTCCCGTTCCCGGCGCAGTTCGTTTAGACGTGCCGCCTGGCGCTCGTATCCGGCCGAGTCCGGCTTGAACAGAGAAAAGCGCCGGGTCCCGTTCGAGTTTTGATAGCCGTTGACGCCGACAATGATCCGCTCCCCGGCCTCGATTTCGCGCTGGTAGCGGTAGGCGGCGTTAGCGATTTCAAGCTGGAAGAAACCCTGCTCAATGGCCGGCAGCACGCCGCCCAGCGCCTCGACCTGTCGCCAATAGTCGTACACCTGCCGTTCAAGCCGGTTCGTTTCGTGTTCCACGAAGAAGGAGCCGGCCAGCGGGTCGATGGTGTTGGCCACGCCGCTCTCCTCGGCAATGATTTGCTGGGTGCGCACGGCGATGGTGGCCGCTTCCTCGGTGGGCAGGGCCAGCGCTTCGTCCAGGCCGTTGGTGTGCAGGCTTTGGCCGCCGCCGGGCCGTTGATGGTCAGGTTGACGCTGACCCGGTCCAGGGGGATGCCGTCGAAGAGGATTTCCATGTCCTTCAGGCTGCTGACGGCCACGCCGCCATGTCCAAATTCGCCCCGGGCTTCGGGCGCATCGGAGTCGTGGCCCATAAGGGTGGCCAGGTCGAAAGCAACCGAGAGGCCGGTGCCGCCCTGCGCCAGCAGGAATTTGTAGCGTTGGTTCGATTCCTCGGCTGTGCCCAGGCCGGACACCATGCGTACCGTCCATAGCCGCCCCCGGTACATGGTGGCATAGACGCCCCGGGTGAAGGGATATTCGCCCGGAAACCCCAAATCCTGTTGGTAATCCAGGTCGGCCACGTCCAGAGGGGTGTAGAGGCGACGGACTGCCTGACCGGAGGTGGTCGTAAACCTGGCTTTACGCTCCGGCAGGCGGGACAGGGTTTGAGGCAGGGTGGTTTCGGCCCACCTGTCTCTACTGTCGGCCAGTTCGGCCAGTTTTCGTTTGTCGTACATCGCCCCTTAACCCTGTGTGTCGCCCAGGAAGTCGACCAGCAAGGCGTTAAACCGGTCCGGTTGTTCCCAGTGAGGGGCGTGTCCGGCCTCGGGGATGACCTGGACCGCCCCCCGCCAGAGGGTGGGCATGGTCAGGCTGTCGAAATAGTCGCCGTTGATCAATTGTTCGTGCTCCCCGTGCAAAATAGCCAGGGGCGTGCTGAGGTTGGCGACAACTTCGATTTCATCTTTATAACTGCCGGCATTCAGGCTGGCTCCCAACAAGGCCCGTGCCTGCCCGTCGGTGCGGCGAATATCTTCATAAAAAAAGTCGGCCGCTTCAGCCCCCGGCTTGAGAAAGGCGCCGACAAAGGCGGCCATCTCTTCTTCAGACAGGTCCGGGTTGAAGGCGGCTCCCATAGCCGGGTTCGGTAGAAAAGCCTGCTCCATAGCCGGGGGAATGCCGATGGGCGGCGTGCCGAAGATCATCAGACCGGCGGCATTGGGCAACCGACCGGCGGCTTCCAGCAAAATGTGTCCCCCCAGGCTCCAACCGACGAAGACGGCCCCGGTCAGGCCCAACTGTTCGGCCACGCCTACCACTACGCTGGCATAGCCGCCGGGGGAGTAGGTGGCCTGCGGATCGGTCGCCGGTGCGGATTCGCCGTGTCCGGGGAGATCGATCGCTACCAGGCGGAATTGCGCGCCGATCGGCCCCTGCAGTTGATGCTGGAATGACCGGGCCGATGAAGAATTGCCGTGGACGAGCAAGGCCGCCGGGCCTGTGCCCTCACTCTGGTAAACGGCAATTGAGTTACCACCAAGCTGTAACATTTCTTTTTGCATTGTTTTGCCTCCTTTTCAGGCTCCTCTGAAAATAGAATTGTAGGACACGCGGAGCGTGTTAGTTTGTCCGGGGCAGTGACAAGCTAACAGTTTGTCCCACATTACCACACAATTCCTCACAGAGCCTAATTATTTTGGCCTATCTGTAGAAAGTGGGCGATTGATGGCCGTGGTTCTTGGG
>JBHHXL010000500.1:0-3250 GCA_046757065.1 Anaerolineae bacterium
GCCTGTTCCATTTCCAGCTCGACCGTCTGGCGGGTGCCGGGCAGAGCCAGGGCCAACAGGGCGGCTAGCAGGGCCATCCCGGCCCCAACTTGCAAAGCGGCGGTCAGGTTCCACAGATCGGCCAGCCAGCCGATGCCCAGGCTGGCCACGGCCCCCATGCTAAAGATGAAACCCAGCGTCAGGCCGGAGGCCATCGCCCTGCGGCCCGGCAGCAGGTCCTGGGCGATGACGACGACGATGCTGTGCGGCGCGCCGGACAGGCCGCCGACCAGCAAAGCGACCGGAAAGGCCACCCAATTATCGGTAAGCGGCAGGATAAACAGGGGCACGACGGCGGCCAGCATGGTCAGGAAGACCACCAGCCGGCGGCCCCAGCGATCGGCCAGCCGCCCGGCCAGCACGCCGCTGAAGGCCGAGGCCAGCCACATCGCGCCGGTGATCGCCCCATAGCTGGTGGGGTCCCATCCTTTTTCCTGGAACAACTTCGGCAGGAAGGTCACGGTCCCAATCTGGGCCCAGGAGCGACAAACGGTGAGCAGGGCCAGCAGCGCAATGGCTCCCCAGGCGATTTGTTGCCGGCGGACCGTGCTTTCCACGCGCCGGGCAACGTGCACCACCGGGTACGACGTGGCCAGCATGAACAGCACCACCGGCACGGCAACCAGGCCCAGGAATTGCATCCCGCGCAGGCCGGCCTGATCGAGCAGAAAGCCGCCCAGGACCGGGCCGCTGGCCAGGCCGATCTGGCCAAAGAGGAAAAAGAGGGCGGTCCCGGTGGCGGCCTGTCGCTGCTCGACCGCGCCGGCGTTCATCGTGCCCGCCGGGTGCAGCGCCCCCGAGCCAAACGCGGCCAGCACATACGGGATCAGCAGCCACACGAACCCCCCGCTGCGGGCGGTGACGGTAGCCAGAACGATGAAGCCCACCTGCCAGGCCACGCTCGGCCCGGCCAGCCAGCGGCTGCCGTAACGATCGGCCAGCCAGCCGAAGAGGGGCTGGCTCAACGAACCGGCGAAGGCGTAGAGACTGGCCGCCAGCCCGACCTGGGCGTTGCTCAACCCCAGGGGCAGGCTCAAAAAGACGATCAGCACCGGCCCGGAACTGTTGAAGATGTCAACGGTGGTGTGGCCTAAAGCCACGGCCCAAAACAATCGATGGCGAAGAACTGCCAAAAGCCAGTCTACTTTCTCAGACGTGAACGCCTGCCCCGGCGGCCACGTGCGCCGCTTCCATAATCGCTTCGCTCATCGTTGGGTGGGGATGGACCGTGCGGGCCAGCTCCTCGACGGTGGTCTCCAGGCCGATCATCCCGGTCGGGCCGGCGATCATCTCCGTCACGTGGGCGCCGACCATATGCACCCCCAGCACCTCGCCGTATTGCGCCTCGGCGATGACCTTGACGAAGCCGTCGTAGTCGTTCAGGCCCAGGGCCTTGCCGTTGGCCCGGAAGGGGAAGCGGCCGACCTCGATCTCGTAGCCCGCGTCGCGGGCCTCGGCTTCGGTCAGGCCGACCGAGGCCACCTCCGGATGGCAGTAGGTGCAGCGCGGCATCTTCTTGTAATCAAAGGCCGGGGTTGCCTGCCCGGCGATGGCCTCTGCCGCGACCAACCCCTGGGCCGAGGCCACGTGGGCCAGGGGTAGCCTGGCCGTCACATCGCCGATAGCGTAGATGCCGGGCACGTTGGTTTGCATGCGGTCGTCGATTTGAATTGCGCCCCGCTCGACGGCCACGCCCAGGGCCTCCAGGCCCAGGTTCTCGCTGTTGGGGGCCACGCCGATGGCGATCAGGGCCTTCTCGGCGGAGACGGTCTCGGTTTGCCCCGCTTTAGCGATGGTCAGCGTCACCCCCTCTTGGCTCGTTTCCACCGCTTCGACCCGGGCGCCGGTGTGAACCTTGACCCCGGCCCCCTGGAAGCGCTTCTCGACCTCGTCCCCGATCTCCGCGTCTTCCAGGGGCAGGACCTGGGGCAGCATTTCCAGGACCGTCACCTCCGCCCCGTAGCTGTGGAAGACGTGGGCGAATTCCATCCCAATCGCCCCCGCCCCGACCACGGCGATGGAGGCCGGCACGGTTTTCAGCTCCAGCGCCTGGCGATAGGTGATCAACCGCTCGCCGTCGATCTCCAGGCCGGGCAGCAGGCGCGGGCGGGCGCCGGTGGCGATGATCACGTTCCGGGCCTCCAGCGTTTCGCCGGAGGGCTGTATCTGCACCTGGTTGGCGCTCCTCAGCGAGGCCATCCCTTCGTAAACGGGGATGTCGTTCTTCTTCATCAGGAAGGCAACGCCTTTGGACAGGCGGCTGGAAACCTGGCGGCTGCGTTTGTGGGCCACCGCGTAATCGACCTTGAGGTTGTCGAAGCTGAAGCCAAAGGCTTTGCCCTGGCCCAGCAAATTTACGACCTCGGCGTTGCGCAGCAGCGCCTTGGTTGGGATGCAGCCCCAGTTCAGGCAAACGCCGCCCAGGTGTTCCTTCTCGACCAGGGCGGCGGACAGGCCAAGCTGCCGGGCCCGGATGGCGGCCACGTAACCGCCCGGCCCGCCGCCGATGACGACGACATCGTAAGCGCTCATAGTTGGGTTTCACCTCCGTGGGATGCCAAAAACCGCCCCTTGGCTAACCTTCAAACGGAAGGAATTATAATGCTTTTTAAGGGAGGGGCAAAAGTCCGGGCCAGCCCTGCCGCTGATGAGTGTTGCGTATTGTGTGTTTCGTATGTCACGTATCAAGTGTCAGGTATCGCTTGAAATCAGCGGATTGGCAAGGTTGGCAAAGTTACGCCGCCGTGATGTGCCTTTGCTGGCGCGGGATGGTTGATTAAAAACCGGGCTTGCCAATTCCGCTTTCTTTTTTGGTTGCTTCTCCTACAATCTCAAGGGCGCGAGCTACAGCAAAGTTGATGATACAATCTTCGCTGAACCGGCCAAAGTCAATCCCGGTTACGGCAATTTCGGCTTTGTCCATGGCATCAATGATGTCCTCTATGTAATCCAGAAACTCGTGGCTCATATCAGGGCCAACATCCCTATGCCGCCAGGACCGGTCAGGTTAAAATCAAGCTTTATTCTTTAGCTGATTGAGAGGGAAGTTGGGCCAATAATTCTGGGGGGGATAAAACCGGCACCGTGTTTCCAGCAGTGATAGCTGTTCATCCAGAGGTAATTTTTCAATTTCTGTGACAAGTTCTTGATACATCATGGCCTGCCTCCGGCGATATTATACCACAGAATGATGTGATTGCCCCTCCACAAT
>JBHHXL010000501.1:0-3249 GCA_046757065.1 Anaerolineae bacterium
GATGGATTAGATGGGTTCAATCTTGGAGATTGAACCCATCTGGCGTCTGGCAATATAGGGTCGTTTAACCCAAGGATTCGTTAAGGGGCGAGGAAGCGCTCAGCGCCACAGTAGGGACAACTGGGCAACAGGGTGGGAACGCCCCGAGAACAACTGGGGCACAACCACAAATGCTGCACGTTCGCCTCGTCGGTGGCGTGATGTGATTCTCGAACGCCGGACGGGGGAGTCGCCTTCAGCCAACCTAAAAGACGGTGGGCTTTTCGCTGGCAACTGGCGCAGCCACAATCTTCATAACGAGCCGATTCCTCTTTGAGGTCGTGGAGCTTTTCTTCCACGACCTGGGCCACCAAATGCTGTATGTTCAAGCTGGATTCGGCTGACATCATCGCGCTCCGTAACCGCAAACCTGGTCTCAAGGATTGGGGGCGGCGAGCGGGAAGCGAAGGCCGAAAGTCGATCTCAAACCTGGCAACCCGGCTCGATTCGCTGGAACCCCTTACGTAACCCATCATATACCGAAGGTTCCTCAAACTCAATCGGGCATTCTATGTAATTTTTGGCGCAGCGATTCCCTGCACGAGTTCCGAGCCTGAACCAGCCGATGAGGAGCCTGACGGTCTCTGGGGGACAAAAACGATGCGAAGCCTGAAACTTTGTCTACCCCCACCCGCCGCCTGCGGCGACTCCCTCCCCCGTGTACGGGGGAGGGTGGGGGAGGGGGTTATTTTCACAGGAGGTACCCATGCAAGCTCCCCCCGAACGTTTGGGGTCTTTTTACCTGGGCGCTGAATACGACCTTGAAAACGGGCAGCGCACCCAAAACCCCATCAATTACGACGCTCGAGACCTGACCACCCACGCCGTCTGCGTCGGGATGACCGGCAGCGGCAAGACCGGTTTGTGCATCGGTTTGCTGGAAGAGGCTGCAATTGATAAAGTGCCCACCATCTTGATCGACCCCAAGGGCGATATGACCAATTTGCTGCTCCAGTTCCCGGAGCTGCGACCGGAGGACTTCGAACCCTGGATCAACCCGGATGACGCCCGCCGCAAGGGGAAGACCATCGCTGAATTTGCCGGGGCCACCGCCGACCTGTGGCGCAACGGCCTGGCCGGTTGGGGTATCGGCCCCGACCGCATCCGTCTGCTCCAGGAATCGGCCGACTTCACCATCTACACGCCCGGCTCGGACGCCGGCCTGCCCATCAGCATTCTCAGCAGCCTGGCCGCGCCCGACCTCGACTTCGAGCAGCACGCCGAGGCCATCCGAGAGCGCATCGGCGGGACGGTGGTTGCCCTGTTGGGGCTGGTGGGCATCGAGGCCGATCCCATCCGCAGCCGGGAAGCGATTCTGCTCTCCACCGTTTTCGAACACTTTTGGAGGAAACGCGAGGACCTGGACCTGGCCAAACTGATTATGTCTATCCAGACCCCGCCGGTGCGCCAGTTGGGCGTCTTCGACGTGGACACCTTCTACCCCGAAAAGGAACGCTTCGAGCTGGCGATGGCCTTCAACAACCTGATGGCCTCGCCCGGCTTCCAAAGCTGGCTGCAAGGCGAGGCGCTGGAGGTCGACCGCCTGCTGTACACCGCCGAGGGCAAACCCCGGCACAGCATTTTTTACATCGCCCACCTGTCCGACAGCGAGCGGATGTTCTTTGTGACCCTGCTCCTGGAAAACATCGTGACCTGGATGCGAGGCCAGACCGGCACCACCAGCCTGCGCGCCCTGCTCTACTTCGACGAGGTCTTCGGGTTCTTCCCGCCCACCGCCGAGCCCCCCTCCAAGCGCCCCCTGCTGACCCTGCTCAAGCAGGCCCGCGCCTTCGGCCTGGGCACGATTCTGGTGACCCAAAACCCGGTCGATCTCGATTACAAGGGCCTGACCAACGCCGGCACCTGGTTCATCGGCAAGTTGCAGGCCGAGCGGGACAAGGATCGGGTCTTGCAGGGTTTGAAAGGGGCCATCGCCGAGGCCGGCGGCGGCCAGCAAAAAGTGGATTACGATGCCCTGATCGGCCAGCTCGGCAGCCGGGTTTTCCTGATGCACAACGTCCACGAAGACCGCCCGGTCGTTTTTCACACCCGCTGGGTGATGAGTTACCTGCGCGGGCCGTTGACCCGGCCCCAGGTCCGAAAATTGATGGCGGGCCGGGCCCCGGCCGCCGCGCCGCCCCCGGCCAAACCGCGGCGAGCAACGCCCAGGCCAGCGGCAGCGGCCCCCGAACCGGCGGCAGAGACTCCCGCTGCACCTGCCGGCTTCTCGCCCAACCCGCCGGCGCTCGATCCCTCGCTGCCGCAGGTTTTCCTGCCGGTGGAGCTCAGCGAACAGGCGGCCGTGCGCCAGGCAGCCCAGGAATTGGGCCGGCAGCTTGACGTCGAGCGGGTCCAACTGGTCTACGAGCCGGCGCTCCTGGGCGGGGCAACCGTCCGCTTCGTCGACCGCAAGCGCCAGATCGACGAAAAGGTGGAGAAAATCCTGTTAGGCCCAGCGCCCGGCGAGTTATCCGGTGTTGATTGGGACGAAGCCGAAACGCTGCCCCTGCGCCTGGGCGATCTGGCCAGCGGCCCCGAGCGGGTCGGGGCGGAAGAAGGCCCGTTCTTCGCCCCGGTCCCGGAGGCCGCCAACAGCCCCCGCGAGCTGAAAAGCATCGGCAAAGACCTGTCGGACTGGCTCTATTACAACAGCCGCCTGGCCCTGACCGCTCACGCCGAACTCGGCCTTCTCCAGCGCCCCGGCGAGCGGGAGCGCGACTTCAAAATCCGCTTGCAACAGGCAGCCCGCGAACGGCGCGATGACGAGGTGGACGCCCTGGAGCGAAAGTATGAAAAACAGATCGACCGCCTGGAGGCCAGGCTGCGCAAAGAAGAGCGGGAACTGGCCGCCGATGAAGCCGAATATCAGGCCCGCAAGCAGCAAGAGCTGATCGGTATTGGCGAAAGCGTAGTCGGCTTCTTCCTCGGCCGGCGCAGCACACGAGCCTTGAGTCGCGCCGCCAGCAAACGGCGTATGACCAGCCGGGCCAGGCTGGAAATCGAAGAGAGCCAAGAAGAAATCGCCGCGCTGGAGGAGGAGATCGCCGCGCTGGAAGACGAGATGAAAGAGGCCGCCGACGAAATCACCCGCAAGTGGGCCGATCTGCTGGAAGACCTGACCGTCGAGGAATTGAAGCCCCGGCGCACCGATGTCGATGTGCGGCTGGCGGCCCTGGCCTGGCAGCCGTTCTGGCTGATCACCTACAACGA
>JBHHXL010000502.1:0-3248 GCA_046757065.1 Anaerolineae bacterium
TGGGCAAATTGCAGAGTGGCTATCTGCGCCACTACGCCACGGCCACGTTGATCGGCGTGATTCTGCTCATCACCTATTTCTTTTTGGATGGGTTTAATTTGTTCAACTGATGGACATAGGCCGGCAACAAGCGACGAAGGACGAAAAGCTATCTTTGGTCGTTGGTCTTTCGTCCTTCGTCATAGATCGATAACCAGGCCCAAACTATGAACCAATTTGGTTTTCCCATCATCTCCTATTTATTGATCGTGCCCGTGCTGGGCGCGATCGTGGTCGCGCTGCTGCCCCGCGAGCGGGTGGAACTGCTCAAGGGAGCGGCCCTGGCAACAACCCTGGTCGCTTTGGGATTGTCGCTGCCGCTCTATTTTGGCTTCGCGCCGGGCGAGGGCGGCTTCCAGGCCGAGGAGATCGTCCCCTGGATCCCAGGTTTGAACATTCTGTACCACGTCGGGATCGACGGCCTCAGCCTGTTTCTGGTGCTGCTGACGACGCTGCTGTCCGCCGTGGCCGTGCTCAGCTCGTGGACGGCCATCACCGGGCAGGTCAAGGAGTATATGATTCTTATGCTCCTGCTGGAGACGGCTATGCTGGGCGTTTTCGTCTCGCTGGACCTGTTCCTGTTTTACGTCTTCTGGGAGGCCAGCCTGATCCCGATGGCTTTGCTCATCGGGCGCTGGGGCGGCGAGCGCCGGGTTTACGCGGCGGTCAAGTTCATCCTCTACACGATGGCCGGCAGCGCCTTGATGCTGGTGGCGGCCATCGTCGTTTACCTGTGGGGCGGCACCAGCGATCTGCCCACCCTGACCGGGCAGTTGAGCCTGCCGCTAAACCTGCAAATCTGGTTGTTTTTTGCCTTCGGCCTGGCCTTTGCGGTCAAAGTGCCCCTCTTCCCCTTGCACACCTGGCTGCCGGCGGCCCACGTCGAAGCGCCGACCGCCGGCTCGGTCATTCTGGCCGGGGTCCTGCTCAAGATGGGAACCTACGGCTTCCTGCGCTTCGCCATCCCGCTCTTCCCGGAGGCGGTTCCCTTCTGGACGCCGCTGCTGTCGGTTCTGGCCATCATCGGCATCATCTACGGGGCGTTGGTGGCCCTGGCCCAGGAGGATGTCAAGAGCCTGGTGGCCTATTCCTCGGTGGCGCATATGGGCTTCATTGTCCTGGGGATTTTCAGCGGCGGCCTGCAAGGGATCAGCGGCGCGGTCCTGCAAATGGTCAACCACGGCCTGAGCACGGGCGCGTTGTTCCTGCTGGTCGGGGTGTTGTACGAGCGACGCCACACCCGCCTGTTGCGCGATTACGGCGGCATCTGGGTCAAAGTGCCCGTCTTTGGGGCCTTTTTCCTGCTGGCGGCGTTCTCCAGCGTGGGCCTGCCGGGTTTGAACGGCTTTGTCGGCGAGTTTGTTATCCTTTTGGGGACTTTCAAGCTCAATCCCTGGTACGCCGTTTTCGGCACGTTTGGTATTATCCTGGCCGCCTGGTATCTGTTGACGGCGGTGCGGCGGGTGCTGTTCGGCCCCCTGAACCCGGCCAATGAGACGTTGCGCGATATGACCCCTCGCGAAGTGATCAGCGCCCTGCCGCTGGCGGTCTTCTTCATTGTGATCGGCCTTTTCCCCAACCTCCTGTTCGAGAAGATCAATCCGGCGGCGGAGGTGGTGGTTCGTTGGTTAACAGGTTAATTCGGTATTGATCTATGCAAATCGATTTCCCAACCCTGAACTTCACAGCCTTGTTGCCCCAAATCATCATCGTGGTCACCGCCTTGCTGGTGTTGATCCTGGATTTGATCGTCCCCGACAAGCGGGCCCTGGGCTGGCTCAGCCTGGTGGGCGTCATTCTGGCCGGGGTGTGGGGCGCCTTGCTGCGGACGATGCCCGGCTTCGAGCCGGCCTTCCAGACGATGGCCTTAAGCGATGGCTATTCCCTCTTCTTCAACCAGGTCTTTCTGCTGACCGCCGCCCTGTCGATCTTTGTCGCCCTGGGCTATCTCGGCTTCAACGGCCTGCAGCGCGGGGAGTATTACGCGCTGCTGCTCCTGTCCACCAGCGGCATGATGCTGATGGGCGCCGCCACCGACCTGATCGTGGTCTTTTTGGGGCTAGAGATTATGTCTATCGCCCTCTACGTGCTGGCCGGCTTCAACCGGGAGGAGCCGCGCTCCGGCGAGGCGGCTATGAAGTACTTCGTTTTGGGCGCGTTTGCCTCGGCCTTTTTCCTGTACGGCGCGGCCTTGATCTACGGGGCCACGGGCAGCACCAACTTCAGCGCCATCCACGACGTGCTTATCATCCCCCGGGGCGCATCGGGGGCGGCGGGCGCGCCCTTCAGCCGCGATCCGATGGCGCTGGTCGGCCTGGGCCTGCTGCTGGTGGGCTTCGCCTTCAAAGTGGCCGCCGTGCCCTTCCAGTGGTGGACGCCGGACGTTTACCAGGGAGCGCCGACCTCGGCCACCGCCTTTATGTCCGTCGGGGCCAAAGCGGCCGGCTTTGCCGCCCTGGGACGGGTGCTGATGGTCGCCTTCAATCCGGCCTTCACCCTCGACTGGCAACTGGCCCTGTCGATCCTGGCCGCGGTGACCATCACCGCCGGCAACATCGCCGCCCTGGCCCAGAAAGACGTCAAGCGGATGATGGGCTATTCCAGCATCGCCCACGCCGGATACATTATGATCGGCCTGGCGGCGGGCACGGCCCAGGGCGTGAGCGCGATGTTGTTTTACCTGCTCGTTTACACCTTTACCAACATCGGCGCTTTTGCGGTGATCGGTATGCTGGAGCGGCGGGGAGCAGCCGGCAATGCCTTTGGGGATTACGCCGGCCTGGCCCGGCGTTACGGCTGGCTGGCGGCGGCGATGGCCATCTTTATGTTCTCTTTGACCGGCCTGCCGCCGCTGGCCGGCTTCTGGGGCAAGTTCTACGTCTTCCGGGCCGCCGTCGATGCCAACCTGGCCTGGCTGGCGGTGGTGGGCGTGATCAACAGCGCCGTCTCCGCCTTCTACTACCTGGGTGTCGTCGTTCAAATGTACATGCGCGATCCGGAGGCCGAGCCAGCGCCGGTCAACCTGGCCCTGGCCACCCGCGTCGTTTTGGCCATCGGCGTCGTTGTCACCGTGGCCGTCGGCCTCTTCCCCGCCTCGCTCGTGGACCTGGCCGTGAGCGGCCTGTTTGGTTAACCGCCGGGCGGTCTGCCTCCCGGAACGCACCCGATACGCCGGGTGCGTCCCAAATTTTAGGAAACATGTCACTCTG
>JBHHXL010000503.1:0-3235 GCA_046757065.1 Anaerolineae bacterium
GCCGGCATCCCGCTTCGCCGGGGATACTTTAGAGGGGTCGCGGCGATCTTTTCCAGCAAGACCAGATGCCGCCGGGCGTCCAGGCCGGGCACCTCCACGGCTTTGATCTCGCGCAGCCGCCCGCCGAGCGTTTTCACCGCCGCGATACCGCCTTCCACCTCGGCGGCGGGGTCTTCGCCCTTTTGGGCGACCACGTAGCCGCCCCGCTTGACCAAGGGCAGGGTCAATTCGGCCAGGGTGTTCAGGGGGGCCACGGCGCGGGCCACGGCCAGGTCGTACCGCTCGCGGTGGGCGGGCTGCTGGCCAGCCTCCTCCGCCCGGGCGTTGACCACGTTGACCCCGGCCAGGGCCAGCGTCTCGACCAGGTGGTGCAGAAAAGCGGCCTTTTTGCCGGTCGCTTCCAGGAGGGTAAGGCGTAGCGCCGGGCAGGCAATCTTGAGGGGCAGGCCGGGAAAACCGGCCCCGCTGCCGACGTCGATCAGCCTGAAGCTGGCGGCGTTCAGCTTGCCGAGGAGGGAAACGATGGACAGGGAATCCAAAAAATGCCTGGTGATGACCTCTTCCCGGCGGGTGATACGGGTCAGGTTAACGCGCCGGTTCCAATCAACCAGTTCCCGGTAGTACGTTTCAAAGGCGGCCAGTTGGTCCTCGGAGAGGGTCAGGCCGAATTTTCGGGCGCGGTTAGCGAACGATTGCATAGCACGATTTACCGTGATGGGTTGGTTGGTCGATTGGTTACGGGTTAACTGGTTAACTGGTCAACCGGTCAACTGGTTAACTGGTTTACGGGTTAACCGGCAACCAGACAACCGGTAACCAGGCCACCAACTACGCATAGGCCAGACTCTCGCGGACGCTGATGCGGGTGGCGTTGCGGGCCGGCAGGACCGAGGCCAGGACGGAGATGATCAGAATAATCACCAGCCAGCTCAGGACCGCCTGGCCGTTATACAGGTAATCGAGATTGGTACTGAACATGGCCTGGCCCAAGCCGTCGGCCATCGGTTTGCCCAGGACGAAAGAGATTGGGACCACAATGAGCCAGCTCAGCACCCCTTGCAGCACCCCTTCCAGGACGAACATGCTCATCATGGTCGGCGTGCGGGCGCCGATGGCCCGCATGACCCCAATCTCCCGCGTCCGCTCGACGACGCTGATCGACAGCGAGCCCATCAGCCCGATGCCCCCCACGGCGGCGATGATGACCGCCAGGGCCAGGAGCATCGAGATGGCGATGCCGAACTGGCTTTCGGCGGCCTCCCGGACTTCGTGGAGCGTCTGGCTGAAGTCGGTATCGAAGTTCCGGGCGTTGTACAGGTCCTTCAATTGGGTGGTCACCGCCTCGACGTATTCCGCGCTGTGGGCGCGTGTCCGCACGTAGACCTGGCCGCCCCGGTTGTGCTTTTTGGTCGCGGCGAAGACTGCCTCCTGGTTGGCGTAGATGGAATCCATCGTGCCGATGCCGCCGCCGAACGGATTGCTGTAAAAGCCGACAACCTGCCAATCGCTGCTGCCGAGTTCGCCCAAATCGAGGGTGATCGTCTGGCCCAGCCCGATCTCGTTGTCTTCCGCCGTATCGATGTTGATAACGATCGCCCGATCATCGCCCGCTTGCAGCCAGCGGCCGCCAACGATCAAGGGTCTAAACATATCGCTGCCCGCCGGTATGCCGACCATCTCCACCCCGAAACCGGCCTCGCGCGTTCGCTGCCCTTCCTTCAGAATGGAGGCGCTGTGGGTGTACCAGACCTCGGCCCGCTCGACCCCGGCCGACGATTGGGCCAGGGCCGCCGCCCGGTCGATCCGCTCGTTACCATCAAAAAAGATCACGCTGTCATAGTGCCGCCGCCCAAAATCATTATCCATCGTAAAGGTGATCGAGGAGGACAGGCTCATCACGGCCAGGAACATCGTGCCGGCCACGATCAGCACCAGTTGGGTCAGGATCAACCGCCCCTTGCGGCGGAACATATTACCGACGGCAATGGCATACGGCGCGGACAGGAGGCGTTGGGCGACCCGCTCCACTGCGCGGTCGAACCCGCTGGAGCCGAAATTACCGCCCAGGCCGTAGCTGGCGATCGCCTCCCGGACGGTGATCCTGGCCCCGTTTAGGACCGGGCCCAGCGCTGCCAGCAGCGGCACGGCGATGGCGGCGATGGCCTGCAAGATGAGGGCCTGGTTCGAAACCTGGAAGGCATCGTAATCGATGTTGAACAGGTTCAGAAACCGCTGGCTCAGGCCAAAGGCCAGAAACGCGCCCAGCGGGAGGGAGATGAACAGAGCCAGCGAGCCGTAGACCAGGACGCCGGTTAAATAGACTTTGATGATGGTGCCGGTGGTACCGCCGATGGCCTTGATGATGCCGATCTGGTCCGTCTGCTGGGTGATGAGCGCGCCCAGCGTGTTCAGGATCAGCACCACACTGGCCCCCAGCGAAACCACCGCCATCAGTTGCAGAACCAGATTGATGCCCTCCATAATCGGGCGGCCCCAGTGCTTTTCAGGGTCCTGGTAGTTGGTGATGGCCACGCCGACGCCCTCCTTGAACAGACGGTCCTTCAGGTCCGAAGCCACCTGCCGGGCGTAATCATCGCTGTAGGGCGTGACCCGGATCAGGAGCTGGCCGAACTCCCCACTGGAGACGCCGAAGCGCTCCAGGCCCTCGGCGTCGGTGAAAAAGACGGCCGGGCCGCCGAAATCGGGGGGCGGCACAAACGGGTGGCGCACCTTGCCCGTGAACGACAACCATTCCTCTTTGCCATCCACATCGAAAATGACCTTGTCGCCAAGGCCAACCTTGAAATACTGGCTGGACAGACGCTCGATGCCCAGGTGCTTGCCCTCCGGCCACTCCCCCTCCTTAAGTTGCAGGGTATCGTATTTTTGCTCCTCGAAGTTGTCCCGCATCACCAGCCAGCCGGAATCCCATTCGTCCTCCGGGTTGATCTTGTAGCGGACGGTGTTGAAGTTCCCCAGCTCGACGTCTTCCACCCCCTCCACCCGTTTCAAACGAATGGCTGTGTTGCGGCTGATGCCCTGGGTCAGGAACATCTGAATGTGCGAGGGGGACGTGGCCTGGTGGGCCGCATCCATGCCGGCCAGCATCTGGTCGGCCATACCGAAGGTGACGCCAACGGCAAATACGCCGGCGGTGATGCTCAACACCGCCAGCACGGTGCGGATTTTATTGTTCCATAAATCGGACCAGACTTTATGCCAGATAACGCTCATT
>JBHHXL010000504.1:0-3230 GCA_046757065.1 Anaerolineae bacterium
AAACTTCATTTCCGGGCGCTCTTCGGGCTTGAGTGGCCGCCATTTGAAAATACCTACCCTTATCAGCCCCGCTGGGGGGACAAAGGGGGGGAGAGATTCCGGTCATTAAATCTCGCCCCCGAAGTGAAATTCACCCACCCCCACCCCGCCAATTGCAGGAACAATTACTGCGCGATATAATTGAGGCATCGAAGGCAGCCAGGAGGAAGAAGTGCCAACGTTGAACCTCGAATTGAAGCGCATCAGACGATGGCTGGCCTGGCCGGCCCTGTTTGCGATCCTGGCCGTGGCCGGAATGGCCGGCCAGGCCCAGGGCCAAGCGGCCTGCCCGCACGCCACCATCCGCCTGGAAACCAACCAGCCGCTGGATACGGCGGCCATCTGTGAGGCGGCCAGGCCCTGGGCCGAGGATGGCTTTCAAGTCTTCATCCTGCTCACCGACTACCGGACCGGCGGCGAGGATGACTGGTTCAACTATCTCGACCGGGTCGAGATCGAGGCCGGCCTGCGCGGCGCGGAGCCGGGCGAGGGTTTCAACAAGAACGCCCTGGCCCTGGAAGCCAGCACCGCCGCCGGCCCGGACTGGGGCGTCAGCGTGACCTACGGCGAGCTGCTTTACGGCTCGCGGCTGGACAACGACCAGGCCCTGCTGCAACTCAACGACCAGATGCGGGCCGCCATCGCCGCCGGAGACCCAACCGGGGCCTTCGTTGGGGCCTTGAACAGCGCCTACGCCATCAACCACCCGCCGCTGCCCCTGTGGGTCTGGGGCGGCCTGGGCCTGGTCGGCCTGGGAGTGCTGGGGGCCGGCGGCGCGGTTGTGGCCAGTCGGGTCGTTCTCCCGGCCCGCCGGCGCGCCCGGCAGCGAGCCGCGCTAAGGCAACATCTGGCGGACCTGCGCTCGCGCACCTCGAATCTACTGGGAGCCTGCCATCGCCTGCTCGACGGGGACGGCCCGGAAGCAACCGTGCTCTACCAGCTTTTCAGCGCCTACGGCGGCGAACAGGCTCCGGACCTGCGCCGCGACGTCCGCGAATGGCTGCGGCGCAGCCAGGGCGCGCTCAACGACGCCTTCGACCTGCGCCAGAAGCTAATCGACCCGGCGACGCAAGCCAAGCACCCGCTCGAAGCGCAGGTGCAGGATTGGGAGCTGCTTTACGTGACCCTGGCCGGAAGCAGCGAGCGCATCCTGGAAGTGACCGACGAGGAGCTGCGCGCCCTGCTCGACCCTCTGCTGACGTTGGACCGCGAGGCGGACGACGTCCAACTGGCCGCACAACTGGACGACATCCGCCGCGAACTGGCCGGGATGCCCCTCAAGGTGGACTTGCAAACCGTCGACCTGGCCGAAACCGACGCCGAAGGCATTTTGGGCTACATCGACCAGGTCAAGGCGGCCACGGCCCACCTGAAGGAGATGTATCGGCAGGCCCCGGAGCGGCTGGCCGGCGTCCAGGCCCAACGCCGCTCGGCGGAAAAGGCCGTGCCCGCCGGGTTTGTGCTAACGGCGGATCAGCTTTTCGCTGGCATCGACGAGCGCCTGCAGCGGGCCGTGACCGCTCTGGAAAACGACCGGGCGATTGAAGCCGTCCAGCACGCGGACGAGGCCGCTGACGACCTCGAAACGGTCCAGGGTTTCATCGAAGCGATGGACGACCGCGACCGGCGGCAGGCGGAGTTTGACGCCATCATCCCGCCCGATCACCGGCCGGCGCACCTGGCGGCGATTTTACAGGAAATCGAGTCGGATATTCAAGAGATCATCCAATGCATCGCCGCCGGCGATTACGAGGCGGCGGCCGACGAGGTCGAAGGGCTGGAACAGGACAGCCGGCGCGCCCTGGCCGAGGCCCAGGCCTGGCAGGCGCTGCACCGGCAGAACGCGGAGGCCCTGGGCCGGCTTGACCGGGAATCGACCCGGCTGGCGGGGCAGGCGCAGGCGGCGGCGCAGGCGGCCTGGGAGGCGCTGCAATCCTATCCGGAGGGGAATTGGGCCGACCTCGGCGATGGGCTGCGGGAGGCAGCCGGCACCCTCGCGCGCCTGCGGGGCGGCGAGTTGGCCCAGATCGAGCGCCTGAATAGCTCTGAGGCGCAAAAGTTCGACGAGGCCGAAGCCAGGCTGGCCCAGACCTCGGCGGACCTGGCCCGGGCCGAGGGGCAGTTGCAGGCCGTGGTCAACCGCCTGGCCGAAGTGCAGGTCGCCGAAGCGGGCCTGGCCGAAGCCCTGGACCTGACCGAAGCTGACATTGCCCGGGCCGAAGCGTTTCGGGATCGGGAAGATGTCAAAATTGGGCCGGAGGTTGATCGCCAACTGGCGGAGGCGCGCCGGCGGCTGGCCGAAAGCCGGGCCTTACTGCCCGCGCGCGAGTTCCTGGCCGCCCTCGAAGCCCAGACAACGGCTCGCGACCTGGCCACGGCGGCCCGGGCTGCGGCCAGCGAGCAGGTGCAAACGATCAATGCCTTGCAGGAGGAATTGGCCTCGAAGGTGCGCAGCGTGGCCGGCAAGGTGGGCAGGAGCAAATCCAACGCCGAAGCCCTGGCGGCGGTTATGCAAACGACGGCCATCAACAAGGTCGTCCGCCGGGCTGAAGCTGCGCTGTCGAAGGCCAAACAGGCCCGGGCCGGAACCAAAGACCTGGAGGACCAGGCCCTGGCCGACGGCTTGCGGGCAGCCATCGCCGCCTACGACGAGGCGGCCCAACGGGCGGACGAAGCGGCGCAAAAGATCGCCGCCGGACGTAAGGCGCACCAGGATGCCGTGGCCCAAACCCGGGCGGCTATCGATGCGGCGCAAACGGCCATCAGGCGGGCCGAGCGGGTCGTAAACCAATCCAAAGCCCGGGGGGCGGGGCGGCGTTCCTTGGAGCGGGCGAAAAGGACGCTGCCCGACGAAAGCGGCCTCAATTCCCAGACAAACACCGCCCTGGCCCGGATGCGTCGCCGGGCCGAAGACGCCCAAGACCACGCCAAGGAAGCCGAAAGCCAGGCCAGGGAGCGCATTCGCGCCGCCGAAGCTCAACGCAGACGGCGCCGCTCCACCTGGACCTTGCCTTCAAGCCCGTTCAGCCCGCCATCGACGGGGCGCTCATCCAGGCGGACCACGTCCAGGTCCTCCAGGCGCTCCGGCAGCGCCAGGGCCAGCTCCCGGCGGTCCAGCTCACGCGGGTCGTCTCGGCGGAGCAGCTCACGCGGGTCGTCCCGCCGGAGCAGCTCGCGGGGCAGCAGCCGCC
>JBHHXL010000505.1:0-3179 GCA_046757065.1 Anaerolineae bacterium
AACCAGTCCACCAGTTAACCAGTCCACCAGTTAACCAATTACTGGAGAACAAATTTGCGAGACGTCAGTATCATCGGAATTGGACAAACCCCGGTCGGGGAGCATTGGGAGCGCAGCCTGCGGCATCTGGCCTACGATGCCCTCAGCACGGCTCTGCGCGATGCTGAGGTTGAGCGACTGGATGCCATTTACGTCGGCAATATGCTCTCCGGCGAAATCTCTGCCCAGGCCCACCTGGGGCCGTTGGTGGCCGACTTCGCCGGCTTCCGTGGCGTGGAGGCGGTCAAAGTGGAGGCTGCCTGCGCCAGCGCGGCGGCGGCGCTGCGGCAAGGCATTATGGGCGTGGCCAGCGGCTACCAGGATGTGGTGGCCGTGGTCGGCGTGGAGAAGATGAGCGATGACGTCGGCAGCAAGCTGACGGCGGGCCTGGCCTCCGCCGCCGACGCCGATTACGAGACCGTGCACGGCGTCACCTTCGTGGCTCTCAACGCGTTGATCATGCAACGCTATATGTATGAGTACAAGCTGGAGCGCCAGGACTTTGCCGATTTCAGCCTCAACGCCCACGCCAACGGCGCGCACAATCCCTATGCGATGTTCCAGCGGCCCATCAGCAAAGAGACGTTTATGAAAGCCGACGTGGTCGCCGATCCTATCACCCTGTTCGACGCCAGCCCGATGGCCGACGGGGCCGCCGCCGTGATCCTGTGCCCGACCGACCTGGCCCGCGAGTTCGCCGGGCCGGACAAGGCCATTCGCGTCGCGGCCTCGGCGCTGGCCACCGACAGCCTGAGCGTCCACGACCGGCGCGACCCGCTCTGGTTGCAGGCCGCCGAGGACTCGGCCCGGCGCGCCTACCGGCAGGCCGGCGTCGGCCCGGAGGACATTGACCTGTTCGAGCTGCACGACGCTTTCACCATTATGGCCGCCCTCAGCCTGGAGGCTTGCGGCTTCGCTGAGCGGGGCCGGGGCACCTGGCTGGCCAGGGACGGCCAGATCCGTCCCGAAGGCAAGATTCCTATCTGCACGCGCGGCGGCCTCAAGGCCCGGGGGCATCCCGTCGGCGCGACCGGCCTTTACCAAATCGCCGAAGTCGTCCAGCAACTTCGCGGCGAATGTGAGGAAACGCAAATCCCCAACGCCCGCCTGGGAATGGCTCAAAATATCGGCGGCAGCGGGGCCACTATTGTGACCCATATCTTGGAACGGATGTAAGTGGTTGACCTGGCACCCGGCAACCGGTTGGCCAGTTAACCAATCGACTAATCGACTAAATCTACATAGGAGAAAAGACAATGACCACCCAAATTGCTCGTCACTGGCGCTTGAACGCCCAACGCTACGGCCTGGTCGGGGAAGTATGCCCCGACTGCAACGGCAAAATCTTCCCGCCGCGCGACGTCTGTCCGCACTGCGCGGAAAATGCGGAGACGCCCTTTCAGTTCAGCGGCCAGGGAGAGGTTTACTCGCATACCACCGTCTATAACGCCCCCGAGGGCTACGAGGAATACGCCCCTTACACGGTGGCCCTGGTCAAGCTGGAAGAAGGCCCTCTGGTCACCGCCCAACTAACCGACGTGGATAACAACGCGGTCAAAATCGGGATGCCGGTGGAAATGGTCACCCGCAAGCTGCGCGCCGAGGGCGACGAAGGGCTGATTCTGTACGGTTACAAGTTCCGGCCGGCCTTAGCCGCGTAAACCCCGTCCACCCCAACTGCATAGACATTGTCCAAACGCAAGCTATGGCAGCTTGCTTTTCTTTTTGCCAGGATTGTTGGCAGGCCGGAACTCTGGTAAAATACGGGGCACGCAACCGTAAGCCTGCGAGGAACCAATGGCCCACCCCCACCGGACGGCGATCAAAGATATGCTGGAGCGGCTCGACCGTCGCCAGGCCCTGTTGCAGGAGAAGTGCGCCGAAAACCTGGTTGAAAGCAACGGCCTTTCGCCAACGGTTGCCTCGGCCTTGACCCGGCGCTGGACGGAGGCCGTCCTGGCCCTGAAAAACCTGGATGATCCGGCCTGGGAGACGGCAGCGGCGCGCTTCGGGGCCTGGTGCGCCGGGCAGAGCATCCCCTTCGAGGCAGTGATGGCTCTCTTACATTTCTACAAACGGTCAGCAATGCCCTTGCTGATCCGGGAATACCCCGGCGTCGAGGGTTTTCTGGAGGGCGTCCTGGCCCTGGATGAAGCGGTGGCGCTCCTGCTAGGCAAGATTCCGGGCGGCTACTATGCAGCGGCAGAAATCGGTTAACTGGTAACTGATTAACCAGCAACTGGTTAACCGGTAACCAGTTGACCGGTGAACCAGCCAACCAATTCACAAACACTACAACCAGAAGGAGAAAAACGATGGGATTAGTCGATGGCAAAGTAGCTATAATCACCGGAAGCGGGCGCGGCATCGGCGCGGCGACGGCCAGGCTGTTGGCCGAGCACGGCGCTCGCCTGGTTATCAGCGACCTGGATGAGGGACCGGCCAACGATACCGCCGAGGCCATTCGCGCCGGCGGTGGCGAGGCCGTTGCCCTGGCCGGCGATGTAACCGACCCCGATTTCCCGGCGGCCATCGTCCAAAAAGCCGTCGATGCCTTCGGCGGGCTGGACATCCTGATCAACAACGCCGGCTTCACCTGGGACGGCGTCATTCACAAAATGAGCGATAAGCAGTGGGAGGCGATCATTGCCGTCCACCTGACCGCCCCGTTTCGAATGGTGCGGGCGGCGGCGGGCGTCATGCGCGAGCGGGCTAAAGAGGAGATCGTCCGCGACGGCTGGGCCCAACCGCGCAAAATCGTGAACGTCAGCTCCATCTCCGGCACGCACGGCAACGCCGGTCAGGCCAACTACGCCGCCGGCAAGTCCGGCGTCCTCGGTTTGACCAAGACCATTGCCAAGGAGTGGGGTCGCTTCAACATTTGCGCCAACGCTGTGGCCTATGGTTGGATCGAGACCCGCCTGACCGACGACAAAGCCAAGGGCGAAACCATCGAGGTTGGCGGCGAAAAGGTGGCCCTGGGCATCCCCCAGGCCGGGCTGGACATCCGCAGGCAACTCATCCCCCTGGGCCGGCCCGGCACCCCGGAGGACGCCGCCGGGCCCATCCTGTTCCTCTGTTCCCCCCTGGCCGATTACGTGACCGGCCACGTGTTGATGGTCACCGGCGGGCGTTGATGG
>JBHHXL010000506.1:0-3178 GCA_046757065.1 Anaerolineae bacterium
GGCGCTTCTGGCGTCTTGGCGGTTGGTACTCCAGGCGTAAGTTTAACCGGCGGCCGGAGCTTCGGCGCCCAGCTCTCCCATCTCCTCGACGCCCAGGTCGGCCCCGAGTTTGGCCACCATATCCGGTTGCGAGGAGCGCAGGTAGGAGATGAGGGCGATGCCCAGAACAACCCAGGCCAGGACGATGTAGGGCATAGCGTTCATGATGCCCCCCTGGGGCAGCACCGAGCCATACAGGGCCGCCGCCGGTCCGATGACGGCGATGATGGGTACGATCAGGTGCTTGAACACGGAATATTCGCTGCCCATCACCTGCCGGAAGTAAATGATCCCAGCCACGGCCACGTAGATGTAGATAACCTCAACGGCTATAGCCCCCATCCCGGCCAGGAAGCCGAACTCCAGCTCCCAACTGCCGGCCAGGCCGCCGATGGGGATGAAGGCCAGGGCAAAGAGCAAGCCCAAAACCAGGGTAACGCCGTTGGCGACGTGCGGAGTCTGGTATGTGGGCTGGGTGCGCCCCAGGGCGCGGGGCAGCGCCCCGTCCCGGCCCATGGCGTAGAAAACGCGGGCAACGGTATTGACCGTGGCCATCGACACGGCGAAGGCATCGATGATGGCGATGGCAAACATCAGCGGCACGGCCCACTCGCCCCAGTACATAGCGCCCATCGTGAACAAGACCGCCGGGTCTTCGGCCCAGGCGCTGACCCCGCTGGGGCCAAAGCCGATGGCGAAGGCGTAGGTAACGATGGCGTAGAAAACCGTGGCCAGCGTCGCCGAACCGATGACGGCCAGGGGGATGGCCCGTTTGGCGTCCTGGGACTCCTCGGCCAGCACCGCCGCCGACTCGTAGCCGGTGTACAGCAGCATCCCGAAGATCAGGCCGAAGGCCAGCCCTCCTAAGCTACCGGCCGAGCTGGGGTTGAAGGGGGCCAGGGTGTTGCCCTCCGCGCCGCCGGTGATGATAATCGTCAGCGCCAGGGCCAGGACGATTACCACGGAAATGGCGACGATGGTTAATTGAAGCCGGGTGGAATAGCGCACGTCGAAATAGGTCAGCAGAAATAGGACGATAAGCTCGACGGCCAGGATGACCAGCCAGTGGATGTTGATGCCCGCGAAATCGGCCAGGAAGCCCGACGTCCAGCCGGCCACGCCGGCGATGATGGCCATCGTCAGCATCAGCACGGCGAACATATAAATCCAGCCGCCCATAAAGCCCTGGATTGGACCAAACGTTTGGGCGATGTAGGTGTAGATCGAGCCGGCTGCCCGGTGGCGAATGGCAAATTGAGCCACCACGTAGCCGACGGCAATGCTGGCCAGACCACTGAGCAAGGCGGCCAGCGGCGTGGCCAGGCCGGCCCCGATGGCTACAAAGGTGGTCAAAAAGGCCATCACGAACACCGGCCCGACGAAGCCGAAGGACTGCGCCGCCGCATCCAGCGAGGTGACAATATCAGACCGTAGTCGATGAACTTGTTCGGACATAGTTTCCTCCTTTTTCCAAAAAGAGTTTATCCCCACCACGAAAGGCAAATGCCTGGGCCGGCCTGAGCAGGCTCAACGGCCCAGGGTGTTTCTGTTGTTCGCCTGGCAACCTCCTTTCTGACGGGGGGCCACCGGCCCCGCGCCACCCACGCCGGTTAAAGATGAAATACGTACTCGTTGAATTCCCAGTCGGTCACGTGCGCCCGGAAGCGCTCAACCTCTAACATTTTGACGGCAACGAAAGCCCGCACAAATTCCGGGCCCAGCATCCCGCAGATGTACTCGTCCTTTTGCAACGCCTCGACCGCCTCGTGCAGATATTGCGGCACCACCGGGATGTCGCCGGGGTCCGTAATCTCGTAGGAATCGCCCTCGTAAGCGGGGCCGGGGTCCAGGTCTCGTTCAATCCCATCCAGGCCGGCGGCCAGGGTTGCGGCGATGGCCAGGTAGGGGTTAGCCACGCCATCGGCCATCCGGTTTTCAACCCGCGCCCCGCCGCCGCGCTCCGGCGGGATGCGGACGTAACAGGTGCGGTTATCCAGGCCCCACAAGACCAGGAAGGGCGCGAACGCGCCGGGCACATAGCGTTTGTAGGAGTTAATCGTGGGCGCTAAAATGGCCGCCGTGCCCGCCGCGTGTTCCAGTTGGCCGGCGGTCCACTGGTAGGCCAGCTTGGACAGGCCGTGGCGGCCCTCCGGGTCGTCGAAAAGATTCTGGCCGTTCTCCGCGTCCTCCAGGCTGAGGTGGATGTGGAAGCCGCTGCCGCCCAGGTCGTTGCGCGGCCTGGCCATAAAGGTTGCCAGCAGGTCGTTCTGCCAGGCGATCTCTTTGACGGCCTGCTTGAAGAAGAAGGTGCGGTCGGCCACCTCCAGGGCTTCGCCGTGGTCCAGATTGATCTCGTACTGGCCGGGGAAGAACTCGTGGCAGAATGAGGTGACCTGGTACTCCATTGTCTCGATGGCCGCCGAAATCTGGTGGCTGACCCGCTGGCGGTCGATGGTCTCGTTCAGGGTGTAGACCATGCTGGGCTTGTCGGCGTAGGTGTGGTACTCGCCGTTCACCTGGCGCAAGAGGTAGAACTCCAGCTCGCTGCCGACGACGGCCCGGTAGCCACGCCCGTTCATTTCGGCCACGAGGCGCTTCAAAATCTGGCGGGGGGCCAGGGCCAGGGGCTCGTCCTGGTAGTACAGGTCGGCAATGACCGCCGCCGAGTCTTCCTCCCAGGGGATGACGGTAAAGCTGCTCAAATCGGGGATGGCCGTCATATCGGCGTAACCGATCTCCTCGGCCACGCCGGTGCCAGCCGCCGGGTTTCCGGCCAGGTCCAGGGAAAAGGTGGGGATGGCAAAATGCACGCCGTGCTCGATGGCGTGGGGAAAATGCCGGGCCGGAACTACCTTGGCCCGGGCAATGCCGAATAAATCGGGAAAGGTCACCTTCACCGACCGAATCCCCTGGGCTTTAATCTGTTCCAGGACTTGCTCTTTCATCTCGCCTGCTCTCCCTTCCTTTTTTGGATGCTCTAGTGTAGCAAAACCATCTCCCAAAAATCTCCGCATTGCTGCAAAAATCACAAAGCCGGCGCGGAAGGGGGAAGGGGCTGTTTGGAGTCTGTTCCGTTCTTGGGTATACTTGGCCTGGAGGAGTCCCAGACAAATGTATTGAGGGCTTATTGAAGTTAAAT
>JBHHXL010000507.1:0-3172 GCA_046757065.1 Anaerolineae bacterium
CCCTGCACGTCTTCGACCTCGATCCGCTCGCGCCCGGCGGCCGAGGCCCGGTCGAAATCGGTGGCAAGTTTATACTCAAAGTCCATCGGGCGGCTCCTCGGCGGTGGTGAGGGAATTATACTCCAATCGCCGGGAAAGATAAAGCTTACGGCAGGGGCGACGCACGTTCTAAGTGCGTCGCCCCTTGCTCTGAAACCACCCCCCATAAAATCCCATAGCAAATTCCGGCCCGGCGTGCTATACTTTCCCTGTACCTCGACAAGCGGCCAGTGGGGGATCGATGTCCTGGAAACCGATCAAGTTCAAGTGGCAATGGCGGCTGGAAAGCTCGCCCCAAGCGTTATGGCCCTACGCGGCGGATACCCAGCGTTTCGACCAGGCCGTGGGTTTGCCCCCGGTCCTGTTCACCGAAACCCCGCTGGAGATCGGCGGCAGCCGGCTCTTTGGCCGGTCGAGCAAGCTCGGCGTGGCGGTCGAGTGGGAGGAAGAGCCCTACGAATGGATCCGGGAGCAGGAGTACAGCGTCGTTCGCCACTTCAAGCGGGGGCCGCTGGCTTATTCCTACAACCGGATGTTGCTGGAGCCGGACGGGGGCGGGACGCGGGTCACCTATTTCATTGAAGCTACGCCCGCCAATTTCCTGGGCCTGCCGGCGATTTACTACCAGGTCGGCTGGGAGTCGCGGCGCAGCTTCGAGCGCGCCTTCCGCCAGATGGACGCCTTCATCCAGGGCCGGTCGGCCCAACCGTTTGATTTGCAAAAAACGGCGATCGATAACGCCGGCTGGACCCGGCTGGTGGCCCTGGCCGAGCAATTGAGCGGGCAGGGCTACGACCGGCGCTGGGTGCATCGCCTGGTCGATGCCATCAACCACGAGGGCGACCTGAACCTGCTGCGCCTGCGCCCCTACGTTCTGGCCGACGCCTGGCAGGCGCCCCGCCGCGAAATCCTGGAGATGTTCCTCTCGGCGGCCAGGCTGGGAGTTCTGGCCCTGCGCTGGGATGTAATCTGCCCCCTGTGCCGCATCGCCAAGGGGGGCGGCGACTCGCTGGCCGAGATGCCGACCGGCGTCCACTGCGCCACGTGCAACATCGAGTACGACGCCGATTTCAGCCAAAACGTGGAGCTAACTTTCAGCCCCCACCCCCAACTCAGAACCATTTTCGAAAACGTCACCTGCATCGGTGGGCCGATGGTCACCCCGCACATCCTGGTCCACCAGAACCTGAAACCGGGCGAGACGCGCTCCCTGCGGGTGAAGGTAGAGCCAGGCGGCTACCGTCTGCGCACGCAGCGCCCCGGCGTGGAAGCCTGGCTTGATCTGGACCCGAGCGCGAGCGCCGGGGGCTCGCATTTTTCGGTCCGGGCCGGCGAGGATGCCTTGCAGGTGGAGCCGCGCCGCATCGAGGAACCCCGGGCTCAAGATGACGGTGGCTACGTCACCCTGACCCTGGCCAACAGCGCCCCCTACGCCCAGCGCCTGTACGTCGAGCGGGCCAGCTGGTACACCGATGCCGTGACCGCCGCCCAGGTCACCGCCTTACAGCATTTCCGCGACCTGTTCAGCGACGAGGTGCTCCGGCCCGGCGACGAGATCGGGGTGCAAGGGATGACCATCCTCTTCACCGATCTGGTCGGCTCGACGGCGATGTACAACCGCCGGGGTGACGCGCCCTCCTACGCCCTGGTCCGGGAGCAGTTCGCCTTTTTGCAGCGCATCGTCCAGGCCCAGGAGGGGGCCATCGTCAAGACGATCGGGGATGCGGTCATGGCCGCCTTCGTCGATCCGGCCAGGGGGGTTGGGGCCGCCCTGGCCATCCAGGACCAGGTCCACGCCTTCAACGCGGCCCACCCGGCCGAGCCGTTGCGCATCAAGGTCGGCCTGCACCACGGCCCTTGCATCGCCGTCAATTTGAACGGGCGGCTCGATTACTTCGGCACTACCGTCAACCTGGCCGCTCGCCTGGAGGGCCAGAGCCGCGGCGGCGATGTGGTCATTTCGGAGGGGTTGTGGCGGGACCCGGTGGTTCAGGAGTTGCTGGGGACGATGCCGGTCGAGGTGGAGAGGTTTGAGACGGCCATCAAGGGCTTCGACGAGCATTTTATCTTGCGCCGGCTGACCCTGGCCCGCGCGCCAGAGGAAAGGCCCCTGGCCACGGCCCTGCGGTCGGGCTAACCTGGCAGGGCCGATGGAGCAGCTAACTGAAGTCTGTACGATTTGCTCAGGACCTTGATGCTTGACGCGACCAGGGGCGAAGGACGAGCGACCAACATTGTTGGTAATACAATACCTTCGCCACTTAAGAGGTATTAATACTGCCGATAAGGGCGATATTTGCCACAATTTGCTGACTTTTCCCTGCAAAATTGAGGCATTTTGTGCTAACTGGACTTTGGCCATTTTCTGATCCCCACTATATCTTGAGGAGTGAGGCACGCCCACGTGCCGTATCTCGTGGTCCCGCTCGCATCTAGGGATGCTCACTCCTCAAAATGGCCAAAGTCCAGGCTAAAACCTGAGGGCCCTTTTCCCCTAATTATTTATGAAACGCTGTACTAGGGTTGCAGGAGGCTCGCGTCCACGCCAACCCCGGCACGCTCTACGTGGACGGGTCCGGCGGCAGCGACACAGCCAACAATTGCCAGACCCCGGCCACGCCCTGCGCCACCATTGGCCACGCCTTGAGCCAGGCGGTGAACGGCGATACCATCCTGGTGGCCGAGGAGACCTACACCGAAAACCTCATTGTCGACAAGCAGGTTACATTGCGCGGCGGTTACACCATCAGCGGTACGACCTGGCTGTCGGCCGTACCGGGGTCAAGCATCATTGACGGCAGTGGCAGCACGACCAGCCAACCCGTCGTCGATTTCCAGCCAGGCAGCGATGGCGCGATTCTGGACGGTTTTAATATCACCGGTGGGAGCGTCGGCGAAAAGGGTGGAGGTATCAATATTGAGAGTGCTTCGCCCGTTATCCGCTCTTGCTTCATCCAGGGAAACACCGCCCTGGGCCAGCCATCGGAGTTCGGCGGCGGTGGTATTGCCATTGCCGGTGGGGGATCACCCCTCATTAGCAACACCCTCATCTTCAGCAACTCGGCCTTGGGGGGTGCGGGCGGCGTGCGCGTGGCCGATTCTTCGTTCACGATGATTAACAGCCTTGTGGCTA
>JBHHXL010000508.1:0-3165 GCA_046757065.1 Anaerolineae bacterium
ATCACTTGATCAAGTCAAGGAGCAAAAGCGCGATGCCAACCCGAACCAAAGCTCAAGCCATCTACGAACGAGCCAAAAAGGTGATCCCGGCCGGGGTCAACTCGAACTTCCGCTATTGGGGCGACGACACCCCCATCTTCGCCCGGGCCAAAGGGCCTTATATGTGGGACGCCGATGGCAAGCAATACATCGATTATCGCCTGGGCTGGGGGCCGATCATCCTGGGCCACCTGGACGAGCGGGTCGTCTCGCGGGTGCGAGCGGTGCTGGACACGATCGATGTCATCTGCGCCACGACCGAGTTGGAGGTCGAGGTGGCCGAGCGTATGACCCGGATGGTGCCCGGCCTGGACCTGGTGCGCTTCGCCAACTCCGGCACCGAGGCCACGATGCACGCCCTGCGCGTGGCCCGGGCCTACACCAACCGCGAGAAGGTCCTCAAATTCGAGGGGCAGTACCACGGCATGTACGACTACATGCTCTTCACCACCGCCTCGGCAGACCCGGCGGCGCTCGGCTCCCGGCGCAGTCCGGTCCCCTACCAGCAAAGCTCCGGCATCCCCCGCGCCATCCGGGATTACGTTTACACCCTGCCCTTTAACGATGTGGAACTGGTCGAAACGCTGATCAAAGACAAGTGGCACAATCTGGCCGCGATCATGGTCGAGCCCAGTTTGGGCAACTGCGCCGGCCTGGAACCCCATCCCAACTTTCTGCCGGCCCTGCGCCGCCTGTGCGACGAGTACGGCGTCGTCCTGATCTTCGATGAGGTCAAGACTGGCTTTCGCATCGCCAACGGCGGCGCGCGGGAGGTTTACGGCGTCATCCCCGACATCTCCACCTATGCCAAGAGCCTGGGCAACGGCTTTCCCGTGGCCGCCTTTGGCGGCTCGCGGGCGGTGATGTCGGTTCTTGAGCCGGGCCGGGTCTCGCACGGCGGCACCTTCACCGCCAACGGGGTGGCGATGGCCGCCGCCGGGGCCGTGCTCGATACCCTGGCCGGCGAGCCGATCCTGGCCAACCTGGCCAAACGGGGTCGCCGCCTGCAAAGCGGCCTGGGCGAAATTCTGAGCCAGCACAACCTGCCGCACCAAATCACCGGCCACCCCAACATGCCCGGCATCCTCCTGACCGACAGGCCGGTCAATGATTTCCGCGACATCGTTCACCACGACGACGACCTGTACGAAGCGATCACGATGGGCATGATCGAGCGCGGCGTCTTTCCGGAGCCGGACGCCCGCGAGCCGTGGTTCCTGTGCGACGCTCACAGCGAGGCCATCATCGATGAGACGCTGAACGTCTTTGAGGATGCGCTCAAAGCGGCGCTCAAGACCGGCCACGCCTGATGACCGTCCGGCCCGAACACCGTCACCTGTGGTCCGGCCTGGTCAGCGAAGCCGACGACGCCGAGATCGGCGTGTTGGGCGTGCCTTTCGACAGCGCCGTCAGCTGGCGGGGCGGCGCGCGCCACGCCCCGCAGCGGATGCGCCGCATCACCCCCCACCTGGCCCCCATCACCGAGGAGGGCCTGCCCCTGACAATCGGGGTCAAAGACTACGGCGACGTGGAGCGCGATCTGGATTGGGGCCGCTTTTTCGGGGAGGTGGAGAACCGGGCCCGGCAGATTCTCGCAGGCCGGCAGCGGCTGGCCCTGTTTATCGGCGGCGACCACAGCGTCGGCATCCCTCTCTTTGCCGCCCTGGCCGGCGTGGTCGAGGGGCCGCTGGGCTACATCCAATTCGACTCGCACCCCGATCTGGCCGACGAATTCGAAGGGCACCGCTGGAGCCACGCCAACACCGCCCGCCGCAACCTGGACCGGCCCAATCTCAGCCCCGACCGGGTGGCTTTCGTCGGGCTGCGCTCCTTCTTGCGAGAGGAACTGGATTTTCGAACGCAAAACCCCGGCCTGGGCTGGCACACGGCGCGGGACGTGCACCGGCGCGGCATCGAAACCATCGCCTTTGAGATCGCAGCCCAGATGCAGGGAGTGGAAGCCGTTTACTACAGCGTGGACATCGACGGCCTCGACCCGGCCTACGCGCCGGGCACCGGCACGCCGGAGGCCGGCGGGCTGAGCACCCGCCAATGCCTGGAACTGACCCGCCTCCTCTTTCAACACCTGCCCATCCGGGCCATGGACATCGTCGAAGTCTCGCCCCCGCTGGATATTTCGGACGTGACCTCGCTGGCCGCCCTGAAAATCGCCTACGAGACGTTTGGCTTCGTGCAGGCGAAAATCCAGGAGTCGGGGCGGACCTGAGCCGGGCCTATCATAAATTTCAGGTGCGACGCACTTCTGACGTGCCTTTCAACCGGAAAATCTATGGGTTGGAGCACGATTTTCGCTCGTACAGCTTGCCGGAAGTGCGTCGCACCGTTGGGTAAGGCAATTACCCCTTTTTCAAAGCGCGCCAAATCTGGTATAATCTCTGCGATTCATTAACCGGTTCCGAGGGGGATGAGCATGCCGGATCGCATTCTAGTTGTTGAAGACGAGCCAAAAATCGCCTCGATCATCAGCCGGGCCTTGCGTTCGGAGGGTTACCAGGTCGAACTCGCGCCGGACGGGGAGACGGGCCTGGAGCGGGCGCTGGAGGAGCCGCCGGAGCTGGTCATTCTGGACATTATGCTGCCCGGCATCGACGGCCTGACCGTCTGCCGCCAACTGCGCGCCGCCGAACTCAAGACGCCGGTGCTGATGCTGACCGCCAAAGACGCCATCCCGGACGAGGTTAGCGGCCTCGACGCCGGGGCCGACGATTATCTGACCAAGCCTTTCCAAATCGAGCGCCTGCTGGCCCGCATCCGGGCCCTGTTGCGCCGCTCGGCCCCGCCGGAAAGCAAAACGCCCCTCACCTTCGCCGACCTGACCCTCGACCCAACCACGCGCCTGGCCCATCGCGGCGAGCGCGAGATCGAGTTTACGGCCAAGGAATACGACCTGATGGAGCTATTTATGCGCCATCCTCGCCAGGTGCTGACCCGGGACCAGATTTACGAACAAATCTGGGGTTACGACTTCGGCGGCGAGTCCAACATCATCGAGGTTTACATCCGCTACCTGCGGGCCAAACTGGAAGCGAACAATGAGCCCCGTCTGCTGCACACCATTCGCGGCGTGGGCTACGCCTTGAGAGAAGGCTGAGGGCTGAAGGCTGA
>JBHHXL010000509.1:0-3141 GCA_046757065.1 Anaerolineae bacterium
ACGTTTACGTTAAGGTTGCCTATTCCACGGTGATCTGCAAAGTTTCGGTCACCACCCCACTGCCGTTCAAGGCCCGGAGCTCGACAGTGACGGTTGTGGTGGGCGTGATGCGCGTCTGGCCGGCCAATTCCACCTCATTGTCGCCCAAAAAGACCTGCCGGGCTTTTCGCACGCGCCACTCTAGCTGCAAGGAAGCGCCTTTTTCGGTGGTGCAGGCGGGGCTACATCCGAAGAAATCGATAAAGGGCAGGTCCCCGGACAACGCCGCCGCGCCGGGAGTTGGCGTCGCCAGCGGCGACACCCCCTGGGCCGCTGGAGTCACGATGGTCACCAGGAAAGAACCGGTGTTGCTTGGCAATTCGGCCCGGTTGTAGGCGATCACATCCAGCCGGTAACTGCCGATCTCTGCAAACGACCAGCGATGCTCCGCCAAAAAATCGGTGGTTTGCTCATCCCCGGCCAGCGAAGTTGCCATCGGCCGGCCATCAACCCACAGCTCAACGCGCTCGATGCCGGTTTGATCTTTGGCCCGGCTGCGAATGACCAGCTCCTGGCCGGCGGGGATGGTGATCTCCGGTGACCTCGGTTGGAGCAGGATCAGGACCGGCGTCGGCTGCTCGACGACGACGGGCGCTGCTGGGCCCGTCTCCGTCCGGTCCGGTTCGGGGATGGCCGCCGGGCCGGCGTTCGCCGGGCGTTCCGGCGGGGCGGAGGGTCGATACAGCCAGACGCCGCTACTCAGGCCAACGATGATGGCCACGACGGCAACCATCGCCAGAACCCCGCCCCCGATGATAGCCAGAAAGGGAAAGCCTTTTCGCCCCCGAGTCTGCCCAGACGGGGCCGGGATGACGCTCGCACCGGCCGGCAGTTCCGTGGCCTCCGGCCGTTGCGGGCCAATGCCCCGTATCTCCAGCTTGACCGCGCCAAGTTCGATAACCTCCCCTTCGGCCAGGCGGTGCGGGCCATCCACGGGAACCCCGTTGACGGCGGTGCCGCCCGGTCCGCCCAGGTCCTGCAAAACCCAACGGTCCCCTCGATCTTCCAGGCTGGCGTGGATGGCCTCGACGCCGGGGCCGGTCAGAACAAGCTGGCTATCAGGACCGGAGCCCAAAATGAGACGGCGTTCCCGCAGTTCGAATTCCTGTCCGGCGTTTTTGCCTTCTTGAATGATGAGCTTGGCCATAGGCGGCTACCCGTTTCCTTCTCAAGAAGTAGGGGCGAACCCGTGTGTCTGCCCCTACCCCAAATTATTGAGAAGATACGCTATCCGTTCCTCAGGGCGCGGGCTGATTGGCTGACACTTTTAACATAGCTCACGGACGCGATAGCGCACAGATGAACACGGATTTTCTATTATTTTTTGATTAAATCCGTGGAAATCCGTGAGCAATTATTACTTTTCGGCTTAAATGTTAAATTTGTCAGTCAACCAGGGGCGCGGGTCAGGTTTTGGCAAAGTCTGGCTCGGATGCCAGCCTGGACAGAAACGCCAGGGCCTGATCGCGAGTCTGCACCTCACCCGTGGCCTGGGCCTCCAACAATTGGGCCAGCAATTGGCCGATCAGCGGCCCCTCGGCGAGTCCGAGCCCGGTTATCAAGTCCTGTCCGGTCAGCAACGGCTTCGGCCTGACCAGGCCAGGTTCCTCAAAATAGGTCTGGCACAACCGCTTGACGACCGGGGCCAGGGCCAGGTCCGCCTCCCGGCCCCGGGTCGCCTGATGATCGGCCAGGGCAAGCAAGGCCACGGCCACACCGGCCCGATCCGTCGCCCGGAAATAACGATAGATAGCGCGACGGCTGAGTTTTTTTTCCCTGGCCAACAGCAGGGGCCGCATATGGTGGGTGACGACGGTGGCCACCCAGGTAGCGGCCTCGCGGCTGAAGCGCAACCGCCCCAGCCGGGCTTTGGCCAGCCTGCCCCCGACCAGGTCGTGTTTGAAAAAGCGCACCCGGCCATCCTCGCTTTCGGTGCGGGTGGCGGGCTTGCCGATGTCGTGCAGCAGCACGGCCAGGGTGATGAGGTCCCGGTAGGAAAAACCATCACCCAGCGGCGTGGACAGATAATCTTGCACCGGTTCGACCAGGCCGGGATCGACCGCTGCCACCAGCTCCAGCGGCGCGGCGGCCCAGGCCCGCACCGCCGCCAGCGAATGTTCGAAGACGGGCAGGTGATGCGGCGGGCTCTGCGTAACGCCCTCCAGGGCGGCCACTTCCGGCAGGACTCCGGCCAGCAGGCCCAGGCGGTGCAAATCGGCCACCGCTTCCGCCGGCCGGGGAGAGGCCAGCGATTTCATCAACTCGTCGCGCACGCGCTCGGCGGATACCCGCCCCAGGGCAGCGCAGTTTCGCCGGATGAGCTCCTCCGTCCCGGATTCAATTGCAAAGCCCAGGGCCGCCGCCAGACGAACGGCGCGCAACATTCGAACCGGATCGTCGGCGATGGCCCGGGGCGAGGCAACCCGAATCCGCTTCGCGGCCAGGTCCGCCCGACCATCCAACGGATCGTGCAGCGCCGGCGGGTCGGCGGACAGATCCAGGGCTATGGCGTTGACGGTGAAATCGCGGGCGGTAAGGTCTTCCAACAGGGAACCGCCTCGAAATGTGGCGAAGTCGAGGCAGGTCGCCGGCTGGCCGGGCCAGCGCAAGACCACGCGCCCGGTGCCGCGCTCATCGTCCAGGGGGTAGAAAGCTCCGCCCAGGCTGTCGGCCACGGCGCGGGCCAGAGCCAGGCCATCGCCGGGCGTGGCGAAATCCAGATCGGTCAGGGCCTCCGCCGTTGTCCGCCCCAGCAACGAGTCGCGAACGGCCCCGCCGACCAGGTAAATGCCGACCTGCCGGGCCCGGGCCAGGCGAACCACCTGCGCCAGCAAAGATTCGCCCGTCAAGTCCGGCAGATTTATCGCCGGATCATCAAGCGGCTCGCCGGAGGGAGAAACATAGAAGAGCCGGGGTTCCTCTTTGGGACGGGCCCGCTTGGCGGCCCGGTAAGCCTGGGTCCGCCCGGCCCCTACGCCGACCACCCGCCCGCGAACGACCGCGACCCAACGCTCGCGGTAGGCGTTCAGATCGGGCAACGGTTTGAGACGACCTCTAGCAGCTTCCTTGCCCATGAAACCTTCTCCAACGACACTGTCACTA
>JBHHXL010000510.1:0-3129 GCA_046757065.1 Anaerolineae bacterium
TCCAAGGAGGTTAAGTAGCGCGCATGACGGTAGAAACTCCCCCGCAACTTGAGAACGGTGTCGAGGTTCCTACCGATCTCAAGCGAAATGTCTTTATCACCACGGTCGATAACATTTACAACTGGGGCCGGATGTATTCACTCTGGCCGTTGACCTTTGGCCTGGCCTGCTGCGCGATTGAATTCATCGGCACCGCCGCCGGGCGCTACGATATGGATCGATTTGGGGCCGGGCTGGCCCGGGCCACCCCTCGCCAGGCCGATGTGATATTCATCTCCGGCACCGTCACCAAGAAGATGGCGCCCAGCATCGTCCGTATCTACAACCAGATGCCCGAACCGAAGTACGTGGTCAGTATGGGGGCCTGCGCCACCGGCGGCGGCCCGTTCAAAGAAGGCTACAACGTGGTGTCCGGCATCGACAAATACATTCCCGTCGATGTCTACATCCCCGGTTGCCCGCCCACTCCTCAGGCGCTGCTGCACGGCCTGGTCAAACTCCAGGAGAAGATCAAGGGGCAATCGGTGCTGACCGTTCCCTGGTATCGTAAGGACCAGCGCAACGAGGCTATCCCGGTGCCCATCCTGGGGCCGGACATCATCGACCCGCGCGACTTACCCAAAATCAAGGAAGAACTGCAAAGGCAACGCGAGGAACAGGCCAGCGAGGCCGAGGCCGAAGCCAGCGAGGATGAAGGCCCCAAGCCGCGCCCCAAGCGGGTGATCAAGCCGCCCAAGCAGCCGAAGTGGGACACAACCCCCACCGAGGAAGCGCAAGCCCTGGCCGACCGGATCAATGCCGCCCTGGGCCAGGGCACGGCCACGCCGGAGAAAGATACGCTGGTGGTCGATCCGGCCAAACTGGTCGAATTTGGCCGCTACGTCCGCGACGAACCGGACCTGGATTACAAATTCCTATCCAACGTCACCGGCGTCGATTACCTTGAGCGCGACCCGCGCTTTGAAGTGGTCTACCACGCCTACTCCATCCAGCGCGGCGGCGGCCCGCTCGTTTTCAAGGCCCGGGCCGGGGCCGAAAACCCGGAAGTACCCTCGCTGGTTGGCGTCTGGCCGGGGGCCAATCTGCAAGAGCGCGAGGTGTACGATCTGTTCGGCGTTCGTTTCAAGGGCCATCCCAACCACAAACGGATTTTGATGTGGGAGGGCTTCCACGGCCATCCGATGCGCAAGGATTACCAGGAAGCCTACTACGACGACTACGTTAAGCCCTTCACCACCCGCTGGCCCGACGGCCACCACCAGCGCGCCGAAACCGACATCCCCTGGGGCAAGAACAACCTTTATCCCGACGAGTGGGACCCGGACGAGTGGGTGCCGCCTGAAGAAGATCTTTACGCCCTGGACGCGCGAGACCGGGCCGAGGACAAAGACCTGCAAACCGAGCGCATCGTGGTCAACATCGGGCCGCAGCACCCCAGCACGCACGGCGTCTTTCGCATGGTGGCCACCCTGGAAGGGGAAACCATCATCGACCTGGAGCCGATCCTGGGCTATTTGCACCGCAATCACGAGAAGATCGGCGAGCGCAACGGCTGGCTGATGAATATGCCCTACACCGACCGCCTGGATTACCTGACCTCGATGCAGAATAATCTGGCCTACGCCCTGGCGGTTGAAAAACTGATGAACGTCGAAATCCCGGAGCGGGCCGAATACCTGCGGGTGATCATGGCCGAATTCAGCCGTATCGTCAATCATATGTGGTTGATTGGCTTCTTCCTCAACGACCTGGGCGCGTTCTTCACCCCCGCCCTCTACGCCATCCGCGAGCGGGAGTACATCCTGGACCTTTTTGAGGAAGCCAGTGGATCGCGCATGATGTGCAACTATATGCGCTTCGGCGGTGTGGCTTACGATGTCAGCGACGACTGGCTGGACCGCGCCCGCTACCTGGTGAAAGATCGCATCCCCTGGGCGATTGACCAGTTGGAAACGCTGCTCAACGACAACGAAATCCTGGTGGCGCGGACCAAGGGCGTCGGCGTGCTGACGGCAGAACAGGCCATCGCCATGAGCCTGAGCGGGCCGATGCTGCGCGCCTCCGGCGTTGCCTACGACATTCGTAAGGCCGAGCCTTACAGCATCTACGACCGCTTCGAGTTTGACATCCCCACCCGCCAAAACGGCGATGTGTATGATCGCTATTACATGCGCATCCTCGAAATGCACCAAAGCCTGCGCATCCTGGAACAGGCCCTGGAGCAAATCTCGCCCGGCGAGATCATGGGCGGGCGCAAGGCATACGCCGTCCGCGTGCCCGCCGGCGAGGCTTACGCCCGCACCGAGCAGGCCAAGGGCGAGTTGGGCTTTTACCTGGTCAGCAACGGCTCGGGCAACCCCTGGCGCTACCGGGTGCGCACCCCCGGCTTCGTGAACCTGACCGCGCTGCGGGATATGGTCAGAGGCCACAAAGTGGCCGACGCCATCATCATCCTGGGCGCTATCGACATCGTTCTTGGGGAGGTAGACCGCTAATGTTAGGCTGGGGTATCGTTAAAGGATTGGGGATCACCCTCAAACATTTCTGGGATGTGACGGTCGACGACATCCAGTATTTCTTCTTCAAAGAGCCGTTCAAGCGGCACAGCGCAGTCACCTTCGAGCACCGGCAGGATCCGCACAGCCACGGCTTCATCACGGTCCAGTACCCCGAGGAAAAGCTGGTCGTGCCGGAGCGATTCCGCTTCGTACCCTTCCTGGTCACCGATTACGAAGTCGCCACAGGCGATCCGGCCTACGACGAGGCCAGGCGCCTGGAGCAGAATCGCTGCACCAGTTGCGGCATCTGCGCCAAGATTTGCCCGCCCCAGTGCATCTGGATCGTGCGCACCAACGATCCGGACACGGGCAAGCCCATCCCCCAACCGGCCGAGTTCTACATCGACACCGACATCTGCATGAACTGCGGCTTCTGCGCCGAGTTCTGCCCCTTCGACGCCATCATCATGGACCACGACTACGAGCTGGCCGACTACGAGCGCCAGGTGGGCCACATCCACGACCTGGACCGCTTGCTGAAACCGGCCAGCTACTACCAATCGATCCGTCCAAGCCAGTATTTGGAGCAAGAGGAGCTGCGCCGGCAGAAGGAAGAGGAAAGCCGGCGCAA
>JBHHXL010000511.1:0-3104 GCA_046757065.1 Anaerolineae bacterium
TGAGACTACTGGTACTGCCCTTCGTAAGGGATGGGGGCGTTGGTGGGGATGCCCCAGTAAGGGTTATACCCCAGTTCGGCAAAAATGAACCAGGCGGTAGCGCCCACGTGCAGGCGATTGTAATAATGCCAGGGGCCGCCGGTGATCAGGTTGAAGCCGGTGGTCAGGCCATCCTGGCTGGCGGCAACGAGGCCCAGGCCGTTGGCGTGGAGTGCATTGCTCTGCGCCAGGCGAAGCTGGTTCAGGAAAAAGTTGGCCTCGCCTGCTTTGCCCTGTAGAGGTGGGTCTCAGACCCACCTCTACTTTCTGAATATCTATAGGAACCAGGCCGGGAGCGCTCCCAACCCACCCCCAAAAAAAGCGACTACTGCGTGGCCACCGCGGCCGTCGCCAGCAGGGTGTCCACTTCCCGGACGGCCTCGTTCAAGCGGGTCGGGATCATCGTCGCGGGGTCGAAGGGGCCGTTGACGCCAGCCACATCGTCCCACAAAGCGCCCAGATGCTTAACCATAGCCGTCTCCAGCGGGCCCCAGGCGGCGATGGCCGGATACGATTTGCCGTTGTCTACGGCCTCGACGAAGACGCTGTAGTTGGGATCGTCACTAAAGGTGGGGTCGGCCAGGGCCTCTTTGCGGGCCGGGATCATACCGATGTTGGTGCTATAGCGGGCCTGAGACTCTTTGGCCACCAGGAACTTGACGAACTCCACTGCCTCGGCCGGATGCTGGCTGGCCCGCCAGACGGTCAGGTTGGAGCCGCCGACGAAGGTGTAGCGCCCGGCCGGTCCGGCCGGGATTTGATGGACGGCCAGGTTCTCGGCGGCCTCGGTCCCGGCGAAACCGCCCGCATCGGAGGGAGTTTGGGAATTCTTCACCAGCCAGGGGCCGGAGATGACCATCGCCACCTGACCCTCGCCAAAGCGGCCATCGATCTGGGCGCTGTTAAGCTCCAGGGCATCTTCCGGGGTATAGCCCTTGGTGTACAGGCTGGCGTAGAATTCGACTCCCTCGATCCCCTCGGGGCTGTTGAAAACAGCGGCCGTGTTGCCGGGGTTGAGCATGTCGCCGCCGGCCTCCCAGACCCAGGGGGCAAAGTTGTGGAGCACGTTCCAGTCGTTTTTGCCGGGGAAGGCGATGGGGTACATCTCGAGGTCGGCCTCTTTGAGTTGGGCCAGGGCGTCGTCGAAGCTCTCCCAATCGGCAAAGGCCTGCTCGGGGTCGAGGCCGGCCTGGGCCAGAGCATCGGTGCGGTAGACAATGGCCCGGGTGTCCACGAACCAGGGCAGGCAGGTGGTGAAACCACTACCCACCGGATTGCAGGTTTGCCACGAGGCCTCAACGAAAGCCTCGCCGCCTCCCACCGTGGCGATCTCTTCCGGGCTGAAAGGGCGTAAGGCCCCCATAGCGCTGATGGCCCCCACCCAGGTGGTACCCAGTTGAGAGATGTCCGGCCCCTCGCCGCCGGTCGCAGCGGTAGTAATCTTGGACCAGGCCGCGCCCCAGTCGATCACCTCCACTTCGACGGTGATGTTGGGATGGAGCTTCTGAAACTCGGCCGCTTCCTGCTGCATGATCTCCAGCGGCTGCGGGCCGTTGGGCATGATCCACACGTTCAAGGTTACCGGTTCGGCCGGGACGGGAGTGGCGGTGACCACCACTTCCTTCTCCACCTCAATAACCTTGGTCACCTCGACGGTCTGTACCTCAGCCGCCGGGGGGGTGGCGGCAGCGCCGCAGGCGGCCAGCAGTAAGGTCAGCAGCGCCAGAGAGACCGTCGCCACGTATTTTCGATTCATCATTTCTTTCCTCCTTCCTGTTGCATCGTGGTTCACGTACAGTCATTTTAGATCAACGACCAGATGGATAGATTTCTTTTCTCTCTTCGATAGACCCTCCTTTCCCGGTCAGGCAGACCGGCGTTGAGCGCCGCAAGAAGCACGGATAACCAATTCGGTGGGCAGGATGGTGCGCAGGGGGCCTTGAGTGTCGTTTTCTAGCAGGCGCAGGAGCAGGTCGATGGCAGTGCTGCCCAGCTCGTACACCGGCTGTCGCACGGTAGTCAGCGGAGGCTCGGCGTAGGCAGCAATTTGGGCGTCGTCAAAGCCGACCAGAGCCACGTCTTCGGGGACGCGCCGGCCGGCCTGGCGGATGGCCCGCAAAGCGCCAACGGCCATCAGGTCATTGGCTACAAAAACGGCGTCAGGCTCCTGGGGCAGAAGTTGTTGCATAGCGGCGTAGCCACTGGCCTCGGTAAAATCGCCGGCCACGATCAGCTTCTCCTCGAGGGGCAGGTCGGCCTCTCGCAAAGCGGTTCGATAGCCCTCACGCCGGTCCAGGCCGGCGATCATACTGGCCGGGCCGGTGATGCTGGCCATCCGCTGGCGCCCCTGGCGCAGAAGGTGGGCGGTCGCCATCCGAGCGCCGCGCACATTGTCGGCGTCTACGTAGCTGGCAGCAGATTCGCGAGGGTGCCGTCCGATAATCACAAAGGGGATGCGATCCCGTAGCAGGCGGGGAATCAGCGGGTCATCCAGGAAGGCCGACATAATCACCACCCCGTCCAACAACTGGCTGCGCAGCGCCCGCCGATAGAAATCCTCCTCCAGGGGCGGGCTGACCATCGACAGCATCAAGTGGTATTTGTGTTCGTTGGCCGCGTCGGCGATGCCCCGTAAGACGCCGGGGAAGAAAGGGTCGGCGAAGACGGTGTTGACCGTTTGGGGGATGATAGCCCCAATCACTTGGCTGCGCCGGCTGGCCAGACTGCGGGCGGCGGCGTTGGGGTGATAGCCCATCGTTTCCACCACCTCCCATACGCGCTGGCGCACCGCCGGGCGGACGTTCGGCTCGTCGTTGATGACCCGCGAGACGGTGGAGCGTGAGACGCCAGCGACTTTGGCGATTTCTTCCAGAGTGGGGCGATTGTGAGGCATAGTTCACCTGGTTTATAGGTTTGGGAGCGCTCTCATAAAGAGAGATAAAAAAAGGTCAAGTCTTATGTTGGGAGCGCTCCCAGCATAACATGAAAATCCAATCCTGTCAAGAGTTGTTTCGGAGGGCGGTGCCCGAACGATCTGTTAGCGAGTTCAGTTGAGCAGGAGTTCT
>JBHHXL010000512.1:0-3096 GCA_046757065.1 Anaerolineae bacterium
CTGCCGGCCATATTTCAATGACATCACCGCTCAGTTACAGTACTTACGCGCTTAAGAAATGGGACACGGATTAACACAGATGAACACAGATTTTTCTTTGTTTTTTAGTAACTATTCACCCTATTAGGTGACTGGCACTTAATTGAGGTAAAACAACCCCGATTCCCGTCAAATCCACGCTTTTTAAGCCCAAAGTGCCAGTCACCTGAATAGTTACGTTTTTTATCATTTAATCCGTGTTTATCCGTGAAATCCGTGTCCTATTCGTTGTTTATCAGGCTAACTGCGTAAGTCCTGTCAGTTAGCGGTGAGTTGATTTGCTAAATCGGGTTCAACCATAAGATGGGCTATTTGCCGTCGGCAAATAGCCCATCTTGATATTTTGGACGGGTCTTGCGACAGCTTGTGAACCGGCCCATTTAACAAGGATTTAAGGTTTTTATAAAGCTAACTTAACCACAACCCTCGATTTGTTAGATAGGATTGTCTGATGGCGTTTTTTCCGCCACCAGTGCCGGTATCCAGGCATCCAGGTTGGCCTTGATGACTAAACCATTTTGATGGTATACTTAACTTTGAACAATGTCCAGGAGATCTTAGTTTATGGCTGAAACCATTCTGCTGGTTGAGGATGATAAGCTGATTGTTGAATCATTGGTCTATAGCTTGACCAAAGAAGGCTTCGTGGTCCATACCACCGGCGATGGCCTGGAAGCCGTCACCCTGGAGCAGGAGCTCCACCCCAATCTGGTGGTGCTCGATATTATGCTGCCGTCTCTCGACGGTTGGGAAGTCTGTCGCAGGATCAGGCAAACCAGCACCGTACCCATCATCATGCTCACCGCCAAGGGCAAGGAAGTCGACCGGGTGATTGGGCTTGAATTAGGCGCTGATGATTATCTGCCCAAGCCGTTTAGCTTTCGAGAGTTGCTGGCCCGCATCCGGGCCTTGCTGCGGCGGGTGGCCTTTGACGAACAATCACTCCGGCAGGTCATCACTGTCGGCGATGTGCGGCTAGATGTCACAGCGCACAAGGTCTATAAAAAAGATGAGCCCCTGACCCTGACTCAGAAAGAATACGGTCTGTTACAAGCCTTGATGCACCGGGCGGGGCGGGTGACCACCCGGGCTGAGTTGCTGAACAAGGTATGGGGCATAGACTGGCTGGGCGATACTCGCACCCTGGATGTGCATATTCGCTGGGTGCGCTCGAAAATAGAGGATGATCCCAGCCGGCCAAAATACATCCAGACGGTGCGCGGCGTGGGTTATCGTTTCATATCGCCGGAGGAATTTTCGTGAGCGGGCTGGGCTTGCGCGGTAGATTGATTCTTACCTACCTGGCCCTGGTGTTCCTGGGTGTGGGAGGGTTGGTACTTCGATTTGGGTTCCTGGAGGAATTTCGCATCATTGAAGAAACGGAGCACGATCTGGAGATCAAGGCATTCCTTCTGGAAGGATTTCTGGAAGAGCCGTTGAACGAGTTTCTGGAGCACGGGCGTGAGTCCGGCGCAGATTCCGACGACTCCGCCGCCGCCGGCCTCCCTTTTGAGCGCACGCTCGACAGCCGAACCCGGAGCGTGATTGAATCGCTGGGCAGCCGGTTGACGGTTCTTACCGCCCAGGGTACGCCAATTTATGACAATCAACTTGATTTTCTGACCGTCTCTAACCAGATTGACCAAATAGAGGTGCAGGCCGCCCTGCAAGGCCGCGAACAACACCACATCCGGTTTGACCCGGATTCGGAAGAGGAGCGTCTGTACGCCGCCGTCCCCATCAGCCACGAAGAGCACAACCTGGGCGTGGTTCAACTCTCGATTCCCACGGCGGCTATGCAGGCCAGGATCAGGCAATCGTGGTTGATCCTGGCCGGAACGGCTCTGGTCATTGGTTTGACGGTGGTTTTGACCAGCCTGTGGTTAGCCAACTACATTTTGCGACCTATCCAGAATTTGCAACAGGCCGCCATCCGCATGTCCACCGGCGACCTTGAACAGCATTTGCGAATCACCGGCTCGGATGAGTTGAGCAGGTTGGCCGAAGCGTTTAACCATATGGCGGCCCAATTGAAGCAAATGATCAACCAGCAGCAACAATTTGTAGCCAACGCTTCCCACGAATTGCGGACCCCGTTGACCAATATCAAGTTGCGGGCCGAGGCGCTGCTGGATGGCGCTCGCCACGACCCCGAGGTGGCCGAGAAGTTTTTAGGCCAGATCGAGGGTGAGGCGGACCGCCTCAGCGGGTTAACCCGCAGTTTGTTGACGCTGTCGGCCATCGATTCGGGGCTGGCCATCCCCAGCACCGAACCGGTCAACGTCAAGACCATTTTGTCCGAGAGCCTTGAGGCATTTGGCTCCACCGCTGAGGTCAAGCGCATAGATTTATTGCTGGATTGCCCTTCCAATTCGCCTTGCCTGGAGGCCAATCCGTCCCAATTACGACTCGTGTTTGACAATTTGCTGGAAAACGCCTTAAAGTATACGCCGGTTGGCGGAAGGGTTATCGCTTCGGTGCAGCAATCGGGGGGCGAGGCGGTTATTGCGGTTACGGATACCGGGCAGGGGATTCCACCTGAGGATATGCCTCATATCTTTGAGCGTTTCTACCGGGTTGACAAAGCCCGCACCCGCTCAGCAGACCCCGGCGGTTCTGGCCTGGGTCTTTCCATTGTGCAGGCCATCGTCAAAGCCCATCACGGCCGGATCTATGTGACCAGTGCGCCTCGTCAGGGAACCACTTTCACCTTGCATTTACCCCTGCCTGTTGCCGGGATTTCAACGCCGCCATCATAATCTCTTAAGTCTTTGGCTCATACCCAGAACGAATGCACAAGTGACCGGCACTTCCGGGTAAAACGGAGAAGAATAAAGTGCCGGTCACCTGTACTGAACGTGAGCCAATTCCTTGACCCGATACGGTTTAGGGAAATCACGGTTGCACACAGCCGCCATACCGGGGGGAAGGCCCCCACCGGGGGAGCCTTCCCTGCTTCAGGTGTTGAGAACTCAGGCTTTAATCATCATCGTCGTCGCCATCATCGCCCTTGTTGTCATCGTTGTGGTCGTCGCCGCCGGAGCCGGAGTTGTCATC
>JBHHXL010000513.1:0-3041 GCA_046757065.1 Anaerolineae bacterium
CGGTTAAGGTGATGTCGTGGCTGTGATGGTGGGCCTGGGTTGAATAGTTGCCGTGGGCGTTGTCGTTTGCCGGATCGTTGTTGCATCTTCGGGGGTAGCCAGCAAGGTCGGTTGAGCCGTGACGGTGATGCCTGGGGTGGCGGTGATGCTGGTGGTGCCGGTCAGCACGGCCGGTTCGATGAGCGGCGGCGGCCCCACCCATTGTGGCCGGCTACCCTGCCCGTCGGTGGTAAGTTGCTGGGGCGGCGTGCCGTTGAGTTCCATCAGGTACAGGTTCCCGTTGTAAACGAACAGGATGCGCCCGCCGTCCGGGGCCCAGACGATTTGCGGCAACTCCACCCCCGGCTCCTCGCCCAGCGGGAACACGGTCCGGGCGTTGCTGCCGTCGTTATCGACGAGGCTCAGGGCGTAGCGGCTGTCAACGGAGGCCAGGGGACGCATCGCCTGGCCGAATACAATGGCGCTCTCTCCCCAACTTGGCCCGGACCACATCCCGACCTGGTTCGCGATCTTGGCCTGGAACGCCCCATCGACGGCCAGCAGCCACAGGTCAAAGACGGGGCTTTCCTCTGGGGGTTCGTCGCCCAGGGGGGAGCCGTGGCCTACGGCGGCCAGGAAATTTCCGTCGGGTGACCAGGAGATGGTTGGCACCCAGACCCACTCGCTGAACGTTTGCAGAGGCGGGTAGTTGAGCAGCGGGCGGCGGCGGCCTCGGGCCAGGTCGATGACACCCACCTGGTCGGCCCGGGCGTAAGCGACCTGCCCGCCCGCCGGCGACCATTTGAACGTCGTCCCCCACCAGGGATAAACGCCCAGGGCGTTTGGCGGCAGCACTTCTTCCGGCTCTGTCTCAGGGTCCTTTTCCCAGCCGGCCACATCGAGCAGCCACAGGTCGTTGTTGGCCCGCCAGCCGGGCGGGCTGGCCACCCGTTCCGCCGTGCTGTAGATGATCCGCGTCTCGGTGATGATGGGCGACCATTCGGCGTAGAGCACGCTCCGGACCGGCAGCGAAATCGGCTGCGCGCCGACCAGCGTGGTGCTGACCATCCATAGCTGGTTCAACGGCGCTTCAACATCTCCTTCCAGGCGACGGCTGTAGATCAGGCGGCGGCCATCGGGCGAGAGCGAAAAGACTCGCCCGTCCAGATCACCTTCGGTGGTGAGCGGGCGGCGGGCGTTGCTGGTGTCGCGGATGAGCCAGGCGTTGCCGCCGGACAGGTAGGTGATCGTGCCCTCAACCGGGACGGAGGTCAAGCCCTCGCTTTCAACGCCGACGACGATGATCTCGTCCACGGGTTCCGTGACGGGTACGCGGGAAATCTCGCGGCGTTCCACCTCAAGGCCGTCTTCGATGATGCGGCGGTAGGTGATTTCGTCTTCACCGTTGACCCCCAGTTGAACCAGCCGTCGCTCGCCGACGGGCAGCGCCTCGTTAACAACCGTCTGGCGCTTGAAGGGGACGATCACGCGTTCAACCTCCAGCTCCTCCTCGACGCGGGTGACCCGGATGGTCATTCCTGGCTCGATCTGGACGTACAGGTCGGGTTCGACCCGGTCCAACTCGCCCAATTCGATTCCGGCCACGGCCAACGCCTCTCGAACGGTCAGGACCTCGGTGGTCAGATCGCGGCGACCGTGGTCAACTTCGATAAAAATCTGGCTCTGGCCGGTCGATTGCTGGCAAGCAGCCAGGATGAGCGGCAGGAGCACCCATCCCGCCAGCCAGCCCAGCCCAGCCCAGCGTCCCTGGCGGAAGCCAGACAATGTTTTCTTGTTCACAAACCTATCTTACCGTTAGATGGGGAATTCTGCAATCGTTGTCCAAAAGATTAAATCAGGTAGCCCCCGTGCCCAAACTCGATCAGGTCGGTCTGGGTCAGCCGTTCGCCGGCCATCAGGCGGCGGAAAACGAGATCGACGACGTTGGTGGTTTTGCTTTTGGCGCAGCCGGGGACGCCCACAATGGGGGTCTGATCGCAGTAGGCCAGCAGCAACAGATTTCCCGGTTCAACCGGCACGCCGTAGCGGATGACCTGCCCCCCAATGGCCCGGATGGCCCGGGGGATGATGTCGTCGTCATCGACAATGGATGTCTCGCCGGCCACCAGGACCATTTCGGTGCTGCCGTCCAGGGCCTTGTGCAGGGCTTCGGCCAGGTCCTCCTCGTCTTCAGGCACGTAGGGCCCCGCGTGCAGCGTTCCTCCCAGCTCTTCGATGCGCCGGCGCAAGGCCGGGGTGTAGCCGCCCTGCACTTTTTCTCGGGCGGCGGGACTGCCAACTGTGACCAGGGTGACCTCTTTCACCCAGAAGGGGGCCAGGTCGATCACGGCCGCCGAGCGGCAAATCTCAAGAGCCTGCTCGAGATCTGCCTTGGGGATGGCGTAAGGGATGATCTTGACGGTGCCCACATACTTTCTGGGTTGGACCAGCGCGTTCGTGGGCAAAGTGGCCAGGGTAATCCCCGGCAGGCTGTTCAGTTCGGCCAGGGCAGCCGCGTTGACTTTCAACAGCCCTTCGCCGGCGGCGATCAGGTTAACTCGACCGGCGCTGGCCCGGCTGGCCGTGATATGGGGCCGGACCAGAACCTCGCCCAGGGCCTGGGCCGCTTCATTTTCCAGCACGTCGTTCGCCTCCAGAACGGCGACATAGACCGTGGCCTTGCCAAGGGCGCGCAAAGTTTCAACGTCCTCGGGCCGCACGATGCGCCCTTTTTGTAGCACTCGCCGGCCTTCCTCATTGGTCTGGTGATGGCATAGCAGATGACCGGCAGCTTCCTCGGGGGTAACCCGTTGTAAATACATATCGGCTTTCCTCTTCTGGTTTTGGAGGTTTTTAGCAGATTTCAGCGACCCGCAGGCGAAAATCGGCCAGTACTTCGGAGCGGGTCTTGTCGCCGGAGCTAAAACCGCCCAGAGGGGCGTAAGCTTGCCCGCGCAGAACGAAGATGTCAATTGTGCAGGCATCGGGATCGATGATCCAGTATTCCCGGACCCCGGCCCGCGCGTAAAGTTGGAATTTGGTGCGGCGGTCGTAGTCCGGGT
>JBHHXL010000514.1:0-3040 GCA_046757065.1 Anaerolineae bacterium
GCGTTGGGGTGGGCGTAGAGGCTGTAGGCCAGCCAGGTGGGGTCACCGTCCTTCCGGGCGGCCAGGCGAGCCTGGCGCACCGCTTCGGCCACGGTCTGGCCGGCCAGTAGCCCCTCGTAAAGGGCCGAGGCGAAGGTCAGGGCCAGGCTGTCGGTTACCGTCCACAAGGGGGCCAGAAATAGGCCAGCGCCGCTGCTGAGCAGGCGGTTGGTCCAGCCGCCCAGATGGGTCAGCGCCCATCCCTGGCGGCCGCTGTGGCAGGCATTGAAAACGAAGGCCGGCCGCTGCCGGTGGAGGTGTCCCTCGATGGCCGGCCCGACGAACTCCCCCGGCGTCAGCCCGTACTCGTCCTGCAGCCAAATGGCCGAGGCGGCCTCAGGCGCGCCGGCGTAGAAGTTGCCGTGGGCGGCCACGTGCAGCCAGTCGTAGCCGCCCGCCTCCAGTAAATCCATCACCTGCGACCAGGTCGGTGAGGCCGGACTCAAGTCGGTCAGCTGGTGTTGGACCACCAACTGGCCCAGGAACTCTCGCTCTTGCTGGGCCGCGCGTAGCTCTGAGTCGGTTGGGGCCAGACAGGCCAGGGCCCCGAACGGCAAGCGGGTGGGCGGGGCCTCGTGGCCGTTGCCCTGGGCGTCCCGGCGCAGCCAGCGCGCCAGGCGGGTGGTGATGCACCAGGGAGCATCGTCTGCCCACTCGCGGCCGTAGGGCCAGGCCACTTCCCAGGGGATGTAGGGCTCGTCGGAGACGATGAGCAGGGAGCGATCGCGCCAGGCCATTCTTTCCCCGGCGTAGAGTTCTCGCAGTTCCTGGGGGACCATCTCGCGCCACAGACTCTGGCCCAATTGCCTGAGCCGCCGGTCAACGTCCTCCGGCGAAAGGACCTGGTGCTGGAACAGAACTTTGTCAGCCGCCGGGTCCAGGCCGCTGGTCAGGACGGTTAGCCGCTGGTAGAGATGCCTGGCATAAACCTTCGGATCGCTCTCGAGCGGAACCGGGTGGAAGGTGCGGCCCACCTGGCCGGCCCGGATGAGGGTGAAGACGAGGGCGGGCCGGGTGTGAAAACGCACGTGGCTGATGTAAAGCATATAATCTGGGGGGACAGCGCCGGTTTCCAGGCGGAGAGGCTGCCGTGGCCCCGCTTCCTCCGGGGCGGCGCTCACCGGCCCGGCGCTGATCTCGACCGGCACGCTGGCCGTGCCCAGGGGGTTGCCGGCCTGCAAAAAGTCGAAGGTGATCCGGGTGGGCCCGGCCTGCCGGGGGCGCAGGTCGAAGACGAGGGGCGGGCTGTCGGCCTGGGGCTGGATGGGGGTTTCCTGCTCCGGCTCGTTGAGCGACTCGAAGGCGGGAGCCTCGACCCGGACCCGGACCGGCAGGTCCTGGCGCAGGGCCAGCTCCTCGCTGGCCTCGCTGTGCGGCGCGGGCCGGAGGGTCAGGCGGACGACGACGGAGATGCGCGGCGTCTCCAACCAGACCCGGCGCGGGCAGGCGATGTCGGTGTAGCGGGTGACGGTTGCCTGCAGCAGGCGGGTCAAAACGGGCGGGGTCTTGGGGCTGGCAATCCCTTTCGAAACAAGTGGCCCGTCGTCTCTCAACTCGCGCATCAGATCGATCAACCGCCGGTGGGCCGGCGGGTGCCGGCCGAACAGGTCCAGAATCTGGGCCCGCAGGATCGCTTCGCGCCCCGGCTCCCTCTCCAGTTGCTCCAGGTAAGCCGTCAATTGGGCCTCGAATGGGGGCCAGTCCTCAGCCAGCAGGGCCGGCAATTCCGGCCAGAGGGAGTGGATGGCCTGTAACAGCACTTGCTTGTCGTTCATCTGCCTTTGCCTCCACGATGTTCCGGGCGGCGCAGTTCCGGCCAGGCGCCGGGCTGCCGCCTGAGCTAGGCCCCGGTCAAATAGAAGGCCGCCCACCAGAAGGGGTGCTCAAAGCTGCGGGCTTCAGGCCCTTGCTCGTGGCTCATCACCCGGCTGAAAAAGTCGGCGGCGATCGGTTCCGGCATTTTGAGGCCGGAGAGGACCGGGATGTCGCGCCGGAAGTAGTCCGCTTTTTGGCGGTTGGTGGTGTCGCGCAGCCAGCGCTGGGCTTCGCGCAGGGCCAGGGCCGGCGACAAGCCGTCGTGCCGCCACAAGCGATAGAAGCGCTCCATCAGCATAGCGGTGCTTATTTCGGCCACGGACCAGAGCGAGGCGACCACCCCGGCGAAACCGGCCTGGACGAAGGCGGCCGGCAAGGCCACCACCTCGTCGGGCAGGTCGGCGCCGATCAGGCCCGTCTCGCAGGCCGACAGGGTGGCCAGCCGGGCCCCGGCCAGGTGCAGGCCGAGGGTATCCTGGACGGTCAGCATTTCGTCGCCGGCCATCAGCAAGCCGCTGTGGAGTGGGGCGGCCCAGTTGGTGGCCCCGTGGCAGGAGAAATGGACGACCTGGGCTTGAGGCAGGGCCGCCAGCAGCGCCTGGCGCGTGGCCTGTTGGCCGCGCACAACCTGGGGGGCGTCGAACAGGGCGGCGATGGCCGCGACCTCGGCTTCGGAGTTGGGCAGCGGCCCGCCGCCGGTCACCGGCTGGGGTTCGTCCACGGCCAGCAGCGACTCGCCGGGGCTGGCGGCGGCCAGGCGCCGGGCGTGGGTCAGGGCCCGGGCCGAGGGGGCGTAGCTGAAGGCGACCCGGTCCAGGGCGTACTGGCGGCGGCCGTTCTGCACGGTCCAGGCGGCGTGCAGGGGCAGGAGGGCCAGCAGCCCGGCCGGGATCAACACCGCCTCGCTTGCGCCCAGTTCGGTCAGGCAATCGACCACCGGTCCCATCAAGGCCGGCCACAATTGGCCGGTGACCTTGGCCAGGGTGTCGAGCCAGGCCTGGTAGTTGTCGTGCCAGGCAGCATAGGCCCCGAACCAGCCGCCCAACCCCGGCCCGCCGGCCGGACCAACCAGCAGCTCCCGCAAATGCGCTTCGTTGAAATCATCCAGCCAGACCGCCTCCACCCCGGCGGCGTGGACGACCAGGGCCAGGCCCCCGGCGGCGGTGGCCAGCAGGTAGACCAGGGG
>JBHHXL010000515.1:0-3038 GCA_046757065.1 Anaerolineae bacterium
AGATTGGGATAGCTATCGAGAATGCCCGCCTGTTCGAAGGGGAACGCTGGCGGCGGCAGCAGGCCACCCTCCTGGCCGAAATGGCCAGGCTGACCAGCAGTACCCTCGATCTGGACCAGGTCCTGCGCCTGACGGCTGAGTATGCGGTCGATGCCCTAAAGGTTGACCATTGTTTGATCTGCCTGTACGACGAGAGCGGGGGCCGGCTGCGCTGCGCCATCGAGCAGGGGTTTCCGCCGCAGGTGGCGGCCACTTTCGCTGAGGCTGACTTCGGTCTCAGCCAGGGGGTGCGCCGGACAGTCCTGGAAGACCTGCAGCCGCTCATCATCGAAGACACCAGCGCCGCCGACCCATTTCTGCCCACCCTCGAGGTTGGCAGCCTGGACGTCCAATCGATGTTGGTCGTGCCCATCGAGGTTGGGGGGCGGCGGCTGGGGGTGATGCAGTTAGGAACGCAGCGGCCGAGGCGGCACCGGTTCACCGCCGACGAGGAGGAGCTGGCCCTGGCGATGGCCAACCAGGCCGCTCTGGCTATCGAAAGCGCCCGGCTGTTCGAGGCCGAGCAGCGGCGGGCGGAGCAGTTCCGCGTCATCAGCGAGGTCGGACGCCACATCACCTCGATCCTGGCCATCGACGAGCTGCTGGTCCATATGGCCAGGCTGATCCAAAAAACCTTCGGTTACTACCACGTTGCCATCGGCCTGATCGAAGGGGATCAGGTGGCCTACAAAGCGGGCAGCGGCCCGTTGTGGGACGACCCCCAGTTCGACTTCGAACCGGCCCGGCTCAAGGTCGGTCAGGAGGGCGTCACGGGCTGGGTGGCCGGCACAGGCGAACCGCTGCTGGTCTCCGACGTGAGCCGGGAGCCGCGTTACGTCCTGATGCGGGGCAGCAAAACGCGCTCGGAGCTTGCCGTACCCATCAAGACCAAGGGCGAAGTTGTCGGCGTGTTGGACGTCCAGAGCGATCAGGTCGATGCCTTCGATGACAGCGATCTGACAGTGCTTCAGTCTCTGGCCAATCAAGCAGCCATTGCCATCGAAAACGCCCGCCTCTTCAAGGCCGCCCAACGCCAGGCCGAGCAGTTCCGCGTGATTGGCGAGGTGGGCCAGCGAATCACCTCCATTCTGGCCATCGACGAGTTGCTCCACCAGATCGCCAGCCTGATTCAGACCGCTTTCAATCATTATCTGGTGGAGATAAGCCTGGTTGAGGAGGGCCAGGTGGTTCTCAAAACCCGGGCCAGCCGCGACCGGCATTCGCCGTTTCGGACTGCCCGTCTCAGGGCCGGCCAGGAAGGGATCACCGGTTGGGTGGCCGCCACAGGCGAGCCTCGCCTGGTGCCCGACGTCAGCCGGGAGCCGCTTTACGTCCGGTTGACCGAGGTGGCAACCCGCTCCGAGCTGGCCGTGCCCATCAAGGCCAAGGGCGATGTCATCGGCGTGCTGAATGTCGAGAGCGACCGGCCCGATGCTTTCGATGAAACCGACGTGACGGTCCTGCAATCGCTGGCGAATCAGGCCGGCGTTGCCATTGACAATGCCCGGCTGCTAACCGCCGAACGCCGCCGCGCGGATGAGTTGGACGCGCTGCGGGCCAACGTGGCCGACATCTCGGCTGAATTGGATCTGGCCGATTTGCTGAAGGCCATTCTGGAACGCGCCGTGGAGCTGATGGGGGTGACCGTCGGTGAGTTAGGCCTGTATGAGGAGGCCACGCAGGAGATTCGGATTGTGGCCAGCTACAATATGGTCAAGGACTACACCGGCACCCGGATGGCCCTGGGCGAGGGGGCGATGGGCCGGGTGGCCGAAACCTGGCAGCCGCTGATCGTTGAAGATCACCACACCTGGGAAGGGCGCTCGCCGCAGTACGCCGAGATCAACTGGCATTCGACGCTGGTCGTGCCGCTCATGGCCGCCGGCCGGCTGGTCGGCGTGGTGGCCGTCGGCCAGGCCGATCCGAACCGGCTGTTCGGGCCGGCCGACGTGCATCTGCTTGACCTGTTCGCGCAACAGGCGGCCATTGCCATCAGGAATGCCCAGTTGTACAAGCAGGCCCGCCAGGTGGCCGTGCTGCAGGAACGCCAGCGCCTGGCCCGCGACCTGCACGACTCCGTGACCCAGGCCCTGTACGGGGTGACGCTGTACACCAAGGCCGCCGCCGGACAACTCGCTTTGGGTAAGCAGGATGTGGTGGCCGATCACCTGCGCGAGCTCCAGGACACGGCCCAGGAGGCCCTGGCGGAGATGCGGTTGCTCATTTACGAGTTGCGTCCCCCTATCCTGGAGGAGGAAGGCCTGGTCGTTGCCTTGCAGACCCGGCTGCAAGCGGTGGAGGGACGGGCCGGCCTGAAGACGGCGTTCAAGGTGGAGGGGGTAGACCGGTTGCCCCCGGCAATTGAGGAGGGACTGTATCGCATTGCCCAGGAGGCGTTGAATAACGCCCTGAAACACGGGCAGGCCCGGAACATTGCAGTCTCCCTGCATCGTGTCCAGCCCAGGCAAGTGGTGATGATGGAGATTGTCGACGACGGGATCGGGTTTGACCCGGCTGCGGCCCAAACGCAGGGCGGGTTAGGCTTACCCGCGATGGCAGAACGGGCAACCGAACTGGGGGGGGAGGTCGTGGTCAGGAGTGAACCGGGCGCGGGCACGCGCGTCACGGTCGAGATGGGGATAGGGGATGCAATCGATGGCTGAAAAACACATCCGGGTGCTGGTGTCCGACGACCACGCTGTTGTCCGCAAGGGGTTGCAGGCTATGCTGGCGGCCGTGCCGGACATCGAGGTGGTAGGCGAGGCGGAAAACGGCCGGGAAGCCGTCGAACGGGCCAGACATCTCCAGCCCGACGTCATCCTGATGGACCTGGTGATGCCGGAGATGGACGGCCTCGAGGCCATCCGGCGCATCAAGGCCGAACAGCCGCGGGCCCGGATTCTGGTGCTGACCACCTTCGCCGGGGAGGACAAGGTCTTTCCGGCCATCAAGGCCGGGGCGCTGGGCTATCACCTGAAAGATTCCGATCCGGAGGAGCT
>JBHHXL010000516.1:0-3034 GCA_046757065.1 Anaerolineae bacterium
AAGATGGCTATATGCTAATGTAAGAGGTTTCTATCGTCAAGTTTGTTTTGCCCGGATAGTAAGGCATCATCTTATCCGAGCGAAAAACCGTCATATAATCCGATCCGGTCTGAGACCGGCTTTACCTCAAACAAAACGAAGGGCGGGAAGGTGTCGATCTCGGTCAACGATGTGTGTTCCTGGAGCCAGTGGTAGTTCAGGGAGGGGATCTTGCCCTGCCACTGGGTTTCGATGTTCTGCGGGTCAAGCAACAGATAGAGCGACGGCTGCGACCGGGTCAGTTCGTCGAGGGATGTATCGTCGAGGTAATAGATCTCCAGCGTGTTGACCTGGGTGTAGTGTTGCAGGGTCAGGGTCAGGCCGAAGGTCAGGAGGGTGGCATCTTCCGGCAGGTGCTGTTCGACCTGGCGGGCCAGGGCCTTGCTATCGTTGACCAGAGTCACAAAGTTCCGGACCATCGGGTAGGCCCAGGCCAGCATCCCCAGCAGGGAGAGGGCGAAGATAGCTTGCAGCCAGACCTGGGAGCGGAGGGCCCGGGCAATGGCGGAAACCGGCCCCCGGCTCGTTTCGGCCAGGCGGGCGCTGAGGGCCGGCCACCGCTCCCAGATGTCGCTCAGGCCGTAGCCGGTCAGGAGCACCAGGGGCATATAGTGCAGCAGCCCGTAACGGAAATTCTCGTAAGGAATGCCGGCCAGGAACAGGTAGGCCGGGGCCAGCCAGCCCACCAGCAAAATGAGGGCTCCCCAATTCTTGGTTTGCCACAACCGCCACAGACCCCAAAATGAGGCCAGACCCAGGATGGGAAAGATGTAGGCCGGGTGGCCGGCCGGTTGGGCGTAGAAAACGCCTACCGGGAAGCGATACAGGTAGTGCCCATCCAACGTGTCGAACTGGCGCTCGAAGAAGTTGAGAGGCCGCCAGCCCGTCAGCCAATGGTGGCCGAACAACCCCTCCGGTTTTTGCAGACTCAGCCACAGCTGGGGGCCGAGGATGGCCGCCCCGCTCAGGACGGACAGGCCGGGCAACCACCAGCGTCCCCTGTCCCGGCGCAGAACGGCAACGACGTACAGACTGAGGGCCGGGGCCATCAGCGCGTACAGCCAGCGGGAGAAGACGGCCAGGCCGAAGACCGCCCCGGCCAGCAGATACCAGCGCGCCTGATCGGGCCGGCGCGAGAGCCGGACCACCAGCCAGGCGGCCAGGGTGGCCCACAGCAGAGAGGGCATATCGCTCATCACGACCACGGAGGAGAGGATCGGTTGGCCGGCAACGGCGATGATCAACCCGGCCAACAGCCCGGCCCGATGGCCGCCGGCCGGAAAAAGGTCCCGGCTCAGCAGGTAGGCCAGGGGGGGCAGGAGGGCTCCGCTCAACAGCGGAACGATCTGGCCGGCCAGAGCCGTTTTGCCCAGGACGAACATGGCCAGGGCGACAGTCAGCGGAAAGCCGTTCGGCCAGACGAAATCGGTGGGGGGCGGCTGGCCTTGGGGCAGTCTCTCGGTCAGGGCCAGGGCCTGCCCGAAGAAGGCGAACGGGTCCTGCCCGTACAGGCCGTCGAAGCGCCAGAGGACGATCACCGCCGCCCGGATGACCAAAGCGATTGTAAATAGAATTATCGGCGTTCTCAGGCGTTGGGTCACCGGCTTGCTCATCGCCTCAGGCTGTGTGCCGATAAGGATAATGGAGAAGAATAAAAAAGCCAAATCACCCCTATTCCCTAAAAAACCAGGAAGAATTACACTACCCGCAACCACCCCAATGTGATATGTTATCGTCAGGTTTTTTCTTGTCTCCGGTGCGAGTGGGCATCAACTTCCAAAATGAGAATTGTTGCACCTTTAACGCTGGTTTGACCGTTTGTAGAATCCTTGTTAAAATCGGACTGGACATCTTCGGTGTCTGAAGCGCTGCCATTGTTCCCTATGGCCTTGCGTTATGTGTTCCGGCTTGTAAACGACGTTCAGTTTCCCAGGGCTTAACCTCTGGAAGCTATGGCTCGTCTCTGTGTTCCTCGAACCACGCTCGGAACCAGTTTTTGATGTTCAGTCTGGTTTTGAGGCGGTGATTGCTTGATCCCTGACCTAAATCGATCAAAAGGATACCAACAGTTATGAGCCATTCAAATACGCAGGCATCGTCATGGTTGGAAACTCAGCACCGAGTTCAGGATGTTTTGAAGCCCATCCTCTACGCCGATATCTTTGACTTTCCCCTGACATTCGAGGAAATCTACCGATTTCTCGAGTTTAAAACCAGCCCGCAAGAGGTTAAATGGCTGTTGGGGCAGGCCATCGTAGACCGGAAAATCATTTTGGTTGACGGGTATTATAGCCTAAGCGGCAAACCCCACCTGGCCGCCAAGCGAAAAGAACGGTTTGCATTTTCGCAAACCCTGTGGCCGGAAGCGATCCGGTACGGGCGTTGGATCGCCAGTATGCCCTTCGTCCGGCTGGTGGCCATTACCGGCTCCCTGGCCGTTGAAAACCCGCGCAACAATGTGGACGACATCGATTATTTTGTGGTCACCGACGCCAACCGGTTGTGGCTTTGCCGGGCGATGATCATCTTGTTGGTAAGATTTGCCCGCCGCCGGAACGTTCATCTGTGCCCGAATTATTTGCTGACGGAAAGGCTACTCTTTTTCAAAGAAAACAATCTGTATACCGCCCGCGAAATGTTGCAGATGGTGCCCCTGTATGGTAAGGACCTGTATCTGAAGATGCGATTGCTGAATACGTGGGTCACCAACTATCTGCCGCAGGGCACCGGCTTGAACCTCGATAAAGTTAACGACAACCTGTCCGTTCTCCAAAGTGTTGCAAAAAAGGTGGGGGAATTTATCCTGGGGGGAATCATCGGTGATCTGTTGGAGAAGGTCTTGCGAAAATACCAGATCACCAAACATACCCGCATCGCCGAGCAGGTTGGGGCGGTGGACAAGGTTGTGTTCACCGCAGATGAATGTAAAGGCCACTTCGACAATCACGGCCACAAAACGTTGCAAGCCTACCGGCACCGGGTGAACGATCAATAC
>JBHHXL010000517.1:0-3012 GCA_046757065.1 Anaerolineae bacterium
TGGTTGAGCAACTGGTCAACCCTGAACTCATCGTTGTTGATGTCCGGCCTCCGGCGGCGTACAACGGCTGGAGGCTCCGGGCCGAAGCGCGGGGCGGGCACATTCGCGGCGCGGCCAGTTTCCCGCTGTCCTGGACGGCACGCGTCGCTGGCGGGGAGTTGGCAGCCCTCCTGGCCTCAAAGGGGATCACGCCAGACAAAACCGTCGTCCTCTACGGCTACGGGCCGGATGACAGCGCCGCAATGGCCGGCCTGCTCGCGGATTTTGGCTACGAGAACGCCCTCGTTTATGAAGCCGGCCTGGCCGAATGGGCGGCCAATCGCAGCCTGCCAATGGATCGCCTGCCCAACTACGAGAAGCTGGTCTATCCGGAATGGGTAGACCGCTTGATTTCGGGCCAGAATCCCGAAACCTACGCCGGCAACGGGTTCGTCATCTTCGAGGTTAGTTGGGGAGAACTGGAACAATACAAGGCCGGGCATATCCCCGGCGCCGTGCATTTAGATACGCAGGTCATTGAAAAAGCGCCGCTCTGGAACCGGCTACCGGACGCGGCGCTGGAAGAAACGCTGTTGGCGTACGGGATCACCCACAACAAAACGGCCGTGCTGTATGGCAAGGATACCACTGCCGCCGCCCGGGCCGCCTGCATCCTGATGTATGCCGGCGTTGAAGACGTCAGGTTGCTCGATGGCGGCTTTGCGGCCTGGGTAGCTGCCGGCTATGATGTGGAAACGAAAGCCCGCAAACCGGTCCCCGTGGCAGCCTTTGGCCGCAGGATACCCGGCCGTCCGGAATACATCATAGATACGGAGGCAGTCAAAGCCCGCCTGCCGGATGCGGGGGCGGTGCTGGTCAGCGTTCGCAGTTGGGCCGAGTATACCGGCCAGACCAGCGGCTATGACTTTGTAAGGCCCAGGGGCCGGATTGCCGGCGCGGTTTGGGGCCAGTCGGGATCGGACGCGCACCATCTGCAAGATTATAGAAACGTGGACAACACGATGCGCAGCTACCCTGAGATTGCCTCGGCCTGGCGCGAGGCGGGCATCATTCCGGGCAAACGGGTTGCGTTCTACTGCGGCACCGGCTGGCGGGCGAGTGAAGCCTTCTTCTACGCCTACTTGATGGGCTGGCCGAACATCGCTGTCTACGACGGGGGCTGGCTGGAGTGGAGCCTGGACAGCTCGAACCCGGTAGAGCGTGGAGATCCAGGTTGAAGAAATATACCTGATGTCGGTTCCCAGGTCACACCCCGGCGATCACCTTTACCTCCTCTACCAAAACCCGCTCCACCTCTGGCCGCTCATCGCCGCTTTTTTTCAAGAGGGCCTCGAGCGGGGGGAACAATGCCTGTACGTCGTTGAAGAGCACCCGCCGGAAGCGGTCCTGACGGCCCTGGAGGCCCACGGCCTGCCGGCCACAAAGCATCACCAAGGGGGCGGTCTACTGCTTCAACCCGCCGATCAATCGGCCTTAGCGGCCCGCCCCTTCTCGGTCGAGCAGGCCGTCGAGGGCTGGCAGTCTGCGACTCAGCAGGCGCTGGCCGCCGGCTTTCGGGGCCTGCGCCTGGCGGTCGATATGTCCTGGGTTCTGGGCGGCCCGTCGAGCCTGGCCCAACTGGCCGAGTACGAGGCCCGGGCGGACCGCTGCTTCGCCGCCCACAACATCCGCGCCGTCTGCCAGTACAACCAGCGCCGCTTCCCCGAAGAAATCCTGTTGGACACGCTCCGCGTCCATCCCCGGCTGGCCCTGGAGGGCGTTGTCCGCGAAAACATCTACTACCTGCCCGCCGACCTCTTCCTGCGGCAAGACCGCCGGGCGCAGTTCTACTGGTATCTGGGCCGGCTGGGCCAGGGGCAGGCCGGAGCCCCCCCGCCGCCCCTCGAGGCCCTGTCCGGGCCGGCCGGCAAAACCTCGCCCTGGAAAGCGGCCAAAGTCCAGGCGGGCGGCCATCGCCGCAGCCCCGTCGAGACGGCATCCCGCAACTGGCGCTGGCAGGTCTACTGCCTGGGCGAGTTGCGCGTCCACCGCCACGATGGAACGCCCGTCAACTGGAGCGCGGCCAAAGGGGCCACCCGTAAGGTCAAGACCCTGTTCGCCTATCTCCTGGAGCGGGGCAAGGCCGGGGCCACGATGGAGCACCTGGCCGACCTGCTGTGGCCCGACGAAAGCGATACGGGCAAAGCCCTGGGCCGGCTTTACCACACGGTCCACGCCCTGCGGCTGGCCCTGGAACCGGACCTGACCAAAGGCCCGGCCTCCCGCTATTTGACCATCCGCGAGGGCCAGTGCTTCCTGGCCCTGCCCGACGAAACCTGGCTCGACGTGACCGCCTTCGAGCAGTTCTGCTATCGCGGCGAGCGGCTGCTGGAAGCGAGCGACGATGAAAACGCCCTGGCCTGTTATCTGGCCGCCGACCACCTGTACGCCGGCGATCTGCTGGCCGACATCCCCGTGGCCTACGCCGAGCGCATCGACGACGACTGGTGCTGGAGCCGCCGTTACTGGCTGCAAGAGATGTACCTCAAGCTGCTGGTGGGGATGGCCGGTATCTACCGCCGGCGGGGGGCGGCCCAGGAGGGGCTGGGCTACGCCCGCCGGGCCCTGGCCCTGGACCCCTGCAACGAAGCCGCCCACCGGGAGTTGATGCGCATCTTCCACCAGACCGGCCGCCCGGACGCGCTCGACCGCCAGTACCACCTCTGCCGCGAGGTCCTCTCCCGCCACGAAAACCGCCCCCCCGACCCCGAAACCCGCCATCTTTACCGCGAATTGACCCAGAAAGCGAAAAACAAGCCGGAAAACCAAAGGTAAACTAAAGGTCGATCTGGCAGAATAGCGGTGATCAGTGATCAGGGGTCAGGAGCCAGTCGTGGAGTGAGCACGCCTACGTGCGAACGACCCCGACGCCAGGGGTGGAAATGGCGGCGGTCTTGCCACTGAGGCCAGCGCGGTCGTATTGAGGGCTTTAGCCCTTTGTAGCCGGTAAGGGCTGATTGAGGTTAAAAATTT
>JBHHXL010000518.1:0-3008 GCA_046757065.1 Anaerolineae bacterium
TCTTTTATCAAGGATCGCTTCATGTCTCAAACTCAAAGGCAACAACGTTTACGAGACTACCTCGAACGCCGCCAGCCGTTTTACCTCGATCTCCTGCGGCAAATGGTGGAGATCAACAGCTTTACGGCCAACCCGTCCGGCGTCAACGCCCTGGGAGAGCTGACCGCCGCCGCCTTTGCCGGGCTGGGCTTCAGCGCCAGCGCCGTCCAATCGATCAACCCGGCCTTCGGCAAGCATCTCGTTTTGAGCAAAGCCGGTCGCTCTGGCCGCCAGATCGGCCTGATCTCCCACCTGGACACCGTCTATCCACAGGCGGAAGAGACCCAAAACGATTTTGCCTGGCGGCAAATAGACAACCGCATCTACGGCCCCGGCACGGTGGACATCAAAGGGGGCACGGTGATGATCTATATGGTCCTGTCCGCGCTCCGCGAAGTCGCGCCCCAGGCTTACGACGACATTTCCTGGTATGTTTTGCTCAACGCCTCTGAGGAGGAATTGACGACGGATTTCGGGGAGTTATGCTTGCGGCATTTGACCGGGGAAACGCTGGCCTGCCTTGTTTTTGAAGGTGGCCGTCTGACCGGGGACGGGGAATTCGCCCTCGTCGTTGCCCGCAAGGGACGGGCGGTTTACCGCATCGAGGTGGAGGGCAAAGCGGCCCACCCCGGCTCCTCCCACAAAAACGGAGCCAACGCCATCGTCCAACTGGCCCACACCATCCGGCGCGTCGCCGCGCTGACCGACTACGAACGCGACCTGACGTTCAACGTCGGCACGGTGGCCGGCGGGACGGTCGTGAACCGCGTGCCGCATCTGGCCGTGGCCAGCGCCGAAATGCGCGCCTTCTCGCCCGCCGTCTTTGAGGAAGGCATATCCAGCATGCTGGCCCTGAACGAACAGACCGATGTGCTCAGCGCCAGGGATCGATATCCGTGCCGGGTCTCCATCGAGCTATTACATCGATCAGCGCCCTGGCCGCGCAACCAGGCCTCCGACAACCTCCTGCAAATCTTTCAGGAGGCCGGCCGCTCCCTGGATATACCGGTTGCCGCCGAGGAGCGCGGGGGGCTGAGCGACGGCAATCTCCTGTGGGATCACCTGCCCACGCTTGACGGGTTGGGGCCGGCAGGCGGTAATGCCCACTGCTCGGAGCGGAGCCTCAACGGGGCGAAAGACCAGGAGTATGTGCTGGTTCCCTCCTTTGTGCCCAAGGCCCTGCTCAATACCACCGCTATTTTGCGCCTGATCGACAATTGACGCAGCAAGGAGTAACCTATGTCTGAACCGATTCTCTTCGCGACCGATGCCTGGATCAAGCAGTTGATGGTCGAACTAAATAGCAGCGAAACCTATCGGGAAGCGGCCAGAACCTGGGAGGGCGACCTGTTCTTCATCATCGAGCCGGAAGGCGCTCTGGCCGAAACCGTTTATCTCTACGTCGATCTCTGGCACGGGGAATGTCGCCAGGCGTTTGTGGCCGTTGAACCCGCCAGCCTCGACCCGGAATTTCGGCTGACAGCGCCGGTTCGCGTCTGGAAGCAAATCATCGAGCGCAAGCTCGATCCCATCAAAGCAATGCTGACCCGCAAACTCAAACTTCAAGGCAATATGGCCAAGATCATGAAGCACGTCAAGGCCGCCAACGAAATGGTCAATTGCACTACCAACATTAAGACGTCTTTCCCTATTGACTGACAGATTTCAGCGGAGCAAGCGCCATGTGGTACTTTCGTAGTCCCGAAGTTGTCTATGGCGAAGATGCGCTCAGCCATCTGGCCACACTGCGCGGCCGGCGGGCCGTGATCGTCACCGACCCGATGATGGAGCAACTCGGTTTCGTGGAGCAGGTGGGCGCCCAGCTTGCAGCGGCCGGGTTTGAATACCGGGTCTTCAACCAGGTCGAGCCTGAACCCTCGCTCCAAACCGTTCAACGCGGCGCTGAGTACCTGGCCGATTTCGGCCCCGATTGGATCGTCGGTTTGGGCGGCGGCTCGGCCCTGGATGCGGCCAAGGCCATGTGGATCCTCTACGAGCACCCCGGCCTCAAGCCCGAAGCGATCAACCCTCTGGAAGAACTGCCCCTGCGCCAAAAAGCGCGGATGGTAGCCATTCCCACCACCAGCGGCACCGGCTCCGAGGCCACCTGGGCCGTGGTCCTGACCGACCTTGAGGAGAAGCGCAAAATCGGCACCGGCAACCCGGCCTGCATGCCCGACGTCGCCATTGTCGATCCGGTCTTCGCCCTGAAAATGCCGCCCCGGTTGACGGCCGATACCGGGCTAGACGCCCTGACCCACGCCGTCGAGGGTTACACCTCCAACTGGCACAACGAGTTTGCCGACGGCCTGTGCCTGACCGCTATCAAGTTGATCTTCACCTACCTGCCCCGGGCCTACGCCGATGGGAACGATGCCGAGGCCCGGGAGAAGATGCACAACGCGGCCACGCTGGCCGGGCTGGGTTTTATCAACTCCCTGCATTCGCTGGCCCACTGCTTTGGGCACAGCCTGGGCGCGATTTACCGCCTGCCGCACGGGCGGGCAGTGGCCCTCTTTCTACCGTACACCATTCAGTTTAATGCCAACTACGAGGAGTACTCCGGACGCTACGGCCACATTGCCCGCTTCATCGGTCTGCCCGCCGGGGACAGGCAAGAAGAGACAGCTCGCCTGGTCGAAGCCATCCGCCGCCTGCAAACGGAGGTTGGCCAGCCGCTCTCGATCCGGCAGGCGCTGCCGAACCTCTCGCCGGCCAGCTTCGAGGACGATTTGGACCGCCTGGTGGCCAATGCCGAAAGCGACCCCGGCATCGTCGCTAGCGAGCGGCCCATCACTACCGATGAGACTTTCAAGATATTCCAGTACGCTTACCAGGGGAAGCACATCGATTTTTGAATTTTGAGAAACCCGTAGGGATGAAGCGCGTCGTATTCCTGCTTCATAAAATCGGTTCTTTGAGCTTTTATGGGGTTTTGTAGCACAAGCTGTTAGCTTGTGCGGGACAAA
>JBHHXL010000519.1:0-3002 GCA_046757065.1 Anaerolineae bacterium
AATACCAGACTCTAGACAGGAGACGGTAGATAGGGGGGAGTATCTTATCTACCATCGACTACACCCCCAGTATCGTCGTTTCAAGAATATATGACCCAACAGACACATCCATTGCTGATCCTCTTCGGCGAAGATTTCGCCCGGAAGACCCGGCAGTGCGTCTCGTGCAATCTATGCCGGCAATTCTGCCCGGTGTTCCCGCAGCTTTTCGCCCTGTTGCGCCGAGCTTCGCGTTCGCCGGACACGGAGCCGGCCGAGGCCGCGGCCTACCTTGAACTTCTGGACCAATGCTGGTTGTGCGGGCGTTGCGAGCTACGCTGTCCGGGCGATCTGGGGTTCTCGCAGCAGGTGATCCGCACCCGCCTGGCGAACCCCGCCGGCGCGCACCCGGAGGATCGACTCCTGTCGCGGCCCCAGGAGATCGGCCGGCTGGGTTCCCTGCTCGCGCCGCTGGCCAATGCCTGGCTGGGCAACAAGACGCTGCGCCGGCTCAGCGAGCGACTGACCGGCATCGATCACCGCGCAATCCCCCCACCGTTCCAATGGATGACGTTCCGGCGCTGGTTCGCCGGGCGCAAAAGGAACCCGTACTCTGAGAATGGATTGTCGAAAACCAAAATCCAACGGCGGGTGGCCTATTTCGTCGGTTGCCACGGCGATTATTTTGGCCGCTCCGTCGGGCAGGCGGCGGTGGCGGTCCTGGAACGCAACGGCGTCGAGGTGGTCTGCCCGGATTTTCGCTGTTGCGGGCTGCCCCAAGTCGCCGCCGGCGACGGCGCGCGAGCCGAGGCCAATGCCCGCTTCAACATCGAGAGGTTTGCCGGTTTCGTCGAGGCCGGCTACGACGTGGTCACCACCTGCTCCACCTGTAGCCTGGCCTTGAAACATCATTACCCGGAGCTTTGGCCCTCGGCTGCCAGCAAAGCGCTGGCCGAGCGTATCTGGGACATCTTCAGCTATCTGAAGACTCTGCACGATGCCGGTGAATTAGACCTGGAATTCCGCCCGTTGGAGCGGTCTGTGCGCTATCACTATCCCTGCCACGCGCGCTACCAACGCTATGGCAACCAGGTGATCGATCTGCTGCGGCTGATCCCGGGCCTCAAAATCGATTACGCGGCGATGGCCTGCTGCGGTATGGGCGGTACGCACGGCTTCAAGCGCCGCCACTACGACCCCTCGCAGCAGCAGGCAACCGAAACCTTTGCCTTTCTCGACCAGGTCAAGCCGGACGGCGTTGTCACAGACTGCCCGATGTGTGTCTACCGGATCGGAACGGGCAGCGGCCTTGAGACCATTCATCCGGTCGAGCTGTTGCAGCGGGCCTATCGCCAGTAAAGTAGACGCAACCTATGAACTACGGTTTTTTGATCGACCATCGCAAGTGCATTGGTTGTCACGCCTGTAGCGTCGCCTGCAAATCCGAGAACGACGTGCCGCTGGGTGTGAACCGCACCTGGGTCAAATACGTCGAAAAGGGAGCCTTCCCCAACGTGCGCCGCCACTTCCAGGTCACGCGCTGCAACCATTGCGCCAATCCTCCCTGCGCCCGCATCTGCCCGGTGACGGCGATGTACCAGCGCGCCGACGGCATCGTGGAATTCGATCCCGAAATTTGCATCGGTTGCAAAGCCTGTATGCAGGCCTGCCCCTACGACGCCATCTACATCGACCCCGAAACGAAGACGGCGGCCAAATGCCACTTCTGCGCGCACCGGACCGAAATCGGTCTGGAACCGGCCTGCGTGGTCGTTTGCCCCGAGCAGGCCATCGTCGCCGGAGACCTGGACAACCCGGCCAGCGTTCTCAGCCAACTCGTCGCCCGCGAGCAGGTCAGCGTCCGCAAGCCCGAGCAGGGCACGGCCCCCAAGCTCTTCTACATCGACGCCGATGAAGTGACCCTGACCCCGACCGCGGCTGAGGCCGGCCCGTCCTTTATGTGGGCCGATCTGGTCTCCGAGCAAAGTCTGGCCGTCGAGGGCCAGGGGGGAGCCAACGGCCAGATCACCCGTACTGCCCGCTCCGGCGCGACCATCCGTACCCCGGCGGCGCAGGGTGGCGGCAGCGATTGGAAACCCATCCACATCGGCCAGACCCGCCTGGCGGAGCAGATGGTGCAAACGGTTTATAACGCCCAGCACAAAGTTCCCTGGCACTGGCCGGTGCCGGCCTATCTGGTGACGAAGGGCATCGGCAGCGGCATCTTTATGCTGCTGGCCCTCATCTTCGGGCTGAACATCGCCGATTTTAGCCGTCCCCTGGCCTTGCTGGGCAGCTTCGTCTCGCTGGTCTTCATCGGCTTGACCAGCCTGCTGTTGAGCGCCGACCTGGAGCGCCCGCAGATGTTCTACACGATCCTCATCCGCCCCCAGTGGCGGTCGTGGCTGACGCGGGGGGCTTTTATCCTGATCGGCTTCACCGTCGTGGCCGGCCTGTGGTTCTTGCTGGAAGGCGGCGTTGCGCTCAAGCTGCTGCCGGCGGCCCTGAGCGAAGCCTTGCGCCTCCCCTTCCTGGCCGCCGGCTTCGGGCTGGCGGCGGCGGGCGCGGTTTACACCGCCTTCCTGCTGGGCCAGGCCGAGGGCCGGGACCTGTGGCAAAGCACCTTGCTGCCGGCCCACCTCCTGATCCAGGCGCTGCTGGTCGGGTCGGGGGCATTGCTAATTCTGGGTCTCTTCGTGGCGATGCCAACGGCTATGAGGACGGCCCTGCTGTGGACGTTTGGCGTCTCGCTCGTCGTCGATTTGTTCGTGACCCTGCTGGGCGAGTTCGGGATGCCCCACGCCTCGGAGACGGCGGCCCGGGCCGCCCACGACATCAGCCGGGGCAAATACCGGAACCATTTCTGGGGCGGCTCGATTTTGTTGGGGCACGTCGCCCCCCTGGCCCTTCTGCTGCCCGGCCTGCCCTGGCTGGCCGCCCTGGCTGCCCTGGCCGCGATCGCCGGTCTGTTCCTGTTTGAATACGCTTACATTATGGCCCCGCAAGAGGTGCCGAATTCGTAG
>JBHHXL010000520.1:0-2982 GCA_046757065.1 Anaerolineae bacterium
CCCCGCCACCGGGCCGGGTCTTTGGGGTCTGTGCCGTTTGCATCTGCTTAAGCCTCCTCGATTTCGGCCACCTGGTAGCCGATCCACTCCAGCTCCCGGCGCACCCGCGCCAGGTCCAGGGCCTCGGGCTCGAAGGTCAGGTTGATCAGTTGTGTTCGGTGGCTGGCCTCGACCTGCCGCACCGTGGGTAGTTGTTTGAGGGCGAATTTGACCGTGTGCTCGCAACCGCCGCAATGGATCGTCCGCTCGCCAATGACTTTGAGGGTTTTAGTTTCAAGGGTCATCGAAAATCTCCTGTCGGTTTGGGTTATTCGGTCAGGTAGCAAGTAGCAGGTAGCAGGTTCGCAATTTGCTACCTGCTACCTGTTACCTGCGACTTGAGCAAAGTATACACCTTCAAGTCGCTTGAATGTCAAGACCCAAAAACGATCAAGTGGGTAGCTCAATCTCATCCGGCGTAATGAGCCGCTGGTTCTCAATGAGGTGACACACGCAGCTTTTGGCTTCGATCTCGGTCAGGGGTAAACGCGCCGCTGCCAACTGCAACTGCGCCAACTCCGATTTAAGACGGGCCAGAGCCGCCATTTTGCGCTCGACCTGGTCGATCTTTTCGCCGATTTGATAGACCACGTAAGCGCAGGGCGCTTCACCTTGCTCGCGCAGGCCCAAAATCTCCCCAATCTCCTCCAAACTGAAATCCAGGGCCTTCGCTCTTTGGATAAACTGTAGCCGTTCCACATCGACCTGAGTGTAGACCCGGTAGCCATTCTCGCTACGGACCGCTGGAGGCAGCAAGCCGATGTCTTCGTAATAGCGTACTGCCGAGGTTGCCACACCCGCCTGCCGAGCCAGGTCACTGATGCGCAATTGGTTCTCCACGCTTATTCTCCTACTTTCTGGTTGTACGACAAATTATACACCTTCCACCTACTTGAAGGTCAAGAACGTGTTTGAGCATTATATAAAAAAGAGAACACTTCGTGCTTTGTGTATCGTTGAGGGTAAATTCGAGGGACGAACTTGGACTGGGCTGGGGCAGGCTAAGAGGTTGGCTGGCTCAACGGATATTCAGCCACTCCGCGTCTCGTCACCCAGGCCGTATTTTTCCAGGCGATAGAGCAGGGTGTGACGGGACAGGCCCAACAGCCGGGCCGCCTGGGCCTTGTTGCCCCGGGCCAGAGCCAACGCCTGCCGTAGCAGGTCCCGTTCGACGGCTTCCAGGTTGATGCCTTCTGGCGGTAGCTCAAATTGGCCTGGCCGGTCCGGCTCCCCGGCCCGAACGATGGCCGGCGGCAGATGGGCCAGTTCTATCGGGCCGTCCCCGGCCAGGGCCAGGGCGCGGGCGACCACACCCTGCAACTGGCGCACATTGCCCGGCCAGTCGTAGTCCAGCAGAACGGCCCGGGCTGCCGGGCCGATGGTCCCGGCCCCGGCGAAATGCTTGAGCAGCAGCGGCAGGTCGTCCCGCCGCTCACGCAGGGGCGGCACGCGCAGGGCGATGGCCGACACCAGCCGCCCCAGGTCGGGCTGGAGCAGGGTCTCAGGCGTGGTCGCCTCCGGCCCGGCGCTGGCGATGGCGATCAGCCGGGGAGCGGGCAGAGCGCCTCCTCGCTCGACCAGGAGGGCCAATTGTCGCCCCAGGTCGGTCTGGATATCGGCCGGGAGGCGCTCGGCGTGGTCCAACAGCAGACTGCCGCCCAGGGCCCGGGCCAGAGCGCCCCCCTCGGCCAGCAACTCCTCCCGCAGCGCATCGGGCGAGAGCAGGCCGCCGTCCACCACCTCCAACGGCTGTCCGGCCCGGGGACTGTTGGCCTGGATGGCCAGGGCCAGGGCTGTCGTGCCGGCCCCCGGCTCGCCCCAGACCAGCAGCGGGCGGTCGGAGGCGGCGGCCCGCTCGGCCCCCTCCAACAGGCGCAGCCAGACCTCGGTCGCCCCCACCAGGGTGCTGAAACCCGGCTGCGCTGGCCGGCGGTTGCTCAGCCGGGCCACCTGTTCGTCGAGAGCCTGGCGTTCCAGAGCGTGGGCGATCTTGTAGCGGATTTCCTCCACGTCGAACGGCTTGCGCAGGTAATCGGCCGCCCCCAGGCGCATCGCCTCGACGGCGGTCGGCACGGTCGAGTGGGCGGTCAGCAAGACGACCGGCAGGTCGGGCCGGCGGCGTTTGATCTGGCGCAGGACGCCCAGGCCGTCCACGCCGGGCATCTTCAGGTCGAGCACGACCAGGTCCACCGGCCCCTGCACCAGGGCGAACAGGCCGCTCTCACCGTCTGCGGCCGTCTCCACGGCGTAGCCAGCCTTGGCCAGGGCCTTCTTGAGCACCCAGCGCATATTAAGGTCGTCGTCGATGATCAGGATCGTTTGGGCCATTGGTTTCTCAGACTTCAGATTACAGACAACAGACCTCAGACATTAACGCTCTGAAATCTGTCATCTGCTGTCTGTCGTCTGTACTCTGCTGTCTGGCTCCTACTCCAGCGGCAACCAGACCCGAAAGGTGCTGCCCTCACCCAGGCGGCTCTCCACCTCTACCTGGCCGCCGTGGTCAGCCACGATGCGCTGGACGATGGCCAGCCCCAAGCCGGTGCCGCCGTCTTTGGTGGAGAAGAAGGGGTCAAACAGGCGAGGCAGATCGCCGGCAGGGATGCCCTGGCCGGTATCGGCCACGCTGACGCAAGCTCGCATCTCGGCACGAGTCAGCTCCAGGCGCAGGCGGCCGCCGCCGGGCATCGCCTGGATGGCGTTCAGGGCCAGGTTGAGCAGGCACTGGTGCAGCCGGTCCCGCTCGCCCCGGACCCGCAGGCCAGCGGGCGAGGGGTTGATCTCCATTTCAACCCCGGTCTGGGCGGCGTAGGATTGGGTCAAGTGGACCACATCGGCCACCAGCTGGTTCAAGTCCACCGGCCCAACCTCGACGTGTTCGGGCCGGGCGTAGTCCAGCAGCGTTTCAACCAGCCGGTCGAGGCGGTCGGCCTCGTTTTGGAT
>JBHHXL010000521.1:0-2978 GCA_046757065.1 Anaerolineae bacterium
CGATGTCAAAGATAAGAAAAGGAAAAGCGCTTTGGGAACTCCCCTAACCCCCAGAGGCAAGCGGAGCGCCTAGCAACCGAGAGCGATGGGTAGGGCGTGCAGGAGGAAAATCAACCCCATAATCCCGAAGGTCAGGGGGGTGCGGCTTGAAGGAGAAATGACGCGGGTCTCGTAATGAGCAAGGATGATCCGCTGGACACGACTTTCTACGACGCTCGCCCGCCGGAAGAAGGGAGCGACCAGAAACAAGCCAAGCAGGAACACCAGCTCGCGGGGGCGAGGATGTCCCCACGCTTTCACCAACGATGTGGCCAGGTCTAGCGGGCGTCCGGTCCAGTGGATGGTCAAATCGTCACAAGCTTCCTCCTGGCTGACCACCATTTGCCGCCAGGCCAGGTGGCTCGTCGGCAGAAAGAAAAGCGCATCTCGAAGTAACGTCACCAGCCAATTCCACAAGTTGTCGTGCCGGACGGCGTGAGCCAGCTCATGAGTCAGTACAGTCTCCAGCTCCCCCTGATTGAACTGAGACAGTATTCCTTGCGAAACAATAATTATCGGCTGGCTCACGCCGAAAGTCAGGGCCAGCGGCACCGAGTGGGGAGAAACGGCGATTCGGGGCAAGAAGACCCCGCCCCTGGCGGCAACCTTCAGAAGACGCTGGTGAAGCTCTGGATAGCGGTCGATTGGGAATCGGGGATAGGTGGCGACGAGGCGGTCTAGAAGGAAAGCCCCCAGCCCGTTTTTGGTGATAGAGAAAAGGACGATTATCAGCAACGCGGACAACACCCAACCGGGCCGGTTGCTCAGGGCCAGTGGTTCGTCCAGGAGGGGACAGAATCCGCATTGTTCGTGGAAACGGAGAATGGCCTGGCCGGCAGATGTGTGGGGAGCGGGCCGCACCTGGTAGGCGGCAAAGGCGATGAGTTCACCGAGGACCGGCAATCCAATTGTCAGGGCGAAGAGCCTGACGCGCAGATGGGGATCGTCCGAGGCCAACCCACGTCCCATCACCAACACCAGCACAAAGCCGGTCACAGAGAGCACAGCGTCGTACAGCAGGTGAAAATGATAGGCTTCGTACGCCGCCGCAGGTTCCATAGCAGTTCACTCCCCGCCCCCGGGGTCCGGCTGCTGCGATGCGCTTTTGCCGGCTTCCTCGATCATCTCCAGAAGTTTTGTCACCCGTTCCGGATGAGCGCTGCTCAACCTGTCCACAAAACACGACACGACAGGATCGGCAAAACTGGCCAGAAGACTGTCGATGATTTGACCGACCGCCGAGCGGGTAAACTCCTCGCGATTCAGCGGGGAACGGTAGACATATGCCTTAGCCCGCAGTTCTTTCTCTAGAATGCCTTTGTCTACCAGACGCTCCAGAATGGTCTTGACGGTGGAATAGGACAATCGCCGCCCCTGGTCCCGCAGCCTCTCGAATACGACCCGAGCCGTCGCCTCCTCCTCCTGCCAGAGGGTGTCCATAACCTTCGCTTCCAATTCACCAAACAACTTGCCCAACCCTTTACCGGAGGGACGGAAAAATGTCACAAGTTTTCGGTCGGGCATCGGCAGCATCACCTTTCTAATCTATCTGCGACAGTGCGTCAAAGCAACTTCACCTTACCAGATGGGCCAGGCTTTGTCAAGTAACAATTTCAGCGCCCCCACGAAATCTGCTCGTCGTACCAGTCGCGCCCGCCGTAAGGCAGGTCGAGCCGGTTGGCCCGCATCAGGCCGCCGTCGAAGGCGAAGACCTGGCGCAAATCGGTCCCGTCGCGGCGGATGATCCACAGGCCCCAGTTGCCCCCGGTCGTCCCCCCACCCTGGCTGGGGCCCTGCTCGAAGGAGGTTTCAGGGGCAGCGCCCGGCCGGTTGGACAGGAAGGCGATCCACTCGCCGTCCGGAGACCAGGCCGGCAGGGCGTCGAGGGCCGGATCGGTCGTCAACCGGCGGAGGCCGGAGCCATCGAGGTTGATCAGGTACAAATCCCAGTTGCCGGCGCCGGGCGAGGCAAAGGCAACCTCGGCAGCGACGGGGGAGCCGCTGGGGAAGGAGGCATCGGGGTCTACAACCAGCGGGGCGGAGGCGGCGCCGTCCAGGCCGATCCACCACAACCCGCATTGCGTGCCGTTGGGGGCGCAGCCACGGTAGATGATGCGGTCGTCCCGGTGGGACCAGGTCGGGTCCTGGCCGAACAGGGGCTGGAAATCGGCCCGGGCCAAAATCCGCTCGTTCTGCCCGTCGGCCTGAACGATGTACATCCGCCACAGGCGGTCCGACTCGCGCTGCGAGGCGAAGACCAGACGCGAGCCATCGTGGGACCAGGCCGGGCGAGCGTCCTCCAGAAAGCCGCTTACCGGCCAGAAGCGCGTCCCGTCCAACGGCCCGACGAAGAGGCCGCGCCCCGTTTCGCTCCAGCCGCGAAAGGCCAGGTGTGCCCCGTCGGGCGACAGGGCTGGCTCGCTGACGTCGTTCCAGCGGTAGACCTGTCGCTCGCTGCCATCCGGGCGCACAACGTCGATCTCCCACACCCGGCGGGGCAGGGCCCGGTTGTAAAAGCCGAAAGCGATGCGTCCCGACGGCTCCGGGCGGCTGGCGGATAGGGTTGGCACAGGCACGGAGGCGGACTCCTCGACGGCCAACGGCTGAAGCGGGATGAAGATTTTCCGGCCCGCCGGCAGCGGCTCATCCAACCTTAACCCGGCGAACGATGGATCGGTCTGGCGGCGGGCGGCGGTAGCGGCCACGATGTCGGCGCTTAAACCGGGATCGGCCAGGTATTTCTCGGCCAGCCTGGCCAGGGTATCGTCTGCCTGGGTGGTATAGATGAAGCCATCGGGGGTTTGGGCTACAGCGGAATCGTGGGGTTTGACCAGTCCGATGAGTGCAGTCAGAAGGATAGAAAGAAATAACGCTTTTTTCAAGTCGGTGAACCCTGATTGGCTGACAAATCTCAAATTTGGACGCAGATAAACGCTGAT
>JBHHXL010000522.1:0-2974 GCA_046757065.1 Anaerolineae bacterium
GAAACAACGCCGGGTGAACCCGGCTAAGCCCCGTGAACGGGGCGCTGCCGTAGGTATAGCCCGGCGACACCTGCACTTGCGCGCAGGTGCAAGTGTTGATCGCCGGGCGGCGAGGCAAGCGTCTGCACTAGTTCTGTACATGAGCCTAGGTTTTTTGTCGAAGGCCATGACGGAACCCAATGAGGCTTCACGCCAGGGCCGCTCGGCGATGAATTCGCCGAGCTACGAAGCAGCGCCCCTTGAAAGGGGCTAGAAATACCTCTAAGCCGGATTGATCCGGCGCTGCTTGTAGCCCGGAAACTTCATTTCCGGGCGCTCTTCGGGCTTGAGTGGCCGCCATTTGAAAATACCTACCCTTATCAGCCCCAGCGGGGGGACGCGCAGCGAGAGGGGGCAGAAACCGTGGCACATTTCCACTTTGGCATTTGCGAGCGGTTCGTCATTCGTCATTCGTCCTTCGTCGCGCGGACGGCGCTTAACCAACGACCCGCTGAGGTACAGCGACAATGATCAAAAACCTGTTATTGATCTCCCAACTTTACTCCCTTTCCCGGCTCAAACGGCTGCGCTCGATCTTTGCCGCCTCCGGCAGACCGGCCGGCGCTCGAGCGGAGGAGACCCGGCCGTTCCGCGTGGGCATCCTCATCGGGCTGATGGTGCCGATGATCATGATGAGCCTCAACTTCTCGATGTTCAGGGTAGCGCTGCCCATCATCCGCGACGATTTCGGCATCCAGGCCGACATCGCGGCCTGGGTTATGACGGTGTACACCTTGCCGTTTATGATTTTTATGCCGCTCTACGGGCGGCTGGGGGATGCTTTTGGCAGGCGGCGGCTCTATCTGATCGGAATTACGGTTTTCTTGACGGGCACGGTCATCGCCGTCCTGGCTCCCAATCTCGGCTGGCTGATGGCCGGGCGAGCCGTGCAGGGCCTGGGCACGTCCAGTTTTGTGCCCCTGTCTATGGCTATCATCTCCCAACGCTTTCCGCCGGGCGAGCGGGGCCAGGCCCTGGGAACCTGGAACTCGGTGATGCCGTTTATGGGCATGATCAGCCCGGTGCTGGGCGGGTTGCTGATCGACCACCTGGGCTGGCGAACGATCTTCGGGCCGGTGCTGGTCGCCGGTCTGGTCGGTTTTCTGACGCTGCGGGGCAGGGTGCCCCCCACCCCCGGCGTGGAGCGGGACCAGGCGGCGTTCCTGCGCAGCTTCGACTGGGGAGGCGTGGCTCTGCTGGGCCTGACCGTGACCAGCCTCCTATTCTACGCCTCCAGCCGGCCCATCACCGGCGTTGCCGCCCTGCAAGACTGGCGCTTGCTGGGGCTCACCCTCTTGCTGCTGGGTGGCTTTGTCTATTGGGAGCGGCGGCGGGCCAGGCCGTTCGTAGACCTGAGCATCCTGACCAACAAGATATTCCGGGTGGCCTCGCTCAGCGCCGGGGTGCGCATGTTTGCGATGAGCGGCATTGGCTTCCTGATCCCCCTTTACCTGGCCGACGTGCACGCCCTGAACGCCGCCGCCACCGGGCTGTTGCTGATGGTCCACGCCGGGGCTCTCTTCGCCACGCTGCGCCTGGGCGGCCTGCTGGCCGACCGCTGGGACGGCCGCTGGCTGGTGGTGCTCAGCCTGTCCAGCCAGGCGGCGATGATGGTCTATCTGGGCCTGCTGCCGGCGACGGCTCCCCTGTGGGCCGTGGCCGCCGGCGTGGTTGCGCACGGGCTGGGGGCCGGCTTCTCCCTGGCCACACTGCACCGGGCGGCGATGGCCCGCATCCCCGAAGAACAGTCGGGCATGGCCGCCGGGCTGTACAGTATGGTCCGCTTCGCCGGCACGGTCTTTGGCACCGCCCTGGGCGGGGTTATCCTGCAAAGCGGGCTGAGCCGGGGCGCCCTGCCCATCCAGGCCTACCAGACGGTCTTCCTGTTTATCGCCGGGGTGGCCCTGCTGGGCGCGCTGACCGGCTTCGGCCTGCAAGAGCCGGGAGGTTCGGGATGACCCTCCAGGCCCTGCCCTACGTGACCCTCCTGGGCTTTCTCTTTGGCTCGACGCTGATCGCCTCGCGGTTTAGCGTGGGGCAGTTCAACCCGACCACCTACATTGGGCTGCGGATGGTGCTGGCCAGCCTGGGACATCTGACCATCTACTTCCTGACCAGCCGCCATCGACGCTGGCCACGGGACCCCGTCCTGTGGCGGCGGGCGGCGCTGCTGGGGGTCATCGGCACGGCCATCCCGATGACGGCCATCGTCAGCTCGCTGCGCTACCAATCCTCCGGCGTGACCTCGATTTTGCTGACCACCGGGCCGGCCATCACCGTCCTCATCGCCCACTTCTTCCTGACCGACGAGTCGCTCACCCGGCGCAAGTTCGCCGGCATCGTCCTGGCTCTGGGCGGAGCGGTCTTGCTGGCCGTGCGGGGTGAGAGCGGCCTGGCCGAGGTGAGCCGGGCCAATCCGTTGGGCTACGGCCTGGTTCTGCTGGCGATGCTCTGCGGGGGCAGTATGACCGTTTACGCCCGCAAGTTTATGAAGGACTTCGACGCCTTCGATGTAGCCAGCATCCGTATGTTTGTGGCGGCTCTGGCGGTGATGCCTCTGTCGACGCTGATCTTCGGCATCGATCTGCGCAACGTGAACGGCCAGGGCTACTTTGCCCTGCTCTACGCCTCGCTGGTGGGGACCTTCTTCGGCATGATGCTGGCCTTCTACAACATCAAGCGGTTTGGGGCCACGGCTGCAGCCATGACGCAATACATCCTGCCCATCGTGGCCAGCCTGGGCGGCGTGCTGATTTTGGGCGAGCGGATCACGCCGGGCCTGGCCGTCGGCATGGGCTTTATCGTCTCCGGCATCGCCCTGGTCAACCGGCGGCGGCGAGCCGCCAAATCGCTGGCCCCGCAGCCGGCCGAGCCAGCGCCCTAGTACCTCAAGGCGTCAATGAGCCTATAGTTACCAAACACCCTTCGGCAAGCT
>JBHHXL010000523.1:0-2973 GCA_046757065.1 Anaerolineae bacterium
GAGATTAGAGATTAGAGATTAGAGATTGGAGATTAGGGATTCAATCCCCCAATCTCCCAATCTCCAATCTCCAACAACTAATCTCCCTTACAGGTTAAAACAAACCACCTTCGGTTCGGTCATCTCTTCCAAGGTGAAGCGCACCCCCTCTCGCCCCAAACCGGAGCCTTTGACGCCGCCAAAGGGCATCGCGTCGACGCGATAATCGGTGCTGTCGTTAATCATCACCCCGCCACAGTGCAACTCGGCCGCGGCTCGAAAGGCGGTTTGCACGTCCCGGGTGAAAATCCCGGCCTGCAAGCCATAATCCACGTCGTTGGCCCGTTGGATGGCTTCATCCAAAGTGTGGAAGCGATACAGCACCGTCACCGGGCCGTAAATTTCTTCTCTGGCCAGGGCGCAGGTTTCGGGTAAATCGGCCAGCAGGGTGGGGGCGTAGAAGGTGCCGGACCGTTCGCCGCCGGTCAGCAGAGTCGCGCCCTGTTCCAGGGCTTCGTTAACCATCTTTTCGACTCTGATGGCTTCGGTTTCGTTGATGAGCGGCCCCATATCGGTTGCTTCGTCCAGCTTGTTGCCCACCTGGTAAGCTTCGGCTGCCGCCACAAATCGAGCGGCAAAGGTTTCGTAGATGCCAGCGTGGACCAGCAAGCGCTGGACGTGGAGGCAGTTTTGACCGGCGGCCCAGAACGCGCCGCTGACATTGGCCTCGACCGCCAGGTCCAAATCGGCATCGGGCATCACAATGACGGGCGAGTTGCTGCCCAATTCCATCCCGATTTTCTTGAGGCCAGCTTTGTGGGCAATGGCCTGGCCCACGGTCAGCCCGCCGGTGAAGGAGATCATCCGCACGCGGGGATCGGTGACCAGAACATCGCCGATTTCGCGCCCCGGACCGGGGAGCACCTGCAACACGCCGGGGGGGATGCCGGCCTCGTGGAGAGCCTGGCCCAGCTTCAGCGCACTGAGCGGTGTTTTCGAGTCGGGCTTGACGATAATGGCATTGCCCGCGGCCAATGCAGGCCCAACTTTGTGCGCGACCAGGTTGAGCGGGTCGTTAAAGGGGGTGATGGCCCCGACAATGCCAATCGGTTCCCGCACAAAGTAGCCCAGGCGGTTCTCGCTGCCGGGCATCTGGTCGAAGGGGATGGTTTCGCCGCTGAGATGGCGGGCTTCCTCGGCGCTGATGCGGATGGTTTCAATGCAGCGCGTCACTTCTTTGCGAGCCTCGCGGATGGTTTTAATGCCTTCCCGGGCAATGGTGCGGGCAAACTCTTCGTGTTGTTCGGTCATAGTTTCAGCGGTGTGTTGCAAAATGGACATCCGTCGGTGAACCGGCATGCCCTTGGCCCGCTCAAAGCCGATCACGGCGGCATCAATCGCCGCTTTCATATCTTCGACCGTTGCTTGTGGTACGGTATCAACCAGACTGTTGTCCTGTGGATCGTGGACCTCTAGCTGCTGCGGTCGGTCAACCCACTCGCCGTTGAGTAGCATCTTCATCGGTTCACGCTCCTCTTGTCAGTGAACAGTGGTTAGTGGTCAGTGATCAGTATTCAAGTCTGACCACTGATAACTGATCACTGATGACTGATGACTGATGACTGACTACTGATCACCGAAATGGCTTCGTCAACAATTGAAAGGCCCTTTAAGAGGGTGTCTTCATCAATCGTCAGCGGCGGCAAGAATTTTACAACCTGATTCCTGGCCCCGGACAATTCTATCACCAGGCCCCGTTCAAAGGCTGCTTCTGAAACCTTGGAGGCAAAGCCAGGTTCCGGTATTTCCAAACCATAGATTAAACCTCTGCCCCGGACATTCGCCTTCAGGGATGGATACTTTTGCGCGATCTGCTCTAATTCCGCTTTTAATATCCGCGATTTAGATTTAATGGCCTGGCTGAAATCGTCATTCTCCCAATAGCTCAAAGCGGCCACGGAAGCAACAAAGGCCAGGTTATTGCCGCGGAAGGTGCCGGTATGTTCACCGGGGTTCCATTGATCCAGCTCCGGCTTGAGAAGCAAAAGAGCCATCGGTAATCCGCCGCCAATCGCCTTGGAGAGGGTGACCATATCCGGCCTGATGCCTGCTTCCTCGAAACTGAAAAAGTCGCCGCTCCGGCCGTTACCGACTTGAATGTCATCGACAATCAGCAGAACACCAAATTCACGGCAGAGTTGCTCCAACGCCTGCAACCATTCTTTGCGGGCCACGTTAACGCCGCCTTCGGCCTGAATCGTCTCCAGGATGACGGCCGCCGGCAAATCAAGGCCGCTGCTGCCGTCCTCTAAAAACTTGCGGAAATAGTCAACCGTATTGACCTCTTGACCAAAGTAGCCATCGTAAGGCATAAACGTGACATCGTGTCTCTGGATATAGGCTTCATTTCGGTAAGCGCGGTTACCGGTGGCCGCTAACGACCCCATCGTCAGGCCATGATAACCGTTTGTGAAAGAAACGATGTTAGACCGCCTCTTTACCCTTCTGGCTAATTTCAAAGCCGTCTCTACGGCATTGGTTCCGGTTGGCCCTGTAAACTGGAATTTATAGTCGTAATCTCTAGAGCCAAGTATAGTGTCCATGAACGTCTGCAAAAAGCGTTTCTTGGCCGAAGTGGCCATATCCAGAGCGTGCACGAGACCGTCTTCTTGCAAATAGGTGATCAACGCCTGGCTTATTCGGTCGTTGTTGTGTCCATAGTTTAGGGTGCCGGCCCCGGCAAAAAAATCTATGTAAGCGTTGCCCGCTTCATCATATAGGGTAGCGCCTTTTGCTTTATTGAATACCGTAGGAAATGCTCTGATATAGCCTCTGACTTCTGACTCGACTTGCCCAAAAACCTCCATAACGTTGTCTCCCTGAAAAAAGTGGTCAGCGGTCAGTGGGTAGTGATCAGTTGTCCACTACCCACTATCCACTGTTTTCATCCGCTGTGGTGAGCCACCAGGCTCATGATAACTTCTCTGAAAATAG
>JBHHXL010000524.1:0-2960 GCA_046757065.1 Anaerolineae bacterium
CTAGGGGACAGGTATCGATTCTGGGGCGCTGCCGGCGCCGGGCACGGGGGCTTGCCGTACCGAGCGGACCGTATTCGCCAGGAACAGGAGCAGGGCCACCCCGTTCAGCAACCCGCCCCACTGCCGCGCCGGCAGCCAGCCCGCCAGATCGCCGATGACCCGCGCCAGCAACGAGACGTGCAACAACAGCAGGTGCGCGTAAAACCGCCCGGCGAATGGAACCTCTTTTCCGATGACCGCCGGGAAGATGATCGGCGCGTGGCCGAAAATCATCGAGATGACAAAGCCGAGGTAAAAGGTATGCAGCAGCGCATCGTAGCGCGGGCCGGCAGCGACGCCGCCAAAGGCCAGGGCCAGAATCCCGCTGATCCCCAGCCAGACGTAGCCGGACAGGAGGCAGACGGCGATAAAACGGGTCAGGCCGGTTTTGCGGGCGGTGTAGCGGGCCACGTCGTAACGGAGCAGCCACAAGGCCAGGGCCGCCATCCCCAGCCCGCCCAGGCGCACGCCGGCGTCCAGGTTGAACGGCGACAGCAGGAGGCCGGCCAGCAGCGGAGCCAGAGCGGCGACGAACAGGCGCTGAACGGCGTCGGGCAGGCGCAGCACCCGGCTTAACTCCAACCGCTCCCCAGCGATGGTCAACAGCAGAAAAGCGCTCCACCAGACTACGACCGTGGGTATCGAGCGGCCCGCCAGCCACAACCCGTTCCCGATCAGCCACAGCCAGGCCCCCAGCGCCATCGTTGCGGTGTAGAGGGCCGGTTGGACGCGCACAATGTGAACGAAGACCAGGACCAGACCCAAACTGCCCAGGGTGATCAGCAGCGCGCCCGCCGGGCCGGGAACGCCAGCAATCAGCACTAACCCGCCCAAACCGGTCAGGAGTGGCCCGGCGTAGGTCCAGGGGCGGTTGAGGGCCACGGCTCGCTCCACGCCAATGACGGTGCCCAAAAAACCGCAGACCATCAACGGGCCGTGGGCCACGGGCAGCGTTGGCCGCAGGACCGGCCAGGTCCAGCCCAGCCTGATCAATCCGGCCCACAGCGCAGCCAGCAGGGCCAGGAACCCCATCGCCATCAGGGGAAAGCGAATGCGATCGTTGATTTTTTCCATCAGGCCGGGCCCACTACATCACCACGACCGAGCGGATGCCCTGGCCGGCGCGCAACGTATCGAAGGCCCGGTTGATTTCCGCCAGGGGGAAGCGGGCGGTGACCAGTTCCTTGACCTTGATCTTGCCCGCGCGGGCCAGCTCGATAACCTTGGGGTACTCCGAGGCAGGACAGCCCAATGAGCCGACGATCTCCATTTCGCGGTACATCGCCCGCCCGCTGTTGAGCGTCATTGGTTTGGCGCTGTAGCCGACCAGCACCAGCCGCCCGCCGTTGCGCGTGCTGGCGAAGGCGGCCTCCTGGGTGACCGGCAGGCCAATGGCCTCGAAGGCCACATCCACCCCGCCGCCGCTGAGCTTGCGAATCTCCTTATCGACCCGCTCCACCTGGCCGGAATTGAGGGTGGCCTGCGCGCCCATTTTCCCGGCCCATTCCAGCTTCTCGTCCAGAATATCGACGGCGATCACCTGGCCGCCGGCCGCCGCCGCCATCTGGACCACGTTCAAGCCGATGCCGCCGCAGCCGAAGACGGCCACCGTCTGGCCCGGCTTGACCTGGCCCCGGTTGACCACCGCCTGATAGGGGGTGGTAATGGCATCGGCGATGATGGAGCTTTCCACCAGCGGCAGTTCGGCGGGCAGGGCAAAGAGGGTGTGCTGGTCCACGGCGATGTATTCGGCGAAGGCGCCGTCGATGTTGTTGCCGAACATCACCATCCGGTCGCAGATGTTTTCCCGGCCCCGGCGGCAGGCATCGCACACGCCGCAGCCGTAGACGGCCGGCAAGAGGACCCGGTCGCCCTCGGCCCAACGGGTCACTCCCTGCCCCAGCCCGGCCACTTCCCCGGATGCTTCGTGCCCCAGGATGAGCGGCGGCTTTTTGAAGGTGGGCACGTTGTGATCGGTGTAATGCAAGTCGGTGTGGCACACCCCACAGGCGGCCACTTTGACCAACACCTGGTCCGGGCCGGGTTCCGGCGTGGGCACCTCTTCCACCTCAAACGGCCGGCCCGGACCGTAGAATATCGCTGCTTTCATCGGTGTGTTTCCTCCACTACTCGTCCCGCCAGGCCGGCGCGCGTTTCTCCATAAAGGCGGCCAGCCCCTCGTGGGCATCGTGGACCTGCATCAGGTCCTCCAGATAGAATTTTTCCACGGCAGCCAACGCCCCCTGAAACGAGCCATTTGCGCCCAATTTCGCGGCCCGGCGGGCGTGGCGCAGAACGCTGCCGCTCAAGGCGGCCAGTTTGCCGATCAGCTCGTCGGCGGCGGCGGCCAGCTCCTCCACGGGCACCAGGCGATTGACCAGCCCCAGGCGATAGGCTTCCGCCGCATCGATGGTGTCGCCGGTCAGCAGCAATTCCAGCGCCGGCCCGTGCGGAATCAGGCGGGGCAGCATCACCGCCGCGATGGGCGGGAACACGCCAACCTTGATCTCCGGCTGCCCAAACTTGGCCCGCTCCGAGGCTACGACCATGTCGCAGAAGATGGCCAGCTCGCAACCGCCGCCCAGCGCGGCCCGCTCGACCACGGCCACGGTGGGGATGTTGAGATCGTCCATCAGACGGAAGATGCGATGGAAGCCGTAGATCATATCCTGAACCTTGTCGGCGGTGTGGTCGGCCACATCGACCCCGGCGGAAAAGGCTTTGCTGCCTGCGGCGGCCTGAACCACCAGTACCCGCACCCCGGCCCGATCTTGCAAGCTCTCCAGGGCCGCAACCATCTCGGCCATCATCGGAATATCAATCACGTTCAGCGGCGGCTTATTGAGCGTGAGTCGGGCCACCGCCCCGTCGATGTCAAAGTTGATGCTCTCGTAGGTCACCGTCATCCCTCCAAATCATAA
>JBHHXL010000525.1:0-2955 GCA_046757065.1 Anaerolineae bacterium
TGCTTTGATGTTACGAAGCCGTTCTTTCAATCTTGCGCTGATCCTGGCCATACTGTTGGCGTTTCTCCGCCTGGGGCCGGTGATGGCCCATCTTGACCTCAATCGCTCTGAGCCCGCGGATGGAGCCGTCCTGGAGACGTCGCCCCCGGTTGTGCGCTTGTGGTTTAATGAGGAACTTGATACCTTCGAGAGTTCTGTGGCCGTGTTCGATTCGGCCGGCCGGCGGGTAGACCTGGATGACGCCCGCGTCAGCCTTGAAGACCGTACCCTTATGCAAGTCAGCCTCCCGGCCGACCTGCCACCCGGCGGCTACGCCGCGCGCTGGACAGCCGTGGACGATGCCGACGGACACGCGGTCGAGGGCGAATTGACGTTCACTATCGCCGGGAAGCCGACCCAGAAAGCCACCGGCCTGGCCTTACCCCAATCGACAACCGGCATTCTCGTCATCGCAGTTGGGGCGATCATTGTTGCCGGTGCGTGGACTCTCCGGCGGCGGCAGAAACAGGGCTAACGGATGTCCATAGCGCAAAAAGTGCGGTGGCTCAAAATGCTGAGGTGGCTGCTCGCCGGGGCTATGCTCTGTCTGGCGCTGCCCATCCCTGCCTCGGCGCACGCCGACCTCGTCTGGTCCGACCCGGCGGCCGGTGGCGTTTACCCCGCCGGCACGCTTTCCCACCTCACCCTCCAATTTGACGAAATCATCGAACCGGTATTTAGCTCTGTCGAGGTTCACAGCAGTCGCCTGGTGCGGGTTGACGTCGGCGGCATCCAGGTTGATCCAACCGACCCTCGCATCTTGCGCGTCGACCTGGTGGAGCTTGAACCCGACGTTTACACCGTCACCTGGCTGGTCGTCTCCACGGTGGACGGCCATTCGACCTCCGGCCTTTTCAGCTTCAGCATCGGACTGGAGGCCGAAGAACCTTCCCTTCAGACCGGCGCTCCGCCAACCTCGGCGGCAACCGCGCTCAGTGGGTGGGAAGTTGGCGTCCGCTGGCTGATGTTCATCGCAGCCCTGGCGGTCTTCGGGGCGCTGCTGCTTGTTCCCGTCGTCCTGATCCCGGCTCGCGCTGCGGTTGGCGTTGAGAGCGGAGCCATGTGGCCCGGCATTCAACGAAAACTCAACACGCTGATCATCGGCGCGGCGCTCTTGTGGTTCGGTGTGGGATTGGTGTCGCTGAGGCTGCAACTGGCTGTCATCGGACAGGGAAGCTTGAGCGAAGCCCTGGCGAATGGGATGCTCCTCCGCCTGTTGGGGACTCGTTTTGGTCTTATTCTGGCGCTACGGCAACTGCTGGCGCTGATGCTGCTGGCGCTGTTCTGGCGCAATCGCAGCCGGGGGAGCCAGCCCTCGGAACGGCAGAGACTCGTCGAAATTGCGCTGGCGGCGGCGTTGCTCGCTTCCCTCAGCCTGTCTTCGCACGCCGCAGCCGGGCCGCTGTGGCCTGCGCTGGCCGCGATCGTTGACTGGCTGCACTTGCTGGCGAATGGAGCCTGGGTCGGCGGGTTGTTTGCCCTTGTGGTGGCTGTCGTGCCTGCCCTGCGGCGGCTACCCGTTGACGAACGGGGATCCGTGTTGCGGCTCATATTGCGCCGGTTCTCCGCCCTGGCCGCCGTGGGCGTGCTCGTGGCCGTGACGACGGGGGCGTTTTCCGCCGCGTTGCATTTCCTGCTGCCAATCGACCTCACCGAGACCTCGTACGGGAAGGCCCTAGGGCTTAAGTTGGCGCTTGCATTGCTGATCCTGCTGATCGGCCTGGCGAATACGTTGGCTCTTCGCCCCGAATTCGTTCGCCGGGTGCCGCTCAATTGGCGTTGGCTGCAACGCTGGCGGGCAGCATTGTCGCCCGCCCTCCGTGTTGAGGCGCTGGTCGGCTTGCTCATCCTCCTGGCCACGGCGCTGCTGACGGCGCTGCCCACGCCGGCACCACGCCCCCTTCCTTCCGGCCAGATACCGTTCAATTCGGAGTTGCGGCAGGTAGATTTACCCCAAGACCGCCTCAAAGCGTTTGTAGCCTTAGCGCCCAACTGGATCGGCTGGAATCGCTATTTGATCGTGTTGCACGACGAAAGCGGGACGCCAATAAGCAACGCCGAGCGGGTCCGGCTCCGTTTCTATCTGCCGGAGGTCGAGGCGCGGACCGATTGGGTCATCACCACCCCGGCTCAAGATGGGTTGTACGTGGCCTCGGGGCAGCAGTTGGTGCTGGCCGGGGGGTGGCGGATCGAGGTGGACATCCGGCGCAGCGGGATGGCCGACACGCGCTTCACCGTAGCGTGGCCGCTGGCGGCCCCGCCGGCCGTAGTGGTCGATCCGGCGCAACCTCGCGGGATCAACTGGCTGGCGCTGGCCGGTCTGGGCCTGTGCTCCATTGGCCTGATCCTTTGGGGATCGCTGCGCCGGGGGGTGAGGATTACGCCACTCCCCGGCGTCAAAACCATTTCGAGCCACCGTCAATTGGCTGAACGCAACGGTCAGCCCAATGCTAACTTGGGCCAGGGCCAGGCCCGTGATGCATCATCTGAAATCCCCGACCTCAGGCGTAAGAATTCCGGGTAAGCCCCAATTTATTAAGAAGCTGTTTGAAAAGTGATTGAATTGTTCGTAGTAACCGCTTCAGCGGTTCAATAAGGCGGCTAAAGCCACCACTACGAACCCGATTTTTCCCCGTTTTGGGGGGCGATTAGACTTTTCAAACAGCTTCTAAGACTTATTGGTCTTGATGTCAGGGAATTCCCTGACAAGCGGCTCCGATTCTCCCGACAACCCTTCAAAAACAGGCGGGAATCTCCTGCTACACAATACTTGTGAAAAAATGTACAATGTTGTCAGCACGAACGTAGTACCGATTGTTTGGTAAATCGCGTTTAGTAAGGAGACGCAAAATGAATAGCGTTGTCACTCGAAAGAGAGAAGTGTTACGGGACCCGCCTGCGGCGCAATGGTTGTTG
>JBHHXL010000526.1:0-2944 GCA_046757065.1 Anaerolineae bacterium
CTATCGTAGGTTATAAAACGCACTGAGACCTGGATACAGGGCCGTCTCCTCCAATTCCTCCTCGATGCGCAACAACTGGTTGTACTTCGCCACCCGGTCCGAGCGGGCGGGCGCGCCGGTTTTGATCTGGCCGGCGTTCATCGCCACGGCCAGGTCGGCGATGGTGGTGTCCTCCGTTTCGCCGGAGCGGTGGGAGATGACGGCCGTCCAGCCGGCCCGTTTGGCCGTTTCAATGGCGGCGATGGTCTCGCTCAGGGAGCCGATCTGGTTGAGCTTGATCAGGATGCTGTTGCCCACCTGCCGCTCGATGCCCTGCGCCAGACGCTCGACGTTCGTCACCAGTAGATCGTCACCCACCAACTGCACCCGGTCGCCCAGGGCCTGGTTGAGTATGACCCAACCATCCCAGTCGTCTTCGGCCAGGCCGTCCTCGATGGAGATGATGGGGTACTGGTTGACCCAGCTTTCCCACAACCTGACCATCTCTTCGCTGCTCAGCGTTTTGCCCTGGATGCGCAGGCGGTAGTTCTGGCCCTCGTCGTCCCACAGCTCGGAGGTGGCCGGGTCGAGGGCCAGCCTCACCTGTTCGCCGGGCCGGTAGCCGGCCGCATCGATGGCGCTCAAAATGACCTCGAGGGCCTCTTCGTCGTTTTTCAGGGCCGGGGCAAACCCGCCCTCGTCCCCGACGTTGGTGCTGTAGCCTCGCTTCTTGAGCACGCCCTTGAGGTGGTGGTAAATCTCCGCCCCCCAGCGCAACCCCTCGCGGAAACTCGTCGCCCCGACGGGCATTACCATAAACTCCTGGAAATCGGTCGATTGCCAGCCGGTGTGCGCCCCGCCGTTGAGGATGTTCAACATCGGCACAGGCAGGGTGCGGGCGCTGACCCCGCCCAGATAGCGGTAGAGCGGTTGCCCGGTGCTTTGGGCGGCGGCCTTGGCCACGGCCAGACTGACGCCCAGGACGGCGTTCGCCCCCAGATTTGATTTGTTGGGCGTGCCGTCCAGGGCGCGCAGAAAGGCGTCGATGGCCTCCTGCTCCGTGGCATCAAAACCGATCAATTCTTCGGCGATGACCTCGTTGATATTCTGTACGGCCTGCTCGACGCCTTTGCCCAGGTAGCGCGCCGGGTTGCCGTCGCGCAGCTCCAGCGCCTCGTGGACGCCGGTCGATGCGCCGGAGGGCACCGCCGCCTGTCCTACCGAGCCGTCCACGAGCAGAACCTCCACTTCCACGGTGGGGTTACCCCGCGAGTCCAGAATCTCTCGCCCGATTATCTCTTCGATGATTGACATGCCAAATCCTCCTGTTGGATGAATTGTGACAAAGGACCGAGGACGAATGACGAAGCAACTGTCCTTGGCCTCGTCTTCCATCCATCGCCCTTCGTAGACCAGGGTAGACCGCTAACCGGTTTTGCTCCTGGCCTTGGCGGCAGTTTTTTTCTTGGCCGCTTTCTGCCGGGCTTTCTCTTCCTCCAACCGGACCACCGCCGCCTGAATCTCATCGGCCACGGCCTCCAGGTCGTCCTTCATCTCTCGCACGGAGACCTTGTTGGTCGCCTGGCAGGCCGGACAGTGAGCCTTGTAGTGGCTGGGATTCTTCTTCTTGAGCTTGCTCAGCTCTACGCCAACAAAGATGGGGTCCAGTTCAAAGCGTCGCCCACATCTAAAGCAGGTGTGCATGATCATACGAGATCCCCTTTCGGTGTTCTGGGTTGGATATTGGTAATGCGCGAAATGGCTCCTGGCGGACTACATAAGCACCAACGCGATGCCGGCCAACGTCATCCCCACGCCGCCGATGGCCGTCGGGCCGGGTATCTCGCCCAGGAGCAAGGCGCCCAGGAGGATGCCGCCCGTGACCTCCTGCGAGGTGATCAGGTTGGCGTAGGTGGCCTGGATGCGGCGCACGGCGGCGTTGTAGAGGGTGTGCCCCAACCCCAGCGGCAACACCCCCAGCCCCAGCAGCGAGAAAACCTGCCGCCGGCCGTAACCGTCGGGCGTGAAGTCAACCAGGGCAACCGGAGCCGTCCACAGCGCGGCGATGAGATACACCCCGAAGGCGTAGGTCAGCAGGGGGTACCGGGTTCGCTGCGAGCGCCCGACGACCGAGTACAGGGCCAGCATCACCGCCGAGAGCAGGGCCAGCCCGTTGCCGAGGAGCATGCGCGGGGTCAGCCTCGGCTCGAAGCCGGCCAGGACGGCGATACCGGCCACCACCACGGCGATCCCCAGCCACTTGCGCCGGGAAAGCGATTCCCCTAAAACCGCCGCCGAGAGCAGGGCCACGAAGGCCGGCGCGGTGTACAAGATGGTCAGGGCGTGGGCGATGGTCGTATAACTCAGGGCGGCATTGTACGCCAGAAAATGGACGGCGGCGATCAGGCCGAAGAGAACAAACTTGCGCCAATGGCTAACGGGCAGTCGCAGCGATTGGCGGGACCCCAGGGCCAGCAGCCCCACGCTGAAGGCGCCGATCAGCATGCGCCAGGCGGTGATTTCGGAGGCGGACAGCGGCGCGGCCCAGCGAATGAAAACCGGGCTGGTCGAGAAGAAGGCCACGGCCATGATCGCCAGGCCGATGCCCTGTTGGTGTTCAAGGTGTTGCCAGCGGTCGGACAAGTTCATATACTCGTTAAGGACAGAAACTGACGTTTTTTCAGCCGCAGGCTCCGGTTTGTCTCTAACGACCCTGCCGTTGATAGGCTCCGTGCACTCCGTGCAGAGTGCAGCCTCCGGGTACCGTTGCTATGGCAACCGGTCAGCCAAAGAACGCAGATTCTCAACCTTTATAAGTATAATAGCGCGAACCGGTGCTGGGACAAACACGCGTGTTTGCCCTGTCCCAGGTCCTCGATTGTACTTCACGCCGCCCCTAGACGCAAGCCGCCCGCCGATTTGGGTCTGTCCCAGATTTTAGGCGAATTAGGTGCGACGCACTTTT
>JBHHXL010000527.1:0-2943 GCA_046757065.1 Anaerolineae bacterium
TGCGGGCCAATCCCACCAAACGGCTCTTTCGCGACGACCCGGAACGGAAGCTCAAGAAGGGCCAGCGCCTCGGGCTATTTAAGGAGGAGGAACAACAAGCCTGGTTGCAACGCAAAGGCCAGCAAGGGGGCGGTTTCATCGTGTTAGGCGCAACCATCATCAGCGAAGGCTTTAGCCGTGGCCGGACGAAGGAAAAGCACAAGTTCAAACATTTCGCCGTCCGCTTCGACGGTCTGTTGCAGGTGACCGATCCCGACCGCTTCCTGAAAACCGTGCGCCGGGGGATCGGCAGCGGCAAAGGGCTGGGGTTTGGCCTGCTGTCGTTAGCGAGGGCGTGACTCGCCAGTCCGGCCTATGACCAGCCGGTGATCAACCGGCTTCCACCTGCCTGAGCCTGGGATTGAAATCCCAGGCGACGCCGGCTGAACCTATCGCCGGGTGTTCAAACGCCCGGCTAAACAGGTGGAAGCAGGCTCAAGCCCGCTCGCCCAACCCGCCGGTTTCCACCTGCCTGAGCCGGGGGCTTCAGCCCTCGGTGAGCCTCGAAGGGAGTATGACCAATGTCTTTCTGGCGACTACATTATCATCTGATATGGGCTACCTATCAGCGCGAACCGTTTCTTGTGGATAACATCGAAAGACAGGTGTACGGCACAATCCTTAACAAAGCCAAAGAACTGAATTGTATCGTCCACGCGATTGGCGGCATTGAGGACCATATCCATCTAGCCGTATCCATTCCGCCAAAATTGGCCGTAGCTGAGGTCATCCGCCACCTAAAAGGAGCCAGCGCCTATTACGTAAATCACCAGTCTCAAACCGCAGCCGCGTTTAAATGGCAAGGAGGATACGGCGCTCTGAGCTTCGGGGATCGCTCGCTGGAAACCATCGTGGCCTACATCCGCAATCAAAAAGAACACCATCGTCAGCGCACAACGATTGCTATCTACGAACGGGTAGAAGAAAACGGGTAGCATCATCGACCGTCGCTGCCAAGCGTTGAAACTAATCAGATGAAAGCCTGCTCAAGTCGGCTTCCACCTACCTCAGCCTATGGAAGTCCGAAGGGCTTTGACCTGATTAGCCCGATGGCTTCAGCCTCGGGCCAACTATCGCCGAGCGTTGCCCGCTTCACTTCGTTCCGGGGTGCTTCGCAAAAACGCCCGGCTAAACAGGTGGAAGCAGGCTCAAGCCAGCTCGTCTGCTTTAGACCAGAAAAGACCACGCTCACACGACAGGAGCCCGAAGGGCTTTGACCTGATTAGCCCGATGGCTTCAGCCTCGGGCGAACCACCCAACCGGAGGCACAACTATGCGCGACCTGCGCGAACTGCCCAAACTGCGCGACAGCCTGAGCTACCTCTACCTGGAGCACGGGCGCGTCGAGCAAAAATACAAAGCCGTCGAGTTCGTCGACGCCGAAGGCGGCCTGACCCTGGTGCCGGCCGCCAACCTGGGCGTGCTGCTGCTGGGGCCGGGCACGACCATCACCCACGCCGCCGTCAAAGCCCTGGCCGACAACGGCTGCCTGGTCCTGTGGAGCGGCGAGGACGGGACTCGCTTCTACGCCCAGGGGGGCGGCGAAACGCGCAAAGCCTACCGCCTCCTGCGCCAGGCCGAACTGGCCGGCGATCCCAGGCAACGGTTGGTCGTCGTCCGCCGCATGTACGAAGCGCGCTTCGCCGAGCCGCTGGACCCAAACCTGACCTTGAAGCAGGTCCGGGGGCTGGAAGGGGTGCGGGTGCGCGAAGCCTACGCCCAGGCCAGCCGCGAGCACGACCTCCCCTGGCGCGGGCGGCGCTACGACCGGGGCAACTGGAACCGGGCCGACCCGGCCAACCGCGCCCTGTCGGCGGCCAACGCCCTCCTGAACGGTCTGTGCCACACCGCCATCGTCTCCGGCGGCTATTCGCCCGCCCTGGGCTTTATCCATACCGGCAAGCAACTGTCCTTCGTTTACGACATCGCCGACCTGTACAAGGTTGAGTTAACCATCCCGACTGCCTTTCGGGTGGCCGCCGAATCCCCGGAGAAGCTGGAAAGCCGGGTGCGGGCCGCCTGCCGGGAGGCTTTCAAGCAGGCCCGCCTGCTCGACCGCATCCTGCCCGACATCGACCGCCTGCTCGAAGCAACGGACCTCCCGCCCGATGGCGGCGTCCCTGACGTAGACAGCGACCCGGCCGCGCCCACCCGTTGGTGGGATCCGCCGGGGGATAATCGTGAATGATGGATAGTGAATGGTCGTTAACCATTGACAATTCACCATTCACGATTTACAATTCATAACTCTGTCAGCGGAGGACAACAACAATGGTTGTGATGATTCTGGAGAAAGTCCCAACTTCCCTGCGGGGCGAACTAACCCGCTGGCTGATCGAGCCCCACCCTGGCCTCTTTGTCGGCCACGTCTCGGCCCTGGTGAGAGATAAGCTGTGGGAGAAATGCCGCAAGGGGCTGCGCCGGGGGGGGATGATTCAAATCTGGTCCACCAACACGGAACAGCGTTTTGCCATTCGCCGTTGGGGCGACACCGACCGCGAGATCGTCAATTTGGAGGGCTTGTGGTTGGTGCGTAAAATACCGGCCGACCTGAAACGTAAAAGAAGCGAGGCAAGGGAAGCCACCGACGAGATGAAACGGCTGTTGCGAGAGGCCGTCCTGAGGGCGGCCGGGGCGGAAACAGACCAGGCGGATGCGGAAAATCGCGAAGAAAATTGATCTAAATCTACGGAAATATGTGTATTCCCCACACGCGTGGGGGTGAACCGTCCGTCCCAAACATTGCCAGAATCGTGTTCGCCGTATTCCCCACACGCGTGGGGGTGAACCAGTTTTTAGCCACAGAATTACCGGAGAGTGCGCTGTATTCCCCACACGCGTGGGGGTGAACCGTTTACGCAGCACAATGTTTTATCACCTTCCGCGTATTCCCCACACGCGTGG
>JBHHXL010000528.1:0-2932 GCA_046757065.1 Anaerolineae bacterium
CTAGAAAGGGTGGGGACTTTAAGGTAGGTGCTAAAGATGTAGAGACAACCCTACCCGAAATTACAGGCCCAGCTAAGATACCAGCATTTATATTTGGTTTAGCACTTATCGGGATTGGTTTATGGATGGGGATTATGTTGTTTTTACAAGCACTTGAAGCGGGTGACAAAAAAGTTGCAGGAAGTGCTCAACCTGAATCAACGTTGATATCTGGATTTGAACATTCCACTGAAGTGCCATTGATAATGCCAACATCAGTTTGCGTCTTGTCAAGTGGTGTAAATTCGGGTGACCATCCTTGCGGGATTGTCGGGAAATCGTCGTTTAGGTGTGTAATTGCTGGATCCATTAGCAATCCAGCACATCGGTCTTCTTGCCCGGCACATTTTTGATGTGGCGCGCATTGACCAAGTAAACTTCAAAGCCTTTTTCTTCTAAAATCTCATAGATCGGGATCCAATATACCCCGGTTGACTCCATGGCCACCGTCTCAACACCGCACCCTGCCAACCAATCAGCCAAGGCATACAAGTCCGGCGTAAAGCTCGGAAAAACGCGCACCGCTTCTTCAGCCCGATCTTCCGGCACGCAAGCCCAGATCTCTTCCGAACCGATGTCCAAGCCGGCTGCATTCAGGTTAAGTTGCTTTAGACTATCTAAATTGACCGCTTTTCGGGAACCCTTCTTTTTTCCTTTTCGTTTGCTGGACATAATCATCTCCTTGAGCATATCTATTTGGGGGGAAAGCTGTTCAGACCCGATTATTCTTCTGGCTAACGTAAACGACCGAACGGGGTCTCTAAGAGCCACCAATGAAAATACCACCAATAATCGGAACCACGCTCCACTACGGGCTTAAATAGCACCATTGTCACACCGGTCTTAACTGTCTGAACACAGATGATTATACCTCACTCCTACCTAGAAACGTGTTTCTTGTCGAATGAATAATTTTGAAGAATGAACAATTATGGCGGTGCTCCACTTGAAACACATACCCACAAGCAACTTGGAAACATTCAAATTACATTTTCTTAAGGTAGCGGGGCAATAGCGAACGAAAGTCCTATTACTTTCTCATTTCCCCCCCACCCCCACCCGATCCGTTTGGCCGTGATGACCGGGGCGATGTCCAGGCGCAGCCCGGAGGGGCGGGCCGGTTGCCCGGCCAAGGTTGGCCTCAGGCGAGCTCGCTCAACGATTCCCCGGTCGCTTTTTTCTTTTAGAAGCTCATCGGCGAGATGCTTCAAGAATAGTCAATCCCACCAAAAGGTCGTCCCGATAGTCAAGGATGATCCCATCCTCTCGCATTTCACTGTGCGTTGAAGCTGGCTTTTCCTCAAAATGAAGGTAAAGCACGTCGGCTACCGCATCATAGTCCAACCACATCCTGGTCTTGGGCAATTTAATCAGGTTTGCCACCGCTTTGAGTAAGTAGCTGATGCTCTTTTCTCCTAAGAGTTCTGCGACCATATGATCATCCTTCGGTTATACCTTCGCGCAACGAAGGCCGTGATGATAAAGCCATCCTCTACCCCTCCCTCCCCCATCTCCACCCGATCCGTTTGGCCGCGATGACCGGGGCAATGTCCAGCCGCAGCCCGGAGGGCCGGGCCGGCTGGCCGGCCAGCGCCGGTTCCAAACCGGCGGCGTCAACGATCGCGTCCAGCAGGCCCAGCTTGGCCGGCAGCGACAGGGTCTCTGCCTTACCCCCCACCCGCGCCCCTATCGCCGCCTCTAAACGAAAACTCGGCGCGCCAAAAACGTCGTAGGCGCGCCGGGAGGTGAGGCGCAGTTCTTTAACCGCCGTCCAGGGCACGGCGACGGTCGTCCAAAACCAGAGGCTGTTGGGGTCCGGTTTGAAGGTCAGGCCGCGCTCATCGGCCGTGACCCGCCGTCCGATGTAATAGAAGCCCACCAGCCAGGCCACCACGGCGATGACCAGCGGGGCCAGGACGTTGGCGATCAGGACGTTGCGGGCAAAGGGGCTGGTCCAATCATCGACCTGGACCACGGCCCGGCTGATCGTGGCTGCGGCGTAGACAAAAGGCAGGACGAAAACCCACTTAAGGCGGGTCCCGGCGAAGGTGTCGTAGGTGTAAGTCGCCATTCACAATTCTTACGATTCTTCCTCCAGGCCCAGCCGCCGCCGTCGCTCGGCCAGCTGATCCTCCAGCTTGGCCTGGCCCAACACGTCCTCCATCTGCGAGGTCAGGCTTTCAGACTCCATCTCGATTTCGGCGTCGGCCCGGTCCAGGCGGGCGCGGATGGCGTCGCCGACGCGGGCGATGTCGCTGTCGCCGATGCCTTCCAGGTCGTCCAGGGAGCGGATAGTCTTGGCCGCAATCTCTTTCGATTTGGCCAGTTCGAGCAGGGCCAGCAGGTGTTCGCGCTCCTGCTTGATGGTGGTCAGCTTGGCTTCCAGCTTGAGCCGCGCCTCGGCCAGTTTGTCGGCCTCGACCTTTTGCCGTTCAAATTGCTCGCGGTACTCCTCGGCCAGCTCCGCCTTGGAGTTGTACTGGCTCTGGGCGGCGACGGCCAGGTCCTCCTTGCCCAGACGCAGCAGGCGGTCGATGTCCGCGTCCAGGGACTCGGCCTCGGCCTGGAACAGCTTCCACTTGCGCTCCAGGGTTTTGACCTGGCCGCGCACGGTGATCAGCGCGTCTTGCAGGTCATCCAGGTTGTTCTCGGCCTGCCGGATGTACTCGTCCAGCACAGCGACCGAATTCGCCTTCAAGGCCCTGTCGACCAGGGAGTGCAAATTGGCCGAAATGAGGGTTTGGACTTTGTTCAAAAGTGATGCCATCAGAAATTGCCTCCTTGCGTATTTTGTAGTTTTGTGAGGTAAAGAGAATTGGTTTGCAATATTACCTGTCTTCGCGGGCGACGGACTTGTTAGGTATCACGTGTCACGTGTCAGGTATCACGTATC
>JBHHXL010000529.1:0-2930 GCA_046757065.1 Anaerolineae bacterium
CAGGTTGCCGACCAGCGTGGTCTGGCTCCAGATGGCCCACTGGATGGCCTGGGTGAGATAGCCGGAGATTCCTTTACAGATGTCTGCTTCAGAGTCTGTGATGCCGCAAATCAGGTTGATAACGGCGTCGGTCAGGGCGACCAGGGCGGCGAAGATCTGCCCCACAATGGGAATCAGGCTGATGGCAAACATGATGACCGTGGCGATGATGGTGGCGAACATCCCGGCCAGCGCGGCGCTGAACCTCAGGCTGTTAGCGGCTCCGATCGCGCCCATGGCCCACTGGGCGACAAACAACCCAATCGTCACCCCGATGGCGATCACCGTTAAGATAGCGCCGGCCTTCTTCGCAGAGTCACTGATCTCTCTGCCCGCGGCGGCCATTTGTTTGGCAAAGCCGACCACACCCTTGGTTGCTTTGGCAATGCCTTGAATAGTGACAGCCAAATCAACGCCCGTGGAGACCACCGCCAGGCCGAAAGTGATGTTCTTGACGATCGGGTCTCCACTGAAGCTGGCCGCAATGGAAAAGCCCAGGGCAGCTACAGCCAGACCGGTTCCTGCTGCTTTCCCTGCTGTTTTCAGGCGGCTGGCGCGCCAGGCGGCACGAATATTGCGCAGGCGCAGTCCCTTCACTTTGCCCTTGAAGAGGTCACGAATTACCTTGAATTTCCCTCTCTTGTCTTCCTGAAAAAGGTTGCCGAACATCTCACTTACTTCTTCTTGTTGCTGACGCAATGTGTCGAAGAATTCCTCGGCCACCTGATCTGCTACCAGTTCAATCCCGGCCCCGACGCTGTTGACGCTCGCTTCGGCCAGGCTATTATCAGCAACATAGCCACTGAGCTTGGCCGTGATCAGGCCGATATAGTTGGACTCCACCACCCTGTTGACGCCCGGGACCCCGGCCATGTAGAAGGATTGGGCGGCAATCACCAGGCCCTCCAGGGCGTCGGGGTCGGTGATCCGATTTCCCTTCTCGTCCTTCGGTGGGTTCTCCTGGAAAATCTTCTTGTAGCGCACCGCCATCTTGTCCCAGTATTCATCCAGGGGGTACGCTTCCCACTGCCCGTTGCGATAGCGATAGGGACCCCAGTTCATGCTGGCCAGGGTGTCCAGAGAGGCTTTCTTTCTATCCATGTTCACCGTGACCTGGCTGCCGGAGATGGCAATGACGCCGCCCACCATATCCAGGGCGGCGGTGCGGTAGTGTTCCTCGCGGGCGAAGAGGAGGGTGGGCGCATCGGTGCGGGCACTGCCGCCGCTGGTGAAGTAGGTCTTGAGGATGTCGGGGGTGATCTCCGATGGAATCTTGGCCAGGTAGTCCTGATGGTCGTAGGAATAGGTCTTCACCCGCAGCGCGTTCCGAGGGATGCCCCACAGCTTTTCTGAGGAGACGTAGCTGTTGCTCTGGTTGTCGAAGCGGCCGCTAATGGTCTCATCGGCTACGGTCCTTCCCCCTCTGGCGCTGACGATACCGATGTCACGAATCTTGTTGCCATTCTGATCGCGGGGAGAGGTGAAGGTCTTCTGCAGACCATCGGCGAGTTTCCACAGACGGTCGTCGGCCTTGAGATCATTGTCCGTGTTGGGGTCTTCAAAGGCCACGGCGATGTCCATGCCGCGGTCTTCGCGCACGCTCAGGCCGGTCAGCGTCCACTCCTCGGGATAGGAGTGGACCACGTTGGTGTTGCCGGCGTCGTCCAGCATTTGCACCAGCCAGACCACGCGCACCTCGTGAGCGCTGCCCCACTGGGTGGGATCGTTGGGCCAGTAGATCATGCGGCCGGCAAAGGCGGCCTTGCCACCGCCGGTCTCATCTTTGACCAGGTTGAGAGGGATATAAGCCACCATGTTGCCTTTGTCATCCGCGTCGCGTACGGCGATGCCATGGGTTTGCAGCTTCTCCAGGTCAATCATCCTGCCGGCATACGGGCCATTGGGAATGTCGCCCAGGTTGGCGCAGGTGGATTTGTCGCCCTTGCTCAGTTTGATATAATGGCCGCCGTCCACCAGCGTGAGCACATCGCGGCCGGCCAGGTCCCAGGATCCACCGCTGGAGACGTCTTCCAGCTTGTACTCCCTGTTGCCCGGGGACGAGCAAAGGCCGGTATACAACTCAACGGTAACACCGCTGGTGGTGTTCTCAAACTGGAAATCGAGCCTGGTGCGGTACCCTAGTTCCCTGAAGTTGACCGTGGCGCTAATCCAGCGGGTGGCTCCGTCCCACCCCTCTATCTGGCGGGTGGCCTGCGGGGTGGTCAGCGGCAAGGCTGGGATCTTGCCGCCGCCGGCCGGCATCTTGATCTCCAGCATCGGCACCAGGCGCATGTCCCCGTTCCAATTGGCGTTATCGCTGGGCGGTTTGGGGTTCATCAAGTCGGCGAAGGTGGTGTTTTTGGTACGCTGGATCTGGCCTTCTTTGTCGCCGGCGGGCCAATCGAGCACGTTCATGGCGTAGGAAAGGTGGTCGGGATTGGCAGGTCGGATCTGAAAGTCCACGAAGACGGGGTAGCCATTGCTGCCGCTCTTCTTCTGCAGGTTGTCCACGACGAGCTTGAACGGGTTGGACTGGCCAAAGCCGTCTAGCTTTTTGTTGGGTGCCAGGTCCACCCGGTCGGAGACGCCGTCGTTGTCGTTGTCGCGGTCGAAGAGGTTTGGCGTGCCGTCCCCGTCGGTGTCCAGGTCGCAAGCTTTGTTTGAGGCGGTGGTTGAGTCAGCTTTGTTTGAAGCGGTGGTCAAGTCCGGCAGGGTTCCCCAACATTCCATGGTGTCCAGCAGGCCGTCGTTGTTGGTGTCGGGGCTGAGCGGGTCGCTGTACCAGCGCTTCCCGCCCAGCATGAAGCCCTTCACCTCCAGGTCGTCGCGCAGCCCATCGCCGTCGCTGTCGGCCTTCTTGGGGTCGGTGCCCAGGCGGGTCTCCTGGAGGT
>JBHHXL010000530.1:0-2912 GCA_046757065.1 Anaerolineae bacterium
CCCCGGACAAACTGACACGCTTCGCGTGTCCTACACTTTGCAAGAGGAGAACACAATGCCCGCACAAACCGAAACCGCCTTCAACGCCCGCGCCACCTTCGAGACGGGTAGCGGTGAAGCTTATATTTATCGCCTGGATGCGCTGGAAAAGGCGGGGGTGGGCCACATCTCCCGCCTGCCCTTCTCGATCAAGGTGCTGCTGGAAGCGTTGTTGCGCCAATGCGATGGCTACATCATCAGGGAGGACGACGTGGCCCACCTGGCCGCCTGGGAGGCCAAGGCGCCCGCGCCCGATGAAATCCCGTTCAAGCCGGCCCGGGTGATTTTGCAAGATTTTACCGGTGTGCCGGCTGTGGTCGATCTGGCCGCGCTGCGCTCGGCGATGGCTCGCCTGGGCGGCGATCCGAAGAAGATCAACCCCGACATCCCGGTGGACCTGGTCATCGACCACTCGGTGCAGGTGGACCGCTTCGGCTCGCTGGCGGCCCTCTTCTTCAACGCCGAGCGCGAGTTCGAGCGCAACCGCGAGCGTTATGAATTCCTGCGCTGGGGCCAGCAGGCTTTCGACAACTTCCGGGTGGTGCCTCCGGCCAGCGGCATCGTGCACCAGGTCAACCTGGAGTATTTTGCCCGGGGCGTGCAGACCCGCCCCGAGGATGGTAAACTCGTCGCCTTCCCCGACAGCCTGGTCGGCACCGACAGCCACACGACGATGATCAACGGCCTGGGCATCGTCGGCTGGGGCGTGGGCGGCATCGAGGCCGAGGCGGTGATGCTGGGCCAGCCGATTTATATGCTGACTCCGGAGGTGGTCGGCTTCAAGCTGATCGGCAGCTTGCGGGAGGGGGTGACCGCCACCGACCTGACCCTGACCGTGGTCCAGATGCTGCGCGAGCGCGGCGTTGTCGGCAAATTCGTTGAATTTTATGGGCCGGGTTTAAGCCAGATGTCCCTGCCGGACCGGGCCACCATCGCCAATATGGCCCCCGAATACGGGGCGACGATGGGCTTCTTCCCGATGGACGCCGAGTCGTTGAACTACCTGCGCAAGACGGGCCGCCCGCCGGAGCTGGTCGAGCTGGTCGAGCGTTACACCCGGGAACAGAGCCTCTTCCGCACGGACGATGTGCCCGATCCGGAGTTTACCGACACCCTGGAATTGGACCTGGGCGAGGTGGTGCCCAGCCTGGCCGGGCCGAAGCGACCCCAGGACCGGATACCGCTGACCGAGTTGAAATCGGCCTTCGACCAATCGCTGCGAGCGCCGGTTGGCCCCCAGGGTTTCGGCCTGGATGTGTCCACGTTGGCAGCCCGGGCCACCCTCTCCCTGAACGGCAACGCTAACCCCGCCGCCGGCGACGGCCAGGCTGGCCCGGTCGAACTCAACCACGGCGCGGTGGTCATCGCCGCCATCACCAGTTGCACCAACACCAGCAACCCCTCGGTGATGTTGGGGGCCGGCCTCCTGGCCCGGAAGGCCGTTGAGCGCGGCCTGCGGGTCAAACCCTACGTCAAAACCAGTATGGCCCCCGGCTCGAAGGTGGTCACGGACTACCTGGAAAAAGCGGGCCTGACCGCGTACCTGGAGCAACTGGGCTTCCACACCGTCGGTTACGGCTGTACGACCTGCATCGGCAACAGCGGCCCCCTGGCCCCGGAGCTGGTGCAGGCCATCACCGACAACAACCTGATCGTGGCCGGCGTCTTGAGCGGCAACCGCAACTTCGAGGGGCGCATCCATCCCTACGTCAAGGCCAATTACCTGGCCAGCCCGCCGCTGGTGGTGGCCTACGCCCTGGCCGGCAGAGTCGATATCGATTTGAGCCGGGAGCCGCTCGGCCTTGATCGTGACAACCGGCCCGTGTACCTGAAGGACATCTGGCCCACCCAGGCCGAGATCGCCGCCGAGTACGAAAACGCCCTGAACCCGGAGACATTCCACAAAGAATACGATGGCATCGAGCAATCGAATGAGGAGTGGAACAAGATTCCGATCAGTGGCGGCGACCTGTTCGAGTGGCAGGCGGATTCGACCTACATCCAGGAGCCGCCCTTCTTTACCGACCTGACGCCGGAGGTGCGCCCGATCCAGCCGATTACGGGGGCGCGGGTTCTGGTCAAGGTCGGCAGATCGGTGACGACCGACCATATTTCCCCGGCGGGGGCCATTGCCGTCGATAGCCCGGCGGGCCAATACCTGATTGAAAACGGCGTCGAGCCGCGAGATTTCAACTCCTACGGCTCGCGGCGGGGCAACGACCGGGTGATGACGCGCGGCACGTTCGCCAATGTGCGCCTGCGCAACCAGTTGGCCCCCGGCACCGAGGGCGGCTGGACGACCTACCTGCCCAGCGGCGAGGTGATGACGATTTACGAGGCCAGCCTGAAATACCAGGCCGATGGCACTCCTTTGATCATCATCGCCGGCAAGGAGTACGGCACCGGCTCCTCCCGCGACTGGGCGGCCAAGGGCACGCTGCTGCTGGGGGCGATGGCCGTCCTGGCCGAAAGTTTCGAGCGGATTCACCGCAGCAACCTGGTCGGGATGGGGGTTTTGCCTTTGCAGTTTCAGGATGGCGAAAATGCCGAAACTCTGGGCCTGACCGGCCACGAAACCTACACCATCCACATCGATGATAACCTCCAGCCGCGCCAGGAAGTGCCGGTTGAGGTCACCGGTGAGGACGGAAACACGCGCACGCTGACTATGCTCTGCCGGATCGATACGCCGGTCGAGGTGGATTACTACCGCAACGGCGGGATTCTGCATACGGTGTTGCGGAGCTTTTTAGCTGGTTAATTGGTTGATTTGTTGATTGGTCAACTGGTCAACTGGTCAACTGATCAACCAGTACCCAATCAACCAATACCCAATCAACCGGTAACCAGTTAACTAATACCCAGGAGATACG
>JBHHXL010000531.1:0-2895 GCA_046757065.1 Anaerolineae bacterium
TTAACCTCAGTTCGCTTTTAACGGGTGCGTCCCAAATTTTAGGTGCGACGCACTTACAATAAGCTATTGGCTCGAAAATCCCCCCCGTACCATTAGATCTGTCCGTTGACATGCACGTCAGAAGTGCGTCGCACCTAATTCGCCTAAAATCTGGGGCAGACCCCTTTTAACAATGGCCCTTGACTCGCGTTTGGTTGGTGTGTTACAGTGTGTCTACGCAAGCGGGCGCGTGAAACGCGGCGTTGGGCGGCTAATGATGCGACAACATAGATTTTGAAACGGCAACTGTTGTAATTCGTGCTGTGTTGGAGGGCAAAAGGACGAGGTGACCGCTAAAACCAACTCGATGCGGCTGCTCGACCAGCGCCGGATTGCGTACCGGGTCCACACCTTCCCCGAGGCGATCCACTCCGCCGCCGGCGTGGCCGAACACCTGGGCCTCTCGCCGGCGATGGTTTACAAAACGCTGGTGGTCCTTCCGGATCGGGGCAGGCCAATGCTGGTGATAATCGCCGGGGACCGCGAATTGAATCTAAAAAAGGTGGCCGGAGCCGTCGGGGTGAAGAAAGTGAAGATGGCCTCTCAGACCGAAGCCGAGCGATTGACCGGCCTGCAGGTCGGCGGCATCTCGGCCCTGGCCCTGCTGCACAAGCCCTTCAAGGTCTACCTCGATCAAAGGGCGACCGGCCTGGAGCGCCTGCTTGTCAGCGCGGGGAAGCGGGGGATAAACCTGGAGCTGGCCGTCAGCGATCTGAGGCGAGTCAGCCAGGCCCGTCTCATCGAGGCGACGTGAGCTCGGCGGCAAACCCGGCTGCGCTTTCTTCATCCCGGAGCAATTCGACGAGCCGCCGTGGATTGCCCTGCGTAGCCCGGTGCAGACGGTGGGTGGCCCCCTTCCGGAGCCGTTTTGCCCCTAGCAGGTATTGGGCCAGTTTGGCCGTATCGGGGGGCGACAGGGGCAGCAGCGTCAGGGTTTGCACCTGCCCCTGTCGCTGCAAGCTATGAATCAGACGCCGGGCGAGGGGCGGCAGTTCAGCAGGCCGGCAGGCGCCGACCAGCAGCAGGGAGGTTCCGGCGCAACGCCGGGCCAGGAAGCCCAACAATTGCCAGGTGGCCTCGTCAGCCTGGTGCAGGTCATCGAGCATCAGACCAACGGCCCGCCGGGCGCGCCCGGCCATCGCCAGCAGGAATTGGCCCAGCTTTTCCACCCCTACCTCCGGCCCAACCCGGGCGTCCGGCCCGGACAGGGCCGAACGCAGGTCGGCCAGCCAGGGCAACCTGGCCGGAAACCAGCCCCAATCGATGGCTTCGTAGCCCTGGCGCAGGGCGTCGAGGACCGGGGCGTAGGGCTCCGGCCCGGGTCCGGGACCGGCGGCCTGGCCGGCGAAGGTCAACATCTGGGCCGCGCGCGCGCTTTGCCAGGTGCGCAGCAGGCCCGTTTTGCCCAGGCCGTCATCCCCCTCGATCAATATAAACTGCCCCTGGCCGCCCAGGGTTTGGGCCAGGGCTTCATCCAGCCAGGCCAATTCCGCTCTGCGCCCAACAAAGAAGGCGTTGACGTGTTCGATGGTTTGCAAGGTCGGGGCCAGCAGGGGGATGTCGGAGGCCAACGCGCCGCGCTGCATCTGCCGGTAGAGGGCAACCGTTTCGGGCATTGGCCCGGCGTTGAGTTCGCGCTGCAAGAGGCTTTCCAGCTCGGCGAAATGGCGCAGGGCCTGGGCGCGGTTGCCGTTGAAATATAAGGCTTCCATAAAGATACGGTGCGAGCTTTCGCGCAAGGGGCCGGCCTGGAGCAGACGCCGGGCGTAGTACAGGGCGCGGGGATAGTTGCGCTGCATATTGGCGATGGCGATCTGGGTGCGCAGCGCCTCCAAATATCGATCGCGCAGCCGGGCGCGGATGGGGTGCAGCCAGGCGGCATCGTGCCCGGCCAGCAGGTCTCCCCGGTAAAACTCAATGGCTTCGATTTGCCGCCGGCGGTCGTCGATCTGGCGTTGGAACTGGTCCGCGTCAACCCACAGACCGGAGGGCTGGAAACGCAGTTCGCCACTTTGAGCGAGGAGCATATCATCCGGGAGGGACAGCGAGGCCAGTATCTGCCGCAGGCGGTGGAGATGCTGGCGCAGGTTGCGCAGGGCCATCCCTTCGGCGGCGTCGGGCCACAGGTTAAAGGCCAGCCAGCGGCGGTCAATCGACCGCTCGGGGTGCAGGGCCAGATAGGCCAGCAACATCTGGCTCTGGCCGGAGGCCAGATCGATGGCCGGGGCGTGCGGGTCGGGGCCGGCGGTCAGCCGGAATCCCCCCAGCAGGCGCAAACGCGCGCGGATCATGGCAGGTGGCTACCCCACTCCTCTGCGGCAAACCTCAAGGTCAGCCAGGATGTCCCCCTAAAGCGGCTTAAACGCTTCAAAGGGTTGCCGGCAAGCATGGCAGTAATACAGCGCCCGGCATAGGGTCGGGCCGAAGCTATTCTTGAGCGTGGTGTTCTGGGAATCGCAGTGGGGGCAGGCGGCGGCGTCCAGCAGCAAAATCTCAAAATCCCCGCCGTGTCTGAGGGGCGGGGCCAGGCCGAACTCCTTCAGCTTGCGGCGGCCTTCGGCGCTGATCCAATCGCTGCTCCAGGCCGGGGAGACGACCTGCCGGACCTCCACGGACGCGACGCCCATCCCCAGCAGGCGCTCGGCGATGGCGGCCTTCATCACATTCAGAGCGGGGCAGCCGGAAAAGGTGGGGGTGATGGTCACGGTCACCTTGCCGCCGGTTACCCCTACGTCTCGCACGATCCCCAACTCCACCAGGGAGACGACCGGGATTTCCGGGTCCTTGATGTCATCCAGCGCCTGCCAGATGTCCTCGATGGTTAAGGTCTCCATAAGTGATTTGGCCTCCTAAAGC
>JBHHXL010000532.1:0-2894 GCA_046757065.1 Anaerolineae bacterium
CCCGATTATTTTCTCAATCTTCATAAGTCGTCACTACGAGTCAGCAACATTATCTGAACATCCATAGTGGCGGGATGAACGGATACGCGGCCAGCAGCGCCCCACCTCCATACAGCAGCGCCAGCAACAGGAATTCAGTCGGGTTGAAGAACTCCGCCGGCGGCGATCATTTGGAAGTTATTGGGCTTAGGTCCCCGATGCTGGGCTATCCCTCGCATCTTTTGGCACTCGACTTCGCTACGTAGAGGCTGCCAAAACGTCTATTGGTATGAACTCCGTTGATGGTCCTTGATCGCCGAAGGTCTCCTGACCGAGCGTCGTCCTGATGGTTCGACAGGCTCACCACGGCGGCTTGTCGAAGGAGCGAATCAGGCTCGATCAGAAGAACTTCGCCCATCGAGGAGATAGCTTCACACGGATGGAGGAAACACGGAAAAGATCTAGCCAGCCTATGTCATTGCGAGTTGGCCCATGACGCCGTGGCGTCACTCATAAGGCAATGACATGGGCTGGCTTGTTACGATAAGAACAGAGGAAGTCAGATCCTGATTGTCGAGGTGGCGATGTAGCATGAGCGGTATCGGGAAAGCAGGCGCATTGGTGGCCGGCATCGTTCTCGGCCTGGCCTTGGCGCGCGGGGCGGCGGCTGAAGTGAGCCTTACCCAAACAGCACAAGTGGTATGGGACGTGCACGTGGCCAACGTGCACGATCTGTACGGTGTCGATTTTCTTCTCACATACGATGCGTCGGCCGTCGAGGTGATCGATGCGGACCTCGACCGACCGGGCGTGCAGATCGAGCCTGGCCCACTGTTCACCGGGCAGCCCTATTTCGTGGCCTACAACCGGGCCACGGTCGATCACAGGACCGGTATTGGGACGATCTCTTTCGTGGCCACGCTGCTCAACCCGGCTCCGCCGATCAACGGCGAGGGGGTTATCGCCTCGGTCCGCTACCGCGTGGTCGAATCCTCGGTTCCCCCTGAAGCGCTGTTTACGATTGAAGAAGTTCAACTGGTGAGTCAGGGAGGCCGGCGCATGACGGTGGAGTGGGAGGGCAACGTGATCCGTCAGGTTTTTCGGGTTTATCTGCCGCTGCTGGCCGCGTATCCGTTCATCTCACCACCCGAAACGCAGCCGGCCCGAGGCGCCACTTCGGTCTCGGGCCGGCCAGTGTGTGGGAATGGCAGTGTGGTCTATTCGCCGGCTGCAATTCGGGCCGCCTGCGTCACCAGGTTCGCAAACTCAGCCACGTCCGGGTCGTCGGGTAGGAGCTCACTCACCTGCCGAGCAAGGGTGCGGACGTCCTCCAGGCTGCTGTCCTGCGCCCAGTAGCTCTCGCGGAGAACCTCGGCGTACTCTGCTACGGCGGCATCCAGTTGGAAGCGGGGTGATGCCTCCTCGAACGTGGTGGTGAAGTCGCTCCGCTCGAACCCACGGCTGATCTCGGACACTTCGCCCGTGTCCGGGTCCTGGTAGCGGACCTGGACGGTGGCGACGCGGCCCTCGGCGTCGGGGGCCAGCTTGACCTCGTATAGGGCCGTGACGCTGTGGCCGGCCCCGACTTCGCCGGCGTCCACCGAGTCGTTGCGGAAATCCTCGTCGGCCACGCGCCGGTTTTCGTAGCCCAGCAAGCGGTAGCGGCTCACCACTTCCGGGTTGAAGTCCACCTGCACCTTGGCGTCCTTCGCAATCACCTGCAGCGTTCCGGTCAGGTTCTCGACGAAGATGCGCCGCGCCTGGTCCAGCGTGTCCACGTAGGCGTAGTTGCCATCCCCGTCGTTGGCCAACTGCTCCATGAGCACGTCGTTGTAGTTGCCCATGCCGAAGCCGATGGTGGAGAGCCTGATGCCGTCACCCACGTAGCCGCGTACCTCTTTCAGGATGGAGTACGGGCCGGTGCGTCCCACGTTGGCTACCCCGTCGGAGCACAGGATCAGGCGGGTGATGCGGCCTGGCTGAAGCCTGCGCGCTGCCATCTTGTAGCCCAACCGCAGCCCTTCCTCCGCGTTGGTGGAGCCTTCGGGCTGCAGCGCGTCGATGGCCCGCAGGATCGCTTCTTTGTTCTCACCGTCGGTCGGTTCCAGGACGACGCGCCCGCGCGAGCCATAGACCACGATGCCAACCTCGTCGGTCGGACGCAGTTCGTTGACCAGCAGGTGCAGGGAGCGCTTCACCAACCCCAGCCGGTCCTCGCGTGCCATGGAGCCGGAGACGTCGATCACGAAGATCAGTGTGGCGTCCTTGCGCTCCTCAGCCGGGATGGTGCGACCCTGGAGACCGACGCGCATCAGCCAGTGTTTCTCTCCGCCGAAGGGAGACGGCGCACCCTCGACGTGGATGGCGAAGGCGGCCTCCGCCGGCGGCTCGTACGCCTGCCGGAAGTAGTTGACAAACTCCTCCACCCGCACCGAGTCGGGATCGGGCAGGTGGCCGTCCGTCACGTAGCGGCGCGCGACGGTGTAGGACGCGGTGTCCACGTCCATGGCGAAGGTGGACAGGCGGCCGTCCTCGGTGTCGATGAAGGGGTTGACGCCGTAGTGCTTGTAGAAGGTGGCGTCGTACGGCGCATCGTTCACGGTTGCCGAGCCTCCGGTGGAGTAGCCGTAGGTTTCGGACGTGGCATACCTGACCGGAGCACCAGCCGGCGCAGGCGCCCCGCAGCCGGCGAACATCAGCCCCAACAGGGCGATGCTCACCCATACGATTGTCATCTTGTAGTTCCGAATCATCGTGTTCCTCCTTTTTCCTTGTCGTGAGCGGCGGGCTTGCCGCCGCCGCTCATATAGATTAGACTTACACTGCCTGTCGTTTGTGCCCTCAGCATACCTCGGAACGTGTACATTTCAAGAGCCAGATGTGTTACATTGGCGTGTATTTGTGTGCAACAGGCG
>JBHHXL010000533.1:0-2889 GCA_046757065.1 Anaerolineae bacterium
GTGTTCGCCCCTACTTCTCGCTTCCCCTCCTGTTGCGCAACATTGCCTGGCGCACGCGCCACAAACCCCGTTCTAATTTTCCGGCCAGCCATTCCGGCTCGGGATGGGACAGAATGGGCCACGGTTCCATATCCAGGCTGGATAGCAGGGCATTGGCCGCCGCAATGCCGGTGATTGTGGCCCGCTCCAGGTACAGCGCCGGGGTCGGATGGTAGACCCAATCGCCGCAGGCAAAAAGGCCGGGCCACGGGGTCTTGACTGCCAGATGCTGGCCCGGATCGCCCACCGCAAAGAGGGTGTGCGTCGCCTGGTTGCGGAGCAAGGTTGAGTGCAAAAGTCGCCCCCGCAATTCGGGGAAGGCCCGGTAGGTGTCGGTGATAACCTGGGCCAGCAAGGCTGCATCGGGCTGCTCCAGAAAATCCGGCGGGCCGTAAACATGCATTTCGATGGCGCCCCCGCCCGTTTCCCGGCCCCAATCCATGTAGGCCGGTTGCAGCCGGTGCAGCCAGAAGAAGTTGTCCATCACAAAATCGCCGGTGAAAATACCGGCCTCAGCCACCGGCTTCGGCTGCGCCTCAAACCAGAGCCGGATGATAGCCGTTGGCACACCTTTTGGAAAGCGCAACGCCGCCGCTGCCGTTGCCGTCGCCGGGCTTTCCCTCAGCAACTTCTCAGCCGCCGGAGCATCCAACGCCAGAACCACCCGCCCGGCTTCAACCGTGTGAGACTGTCCATTGGCATCATACCTCACCGACCAGGCCGGTTTTACGCCCCGCCCGTCTTCCCCCCGCGCCAGTGCGGTTACCCTGGCCCCCATCCGTATCTCGGCCCCCAGGCGGCGGGCCACACCGGCCAGCGGCTCGGCGACGCACGTCCCTCCGGGGCCAGGTAGATAGGAGAACATCCAGGCGTCGCGGCGGAGCAGGGTGTAAAATCTGAGAAACGCAATAAAGCCCGAGGCCGGAACCTCCTCCGGGTGAGCGGCCAGGGCGCTGCGAGCCAGCCCGGCAAAAAAGCTGCGCAGGGTGGGGGACCAGCCCGCCGTAAAATCGGCCAGGGACATCCCCTTGAGCGATTTTTGCTCGGCCAGCGGGTCAATTGACATCGCGGCCAAGAGACCGCCCAAAACCCGAAACATCGAGGCCACATCGCGCAGGGTCAGAATATTGAGGAAGCGGGGGCGAATGAACAGGTACAGATAATGAAATGGGGCCGGCACTTCGCTGTAGCGAATGGCGCTGCCGATGGCCGCTTTGCGCACGGTCTGGCCCCGGCCAAAAATCCACATTTCCTCGCGGGCCGGCACCAGGGCCGGCCGGATGTCGTACCGGGCCAACGTTGCCTGGAAATTGCGGTAAGGAGACCAGATACCGTGCACGCCGTGCTCGCCGGGGAAGCGCCAGGTCTGGCCCTGATGCTCAATTTCCACCACCGGCCCGTCCTTGAGCCGCCCGCCAATCCAGGCCGGCTCGGCTTCCAGCAGCAGCGGCTTCAGGCCGCGCCCGGCCAGATGCGCGGCGGCCATCAACCCCGCCACCCCGCCGCCGATGACAAGCGGGGGAGTGGAGAGGGCGAGAGGGGAAGATGAGAGGTTTTCCATTCTAACGGTGTTATCCCGGCGCGAAGGTGTGTATGTTCGATTTGCGCGAAGCGCTGAAGGCCAACATCTCCCACAGCAACGACAGAGGGCGGGCCTGCATCAACGACGACTCGGCGTAACATTGCTGGAAACAACTGACGCACGAAGTCGGCGGCGGGCCAAATTCGCGCTCGGCGATGGCGATAGCTTGCCGCCAGGAGCGAACGCGGGTCAGGTTGCAGGGCCGTCCCCCGTGCGGGGTGTGACTGCGCTCGAGGGGGCGGCAGGGGTAGATCAGGTCACCGTTGGGCAAAACGCGGGGGACCAGGGTGGGGTAGCAGCGGTAGGGGCGAAAATCGCGCATCAAATTCAAGTAGGCCAGGCTGCCCAGGATATTTAATCCCTGCTTTTTGTAAGCGATGACCCTGTCCACAAAGGCGCGATACTTCCCATTCACCAGCAACCCGTAGCGGGGCCAGTTGTTGAAGGATTGGGGCGAGAAAGCAAAGGCGATGTCCCGCTCAAGGCAAAAATCGAGCACGGCCCCGGCGTCGCTCAGGGTTTCAGGGGTAACGACGCAGTTAGCCACCAACTCAAAACTGTGCGCGGCCTGTTGTTCTGCCACCGTCGAAATCGCGTCGATGATGGCCTGGGCAGCCCGGTCGTTTAGGCCGATGATCTGGCCCCAGCGGTCGGTGTCCAGGGAGTCCAGGCTGATCACCAACCGGTCGAGGTGCGGCAGCAGGTCGAGGTGTTTGGGCAGCAGCAATCCGTTGGTAAGCAGGGTCAGGTTTTGAAAACGATGATGGGTTTTGGCCCGCGCCGCCAGAGCCTCAATATCGGGATAGAGTAGCGGCTCGCCGCCGGTCAGGATCAGGCCGGCGGTCGCCTGCCGCAGAACAGCCAGCACCCGTCCGGCCCCGGCCAGGGACAGGACGCCCAACTCGGCCAGTTCGTCGTTGGGCCGGCGCGCGCCGTAATCTTCACAATAGGCGCAGTTGAGGTTACAGCGTCCCGTCAGATGAAACACCGCCACCAGCGGTCGCAGCAGATGGCGGCTACGGGTCAGATCGAGAAGGTTGAGCAGGTAGTTGAGCATCGGAACCCTTTAGGGCGCTTACACTGCCGGCCCGGATTCGAATTGATAAAGGTGAATTAAAAATGAGTTGGTAGTGGGCACTTTAGTGCCTTTTTTGAGGGCTGAAGCCCTCACTACCAACTGAATTTGAACACACCCAATTGATTATATCACGTTCGGGGCGAAGAAACCAGGAAATGGTAACTACGCCGCAGAAAATTGTACTATATTA
>JBHHXL010000534.1:0-2886 GCA_046757065.1 Anaerolineae bacterium
AGAAAAACAAGGCGGTTTTGGGGTTGAGCAAATTGACCACGACACCGGGGTGACTAATAGAACCAAAGCGGCGATGATAAATAGGGTCAACGTTGAAAAATCTGCCATCAAAACCTCCTTAAAGACAGGTGACCACTCACCAGCCGGGGTGGTCCAGCCCCTCCGGGGAGAGGGTGAAGATTTCATAGCCTGTGGAGGTCACGCCGACGGTGTGCTCGTACTGGGCCGAGGGAGAGCGATCCCGGGTAATGACCGTCCAGCCATCTTGAAGCAATTGAATGTTGGGCCGGCCTAAATTGACCATCGGTTCAATGGTGAAGAGCATTCCCGGCTTGAGTTTAAGCCCTTTACCCGGCTGGCCCACGTGCGACACGCTGGGCGCATCGTGGAAGACGCGGCCCAGGCCGTGACCGCCGTACTCGCGGACGACCGAGCACCCGTTGGCTTCCACATAAGCCTGGATCGCGTGTCCAATATCGCCCAACGTTGCCCCGGGCCGGACGGCCTCGATGCCGCGCATCATGGCCTCATAGGTCACCCGGCACAGCCGGCGGGCCTGCGGCGAAACTTTCCCCACCAGGTACATGCGGTTGGTGTCGCCATGCCAGCCGTCGAGGATGATCGTCACGTCGATGTTGAGGATGTCGCCTTTTTTCAGGCGGCGGTTACCGGGGATACCGTGACAGACCACCTCGTTGATCGAGGTACAGATCGATCTTGGAAAGCCGCGATAGTTGAGCGGGGCAGGAACAGCCCCACGAGAGATAATGTACTCGTGGCACAATCGATCTAATTTGCCGGTAGTCACGCCCGGTTGAACGTAGGGAGTGATCATATCTAAAACTTCGGCGGCGAGCCGCCCTGCTCGCCGCATCCCGGCAAATGCCCTTTCGTTGTAGATTTTTACGCGTGCCATTGCCTGCCTTACACGAGAAAGTTTCCGTCTTGATAGAAAAGCGCGCTAGGCCGCTTTTTTCCCACTTCGCGCCGGTGGCGTGCGTTGCACGTCCGTGACGACTCCCTCTGCCTGGCCCAAAAGCTCCAGAAAAGAAGGCCCCAGGCCGGCGAGATGTTCCTCAAGACGTTCGGTGCAGTCGCAGTCGGCGCAGGCCCAGAATTCGCTGCCGTTCCAGTCCCGGCATTGACGGCGGTCGTGTGCGTCTTGAACCTTATCCAGATCGAAATACTCTTCCCAATACGGCCGCTCCTCTGCCAGCGGCGCAGGGCAGTAACAGACCTCAACCCAACGGACGCTCCCGTCCTGGCACTGGCGGGCTTCGTTCATATTGCGTAGATATTCCCCGCCGGCAATGGACCCGGCTCCCAGCGTGCCCGCCTCAATCGCCCGTAATAGGGACGCCGCTTTGCCGGGCTTCAGCCTGGCCCGGACCAGATAACGCATATTTCCCCCCTTGTTCAGGATCAGGTGAGCAGCAGCCGTTGTTTCAAACCGCTGCCGGTGTTAAAGACGAGGATTTTCTCGTCGGGTGTGACCCACCGGTTTTTGATGAGGTGGTTCAGAGCGCCGATGGTGGCTGCCCCTTCGATGGCGGAGAAGATGCCTTCCCGCGAGGCGAGGAGGGCCTGGGCCTCTCGAATCTCGTGGTCCGGCAGGGCGACGGCCGTGCCGTTGCTTTCCCGCAGGGCGGTTAGCATCAGGCGGCTGCCGATAGCCACCGGCACGCGCAGGCCCCCGGCCAGGGTCGAGGCGTTTTCCCAGGGCTCGGCTTCCTCTTTGCCCTCGTGAAAAGCTTTGACAATCGGCGCGCACCCGTCAGATTGGACGGCTACCATCCGGGGCCGATGGTCGTCGATCCAGCCCAAGCGCCCCAATTCCTCGAAGGCTTTCCACATACCGATCAGGCCGGTCCCCCCACCGGTCGGGTAGAGAATGACGTCGGGCAGCTTCCAGCCGAACTGCTGGGCCAGCTCGTAGCCCATGATCTTCTTGCCTTCAACACGATACGGTTCTTTCAAAGTGGAAACGTCGAACCAGCCACCCTCGGCGGCGGCGGCGGCGGCCTCCCGCCCGGCGTCGTTGATCAGCCCGTGCACCAGTTGTAGATCGGCGCCGGCCATCTGCACCTCAAGGATGTTGATCAGAGGCGCGTCGTTGGGCATATAAACGTGGGCCGGCGCGCCGGCCCGGGCGGCGTAGGAGGCCAGGGCCCCGCCCGCATTGCCGGCGGTGGGGATGACGAACTCCCGCACGCCCAATTCCACGCCCCGGCTGACGGCGGCGGACAGCCCCAGGGCCTTGAAACTGCCCGTAGGGTTTTGCCCCTCGTCCTTCAGGTAGAGTTGATTGAGACCGAGGTGGTCGCCCAGTCGCTTCAGGCGAAGGATGGGCTTGCCGCCCTCCCCGAGGGAAATTATGTTCTTTGGGTCGCGCACGGGCAGGAGCTCGCGGAAACTCCACAGGTTGGGCGGGCGGCGGGCGATTTTATCTCGATCAAGTTCGCGGCCTGCTTTTTCCAGGTCGTAGCGGGCCAGCAAGGGATACCCTGCCCGGGAGAGGCGGATCAACTGGTCGGCGTCGTAACGCTCTCCCGTAAGTGAACATTCGAGGTGGCTGAGGTAGTTCATTGGCTTTCCCTTGAGAATACCCCTCCCCTGGCCCCTCCCCGCCGGCGGGGAGGGGTTGGGGTGGGGTAGAATTTTCACGCTTCGCGTTGTTGCCGTGGGCAGGCTCGTGACGGCTCCCTTGAAAATAGGAGTGCAGACCTTGGTCTGCAGAGCAAGCTCTGCACTCCATTTTCATTACTCGGTGTCGTCCCGTTAGGGACTGTTTGACTCTCTTGAAAATAGGCCGGTTCAGGAGTCCGGAATGAATTCCGGACTCCTATTTTCATCGTTGGTGTCGTCCCATAGGGACTGTCCGACTCC
>JBHHXL010000535.1:0-2881 GCA_046757065.1 Anaerolineae bacterium
AATCAACCGGTAACCAGTTAACTAATACCCAGGAGATACGAATGTCTAATCCTATTTCAGAAATGAACCAGGCTCTGGCGGCCCACCAGTACATCGCCTCCGATGAAATCTCAACCGTGCTGTTTTTGGCCGAACAACTCGGCAAGCCGATCCTGACCGAGGGGCCGGCCGGCGTCGGCAAAACCGAGTTGGGCAAGGCCTGGGCCAAAGCCACCGGCCGTACGTTGATCCGGCTGCAATGCTACGAGGGCCTGGATGAAACAAAGGCCCTGTACGAGTGGGAGTACGCCAAGCAAATGCTCTACACCCAGCTCCTGCGCGACAAACTGCAAGACGTTCTGGCCGAGGCTCAGACGCTGCGCCAGGCCGCCGACCGGCTGGCCCAGGAGGACGATGTCTTTTTCTCCGAGCAGTTCCTGCTGCCGCGACCGCTGTTACAGGCTATCATTGCCGAGGAGCCGGTGGTGCTGCTGATCGACGAAGTGGACCGCTCGGATGTGGAGTTCGAGGCTTTCCTGCTGGAGGTTCTCAGCGATTTCCAGGTGAGCATCCCCGAATTGGGCACCCGGGTGGCCGAGCACCAGCCGATGGTTGTGCTGACCAGCAACAACACCCGCGAGCTATCGGAGGCGCTCAAACGTCGCTGCCTGTACCTGTTTATGGATTATCCCAGCCTGGAGGTTGAGTTAAACATCGTCCGCCTCAAGGTGCCCGACCTGGGGCCGAAGATGGCCCGGCAGGTGATTGAACTGGTGCGCCAACTGCGCAAGCTCGACCTGAAGAAATCGCCCAGCATCAGCGAAACCCTGGACTGGGCCAGGGCCCTGGTAGCTTTGAACGCCAAACATCTTGACGAGAAGACGGTGGAAGATACGATGGCCGTTCTGCTCAAACACGAGGCGGATATTGTCCGGGCCAGGCGGGCTATGGCTCGCTTCGGGACCAACGGCGGCGACCAGCCCGGCTTCGAGGGGGATGACCCGCGCAATTTCCGGCTCTACCGGTAATGCTCCGTTTTGCACCGCCGGGGTTTTAAGGTATAATATCCCCGCTTGGGGATGAAACGGCTTCGACAGGGAAGTGGTCGGTTGCGGACTGCAAGCCGAGGCGCCTGACCTCGTTAAAACAGGCAAAAACACAACTGCCGAGAAAGTACCTGCTTTCGGTCGTTCCTATAACGCTCTTCCGCTCGCTGCGTAAGAGCTGAGGAACCGGCTTTGACCGTCTAAACGGCGGTCACGCCCCTCGTTTTCCCCGCTGCCGAGGGGGGGCGTTGGGCGACAGAAAAATCGGAGTGCGCCGGGTGAAAGTCGAGCTAGCCCGGCAAAGGGGGCGAGAGCCCCACCCTATCGACTGGCCTGGGGAACCTCTGTCGGGCGACAGAACCCGGGCGAGAGCACGGGTCCCGACTAAGCTTGTAGACGTCCGTAGCCAGCTTTTCTGGACGCGGGTTCGACTCCCGCCATCTCCACCTTACAAGAAAACGCCCTGTCGGGGCGTTTTTTTGTGATAAAGCATCCCGAAGTTCGTCGTGCTCTGCCACCACCCGGTCGAATGAAGTTCTGTCCAGGCACACGAAGCCATCGATGTCGGCCACCAGCTCCAGCTCGTTGGTCTCCGAAACCCGGGTTCCCTTGAGGGAATTCATTGTATCTACGTTTCGTCTCGCAATTGACATATAAGAACGTTTGTGCTATACTTGTTTTGTCTGATTAGAACAAATATTCTACAGCAGGGAGAAGGACGATATGAATAAGAAAAAGACTGAAAACGGCAGGGAGAAGGCCCTGGAAGTGGCTCTGTCCGATCTGCGCAAACGCTTTGGCGATGGCTCGATTATGAAGCTGGGCGAGGCCGAGCACTTACACATTGAGACCATTCCGACCGGTTCCCTGTCCCTGGATGTGGCCCTGGGGGTGGGCGGGGTGCCGCGCGGACGTGTGGTGGAAATCTACGGGCCGGAGTCGTCTGGCAAAACCACCCTGTGCCAGCACATCATCGCCGAAGCGCAGAAGCTAGGCGGTGTTGCTGCCTTCATTGACGTCGAACACGCCCTGGACCCGGTCTACGCCGAGCGCTGCGGGGTAAATGTCGACGACCTTTACATCTCCCAGCCCGACACTGGCGAACAGGCTTTAGAGATCGCCGAAGCGCTGGTCCGTTCCGGCGCGGTCGATGTGGTAGTCGTGGACAGCGTCGCCGCCCTGGTTCCGCGCGCGGAGATCGAGGGTGAGATGGGGGACAGCCACATGGGCTTGCAAGCCCGCCTGATGAGCCAGGCCCTGCGGAAGCTATCCGGCGCGGTCAAGCAGAGCAACACCTGTCTCATTTTCACCAACCAACTGCGGCAAAAGATCGGCGTGGTGTTCGGCAATCCAGAAACCACGACGGGGGGTATGGCCTTGCGCTTTTACGCCTCGGTGCGCATCGATATGCGCCGCATCGAAGCGATCAAGGACCGGGGCGATATTGTGGGCAATCGCACCCGCGCTGTCGTCAGGAAGAATAAAGTAGCGCCTCCCTTCAAAAAGACCGAGTTTGATATTATGTATAACGAGGGCATCTCCCGCGTGGGGGATATTCTTGATATGGGCGTCCAGGCCGATATTGTCGACAAGCGCGGGGCCTTCTACTCTTACGGCGAGACGCGCCTGGCCCAGGGGCGGGAGAACGCCAAAGGCTTTTTATCCGGCAACCCGGCCCTGGCGATGGAGATAGAGAATAAAATCCGCGAAGCGCATGGACTGTCGATGCTGGCGGTCTTTCCGGTAGCCGAAGCGCCGGTCGAGGAAGATGCCCCGCGTCTCTTTGAGGATACGGCTGAGGCGGCTTAGTACCTCAAGGCGTCACCCTTCGACAGGCTCAGGGTTCGGGTCTGGCG
>JBHHXL010000536.1:0-2839 GCA_046757065.1 Anaerolineae bacterium
CGTGGACCATCGTCAGCACGCCCAGGGCGCGCTGCCGCCGCAAGATCGGCGCCGCCATCACGGACCTCACGGTGTAGGGCTGCCCTTCGTAAACGATCCAGCGGTCGTCCTGCGTGGTGTCCAGAATGACATCGCTCTGGCGATGCTCCAGGACCCAGCCGGCGAAGCCTTTGGTCAGCACCGTGCCCACAATCCGGCTGGCGCGATCATCCGACAGGTTCTCTTGTTGCAGGATGTAGCTAGAAACTCGATTACCCTGATCGAACAACATGATGCTGCCACTGCTGGCGTTGAGGTGCCTGGCGGTCAGGTCGATGACCCGCCGCAGCATATTGTCCAGGTCCAAATCTTTATTTAATTCGTCGGCAATCTGGTTAAGTAAGTAAAGTTGCTCTTTCATATTAAGACCAGCCTGAATGAAGCTGCCTCCAAAAAATGACCTTGGGACTTTGGTCCCAAGGTCAATTATACCATATTTTCCAACGGGGACAACCGTTATTAAGCGGCGATTGCTCAAGCCCGGCCCTAGCGAGCCCAGGTCAGGCTGACATCATCCACATACATCCCGCTCCTGGTGGCTGCCCCTCTATTGACCACGCCGAAGTAAACGTAGATCGTCTGCCCCCGGTAGGCGGATACATCATAGCTGCGTTGCACCCAGGCCGCTTCATTGGAGAGGTCGTTCTGCAAAAATTGGAGGGGCTGGAAGCGGTGGTTGAGGATAAGGACGATCTGCCTGTCGGTATCGGCGGTGTCCTGGCTGACCGGAAACAGCCAGGCGGTCAGGTTGGCCGACTTTGCTTCGGCAGGGATGGTGACCTTTTGCCAGACCGAACTGAAGCTAAAGACGTGGCCGCCATCAACGATACCCAACCGCACGGCGCGTTGCCCGCTCTTCTTGGGCTCGGTGACGTAGCCGCCCGATATGACCGTCTTGCCAAAGATCCACCCCTCATCGCCCTCGAACCCGCCGTTGAGCAGCAGCTCGCCCGCCGGGACCGGCGTGGAGGTTGCCCCTGGCTGCGGCGTCGGGGTGGGGGATGGCGTCACGCCGGGGACGGGCGTGAGGGTTGGCGTGGGCGGCGGCGTTACGCCCAAAGCGGCCAAAGCATCAGCGGCTTGAATGAGGCCGTAGCCGGTCTGGTCGTCCCGGCCCGCCGCGCCCAGGTCTTTGGCCGAAGTGATAATTGCGTTTTCCAGTTGATCGGGGGAAGCGCCAGGAACCCGCGACAGCAACAGCGCCGCCACCCCGCTGACGTGGGGGGTAGCCATCGACGTCCCCTGGAAAAGGAGGAACTCGAAGTTGGTGACCTGGCCGTTGCGAAACGTCTCCTGAAGAATGCCGTCCGGCAGGTCGTCGCCGTTCTCGTCGACGCCGGTATCGCCGCCGGGGGCAACGATGTCAACCTGGGGGCCGAAATTGCTGTAAGGCGCGCGCGCCCCGCTGAAGCGAACGGAGCCAACCGCCAGCACGCCATCCAGTGCGGCGGGGTATTCGACATTTCCGCCTCGATTCCCCGTGGCAGCAACGACCAGCACCCCTCGCTGCCGGGCGAACTGGACCGCATCCCGCAAGGCATTCGAGAACGAACCGCCGGCCAGGCTTAAATTGATGACCTTCGCCCCGCTATTGACGGCAAAGGTGATGCCCTGCACGATGGCATCGTAACTGCCCTGGCCGTTTTGGTCCAATATCTTAACCGGCATAATGGTGGCATTGAAGGCGATGCCGGTCGTGCCTTGCCCGTTGTTGGTGGTTTGGGCAATGGTGCCGGCCACGTGCGTGCCGTGGCCCTGGTCGTCGTTGGCGTGCTGGTCGTTGTTGATAAAGTCATAACCGGGCAGGAAGCGAGTTCCGCTCAAATCGGGCGCTTGCCGGAAGCGGTCGAAGTTTTCGTAGGCCACGCCCGTATCCAGCACGGCAACCACCACCCCCTCGCCGGTGGAAACATCCCAGGCCCTTTCCATTTGAATCTGGTGAAAATTCCACTGGTTCTGGAAAAAGGGATCGTTGGGGACCAGGGCTTGAGGCAGCGTGAAAGGTTCTCCGCTGATGGAGGCCAGGAAGTTGAGTTCGGCATATTCAGTGCTGGGGTCGGCGTCGAGCGCCTGTTGTAGCTCCCGGGTTTTCTGGTTGTAAGCATCCAACCCGGCGGCGCTCTGATCGTCCGCAGGGGGCAGTTTAGCCACGAACAGGCGACCGACGTTGGGGACCTGGGCGCTCAGGGATTCAACGTTCTGCCCCAGGGCCTGGGCGTTGGGTGACAGGACCGGCTGAAGCTCGGCTACGCCGAATTTTTGCAGCGCGTCGTTGAGGGTGGCGATATTGGTCGTCACCGTGCCCTCGGCCGTTAGTTGGGCCGAGAATGCCTGCGACGTCGTCTCAGGCCTGAATTTGACCAGGACCTGGCCCGGCACAAAATCGTCGGGGCCGGCAGGGGCGGGTAACGGCACCTCGTTGAAAACGGCCTGGCCGGGCTCGACCGTCGGGCCGGGCGCGGCGGGCGCGGTCGGTTGTTCGGGCGCTGGCGCGGGGCGCTGAATCTCGCATCCGGCCAGGGCCAGTATCGATGCGAAGGAGAGGATAATAATGGTGTGGACCTTCCCTGTCATTCCAACCCTCCTTGGAGAATCGCCGAAGTTAACGATAAATCACACCATTTAGTTTAACATAAATTTGGCCTGGGTGCAATACGCGCCGGCAAAGGGCGAATTGCATGTTTTTTGGTTCCAACTATGATTCTCAGCAGATCCAAGTTTGCCGTAGGGCGGCACGCTCTGCGCTATGCCTCGGCTACCAAAAAAGGCTCTGTGAGGAATTGTGTGGTAATGTAGGACA
>JBHHXL010000537.1:0-2838 GCA_046757065.1 Anaerolineae bacterium
AGGGCGAAGTTGTTGGTGATGATGGCGATCAGCCGCTCGCGGGGGCTGTCGATGATGCGGGTGGCGATGACCCCGGCTGCGTTACAACCGAAGCCCATAGCCATGCTCAGGGATTGTTTGCCGTGCGCGCCCGACCGCCGGAAGATGCTATCCAGGTTGAAGGCCACCCGCGGCAGGTAGCCGAAATCCTCCAGCAGGGTAAACAGGGGGAAGAAGATAGCCATCGGCGGCAGCATGACGCTGATGACCCAGGCCGTGGCCAGGTAAACCCCGTCCAGCAGCAGGCCGTCCAGCCACCAGGGCACCCCCAGACTGGCCGAAACGCCCTTCAAAAAGGGATGTACCGTGTCCAGCAACAGCGTGGCCAGCATGCCCGAGGGCACGTTCGCCCCCGAAATGGTAACCCAAAAGACGGCGGTCAGCAACAGCAGCATCAGCGGAAAACCGAAGACGCGGCTGGTCACCAAACGGTCGATGGTCCGGTCCAGGTCAAAGCGAGGGCCGGTATCCGGGCGGGTGACGGCCCGGTCGGCGATGCGGGCGGCATCGCTGTAGAGGGTTTCCATCAGGTGCTCGTGAAAATCGCGGCCCATCTCCCACCGGAACCCCTCGGCGGTAGCCAGAATATCACTGGGGGTTACGGATCTGGCGTTGCTCATCAGGCCACCTCCAGGCGTAGGGTCAGGTCGGGCGCGGATTGCTCCGGATCGCCCCGGCGCAGGTCACCCAGCTCGCCTTTGCGTACGGCCTCGGCGATGCGCTCGTCGCCGTCCAGCAGGCGCAAGGCCACCCAGCGCGCGTTGGGCAGGCCGGGAAAGGCGGCCTCGATTTGAGCCGACAGCTCGGCCACGGCCCGCTTAAGGGCCGGGGGCTCGTTCTGGAAGCGATGGGGTTTGCCGGCGGTCTGGCCGGAGGCCACCTCGTCGATGGCCTGCAGCAGCTCGGGCAGCCCTTCGCCGTGACGGGCCGCCGTCGGCACGACCGGCACGCCCAGGTCGCGGGCCAGGCGGCGCTCGTCGATCTCTAGTTTGTGACGCCGGGCTTCGTCTATCAGGTTCAGGCAGATCACGGCCCGGCCGGTGATCTCCAGCACCTGCAAAGCCAGGTTCAAATTACGTTCCAGGCGGGTAGCATCGACAACGACCACCGTCACATCGGGCTGGCCGAACAAAATGAAATCGCGGGCAATCTCCTCGTCAAAGCTGGTCGAGAGGAGCGAGTACGTGCCCGGTAGATCGACCAGCTTGTAGCGATGGCCGGCGTAAACGAATCCCCCCTCGGCCCGGGCCACGGTCTTGCCCGGCCAGTTGCCGGTGTGCTGGCGCAGGCCGGTCAGGGCGTTAAAGACGGTGCTCTTGCCGGTGTTCGGATTGCCGGCCAGAGCCACCACAAAGTCCCAATCCTCCATATCAACCCCCAGCTTGAGCAGGTTGGCCGCGTGGTGAACCGGACAGGTTTCGCAATCAGCGGCAGGGGGTTTACGAAGTTCTATCGTCATATCAATGTACCTCCTCGTATAAAAACTGTAGGACAAACTGTTAGTTTGTCCGAGGTACGAACAAGCTAACAGCTTGTTCTACTCGCTCTGAAAATCACCCTCCCCTGGCCCCTCCCCGCGAGTGGGGAGGGGTTGGGGTGGGTCGTCACTACGACTCGCAAATTTCAGGCGATGCCCTGGTGGTGAGCCGCCGGGCGGGTGATGTTGATCAAATCCGCCTGCTCGCGGCGCAGGGCGAGCAACGCCCCCCGAACGCGGTAGGCGGTCGGATCGCCGCCGGGGCTGACCATTTCGGCCTCGACGAGCGTGCCGGGCAAAACGCCCAGGTCCATCAGGCGGCGGCGCTCGGCCCCCCGGCAGGCGGGGGAAATACCGGCGACGCGGGCCTGCTGGCCGGGTTTGAGGGCGGTCAGGCGTTCGCCATCCTCCGCGGCGCTCAGCCGCTCTTGCGGCAAGGGCACGACCGAGATGTTGGCCGCTACGATGGGGGCCAGCACGTGCTCGTCACCGCCGGCCCACAAGCGAACCCGCCGGGGCGAGGCCTCGAGCAAGCGCACCTCCAGACCGGGATGCAGGCCCTCGGCCACCAGTTGGGCGTAAACCACCTCCGGCTCGTCTTCAAGATGAACGATGCGCGCCGCCCGGTCGACGCCGACCGAGATCAGGGGTTGCCCGCGCTGCGAGCCGATGCCCCCTTCCGCCGTCGGAATAGGGTCGCCGTGCGGGTCGTGCGTCGGGCGGCCGAGTTGAAGGGACAGAGCCTCGACCTCATCGGGTGAGAGGGTATGCTCCCTGCGCTCGGCCTGGCCGTGCCATTCGGCCTCGGCGAAGCCCGTTTCATCGGCCAGATAGCGTTCCCACAGGCGATGGGCGCGGACGATGTGCAGCGCGTAGTCTCGCCCCCTGGCCGAAAGATGAAATTCATCGCCCCGGACCTGCAGCAGTCCGCGCCGCTCCATCTCGGCCAGCAGGCCGGCGACCTGGTTGACGGTGATGTTGAGCGCCCCGGCGATGCTCTGCGAGGTGGGCCGGTGCCCCTGAACCTGGTAATCGTAAATGTGCTTGAGCGCATCTTCGCTGAGGACACGCCCGGTCATCCGCCGGGCGCGCCGCCAGCGCCAGAAGAAGCCCTGCTCCGGCCAAATGATGAGCCAGGCAGCGGCGGCAAGTAAGATAGCAACCAGTAGAGAAAGCAAGGGATCAGGCATAGAAGCCTCCCGCTTGAGGATGGAGATGGGGTATTGGGTATTGGATAGCAGAAATTTCTTCATTCATCCTTATTTTTTAGTCCTGCCTAAATTATAAGTGGTTCTAAGTTAAATGTCAAGCCCTGATCGCGC
>JBHHXL010000538.1:0-2827 GCA_046757065.1 Anaerolineae bacterium
ATCTCCTGCCCAAACAGGCCGTAGGGCCGCACCATTAAGATCAAGACCAGAACCATAAAAGGGATAATCTGCCGCAGCCCCAGGCCGCCATCGTAGCCGCCGGTGTAGGCCTCCAGCAGGCCGATAACTACGCCGCCGATGATCGCCCCCGGGATCGAATCGAGGCCGCCCAGGATGACCACGGGAAAAACCTGCAAGCCAAAGCTGCTGACCGCGCCGCTGACGCCGACGATGTTGGCCACCAGCACCCCGGCCAGGGCCGCCGCCAGGGCGGAGATCGACCAGGCGATGGCAAAAACGCGCTTGACGCTGATGCCCATCGACAACGCCACCTGCTGGTCATCGGCGGCGGCGCGCATAGCGATGCCCTCCCGCGAGTAGCGGAAGAACAGACTGAAGGCCACCAGCAGGACCAGCGCCAGGCCGATGGCGATCAGGCGGTCTGCCGAGACCACAGCGCCCAGGATGTAGATGTCCTGGCTGGGGATAAAGGGCGGAAAGGGCCGGCCGGCGGTGCCCCAGATCGAGTTGACGATGGCCCGCAACAGGCTGGAAAGCCCAATCGTGACCATAATGACCGAAATGATCGGCTCGCCGATGAGCGGGCGCAGAATCAATCGTTCCACCAACACCCCCAGGGCCACCGCCAGAATCATCGTCAGGGCCACCCCAATCGTCCAGGGCAGGCCGATCTGGGCCACCAGTCCAAAGGTAATGTAAGCGCCAGCCAGCAGAAACTCCCCCTGGGCAAAATTGATCACATCGCTGGCCTTGTAGATCAAAACAAATCCCAGGGCCACCAGGGCCAGCACCGCGCCGTTGGTCAGGCCGGTCAGGGTCAATTGTAGGAATTGCTCCATACCTTTGCTCCTGCGGGCGCTTACCCGCCCACGTCGTTCTCCAGGACCTCGATGCGCAGGCGGGTTTGCAGCGTCGCCGTGCGGCCATCCTGGTAGGTGATGGTCGTTTCCACATCCAGGTGATCGCTGGGGCCGTACAGCGCCGAGATGATGTCGTCGTAGCGTTCGGCCACAAAGCCGCGGCGGACCTTGCGCGTGCGGGTTAATTCCGCGTCGTCGGCGTCCAGCTCCTTGTGCAAGAGCAAAAACCGCCGGATGCGGGCCGCCGCCGGCAGGTCGGCGTTGGACGCCTCGACGTACTTGCGGATCAGCTCGTAAACCCGTCCCTTCTGGGCCAGATCGGTGTAGGTCGTGTAAGCAATGTGGTTATTCTCGGCCCACTTGCCCACGTTTTCCATATCGATGTTGATCATAGCCGTCACGTAGGGCCAGTCGCCGCCGAAGACCACCGCCTCCTTGATGTACGGGCTGAACTTGAGCTTGTTTTCGATGAACTGCGGGCTGAATTTGGTGCCGTCGTGCAGGGTCATGACATCCTTGGCCCGGTCGATGACGATCAGGTGACCGTCCTCGTCAAAGTAGCCGGCGTCGCCGGAATGGAGCCAGCCGTCTCTCAGGGCCTCCCGCGTGGCCTCATCGTTGCGATAGTAGCCTTGCAGGACGGCGGGCGAGCGGACCAGAATCTCGCCGCTGTCGTCGATGCGGATCTCCGTTTCCGGGATCGGCTTGCCCACGGTCTGAAACTTAATATCGCCATCCCGGTGGACCACGGAGATGCCGCTGGTTTCCGTCTGGCCGTAGATTTGCTTCAGGTTGACCCCCAGGGCGTGGAAGAAGCGGAACACGTCCGGCCCCAGGGCAGCGCCGCCGGTATAAGCCCGCCGCAGGTGGCGCAGCCCCAGGTGATCCTTGACCATCTGAAAGACCAGCCAGTCGGCCAGAAAATAGCGAATTTTCAAGCCAAGGGAAGGCTCTTGCTTGTGAAAGCGCACGTCGGCCATCTCGTAGCCGACGGGCAGCGCCCAGTGGAAGAGTTTCTTCTTGAGCCAGGAGCTATCTTCGATTTTGACCTGGACCCGGCTGATCAGGTTCTCCCAGATGCGGGGCGGGCTGAACATCACCTGCGGCCCGATCTCGCGGATGTTTTCCTGCACCGTTTCCGGCTCCTCGGGAAAATTCAGGGTGAAGCCCTGCTGCAAGCTACAGGCAAACGACATCATCTGCTCCCCGATCCAGGCCAGGGGCAGGAAGCTGACGAATTCATCGTCGGGCTCAATCGGGTCCACTTCAATCAGATTGTGGCCCATACTAAGCAGGTTGTGGTGGGTCAGCATGGCCAGCTTGGGGTTGCCGGTGGTGCCGGACGTGGTGGAAAGGATGGCCAGGTCGGAACCTTTGCCCCGGGCCACACTTTCCTCGAACCAACCGGGGTGTTCCCGCTCAAACTCGCGACCCAGCGCCTCCACGTCGGGGAAAAACATCAGAAAATCCTGGGGGTAGTTGCGCAGCCCTTTCGGATCGTAGTAGATGACCTTGCGCACCGTCGGCAGTTCAGGCCACAACTCCAGGATTTTGTCAACCTGCTCCTGATCTTCGGCCACAATGAATTTGACGTCGGCGTGGGTGACGATGTAGGTCATCTCGCTGACAATGGCATCCTGGTAAATGCCGATGCACTTGGCCCCCGCCGCTTGAGCCGCCAGCTCGGCGTAAATCCACTCGGGCCGGTTGTCGCCGATGACGGCGATGGTGTCCTCCCGCTCCAGCCCCAGGCTGACCAGGCCCAGGCAGAAGTACTTGACGTGCTCCAGGTACTCGCGCCAGGTTACGGCCTGCCAGATGCCGAACTCTTTCTCGCGCAGGGCGATTTTGCTGTCGCCGTATTGCCTGGCGCGCTCAAGTAGTAATTGAGGGAAGGTTTCGCCCACAGGCGGACTCCTTCAGCAAACTAAGTAGTTGTCCAGAAA
>JBHHXL010000539.1:0-2824 GCA_046757065.1 Anaerolineae bacterium
TGGGTGGCCAACGGCGTCCCCACCGACCCTGAAAAGATGTTAAGCTGGCGTCCCGGCGCGCTGACCTGTTTCTACGATTACCTGCGCCCCAACCGGGTTTTTGAGTACAAGGCCCGCTACCCGGAGGCGCTGATCGTAGTCCGCTTCGCCCATCCGCGCCATTGGCAGGAAGACCCGGCCACAACCGCCCAAAACCTGGGCTACTATGTGGCCGCGCAGTGGCCCAGCCTGCGCGACCTCGACCCCTACGTTTACTTCGGCAACGAGATGAACCTGCACTACGAAAGCGGCGACCCGGACGGCAGCCGCCAACCGCGCTACGAAACGCGGGAGTTCTACGAGAAATACGCGGCCTGGGTCCGCACGGTCGCCGAGGTGATTAAGAACCGGGTGCCGGAGATGAAGCTGGTCACGCCCCCCTTCGCCTACGGGCACGGCGAGGACGGCGCTCCCGATGACAGCGGCCAACCCAGCGCCGGTTGGGCCGGCTACGATTTCCTGGCCGATACCATCCGCCAGTATTTCGATAACATCATTACCTTCCATTCCTATTGGGGGCACGGCGGTGGTTCGGTCAAGGACTGGCTGTACGACCCGGTCTTATCGACCTGGTACGCCCATCGCTGGCAGCGGGTGCTGAAGCTGTTCAAGACCCGCTACGGCATCGATGCCCGCGTCATCATCGACGAGGCCGGCAACTTCGCCGCCGGCGATCCCGACTTCAGCCAGCAAATCATCGACCACGCTATGACCTGCCTGACCGACCCCCGCGTGCTGGCCGTGACCTACTTTCTGTGGGAAGACCCAACCTTCAGCCCCGGCAACCTGCCCAACGCCTGGACGCACAACGTCCAGCGTCTCGACGAGCACGTGACCCGCCTGGCCGCCCTGCCCGATTTCCCGGTTGGCGGGGATGACACTGCACCCGGCAGCAGAGCGCCGACGACCATCCGCGTGCTCTTCTCCGACGGCAGCGTGCGGGCAATGCCCCTCGAGGAATATTTGCGGGCGGTCGTCCCCGCCGAGATGCCGGCCTTGTGGCCCGCCGAGGCGCTCAAGGCGCAGGCCGTTGCCGCCCGAACCTACGCCCAATTTTCCATCGAACACCCGCGCCACCCGGAGGCGGGCGCGGATATCTGCACCGACCCGGCCCACTGCCAGAATTACGACCCCGGACGCATCCACCCCGCGTCCGACAACGCCATCCTGGCCACCGATGGCATCGTGATGCAGCACAACCGCCAGACCATCGACGCGGTCTTCTCGGCCAACTGCGGCGGCCATACCTTCAACAATGAGGATGTCTTCAACGGGCCGCCCGCGCCTTACCTGCGCGGCGTGCCCTGCCCCGCGCCCGGACCCAGGCGGGGCCACGGCGTTGGGCTGTGCCAGGTGGGCGCCCGGGCTTTCGCCGGGCAGGATTTTAGCTATGACCGGATTTTGGGCCACTACTACCGGGGCGTCGGTCTGGTTCCGCCCGAAGTTTTGCAGGCGGTCACCATCCGAGGCTTCGTGTTGGACCTGCTGGATGCACCCCTGCCCGACGTGCGGGTCGTCCTGAACAGCGCCGGGGGCCAGGCGGAGACCCGGACCGCCGCCGACGGCGGCTACCGCTTCGCCGACCTGCCGCCGGATGTCTACCGCCTGTCCCTGCCCGATTTTGACCTGGAGCGGCCCGGCATTGAGCCCGAAGCGGGCGGCGAAGCGGTGGTCAACTTCACCGTTGATCGACAGCCGCCCCCGCAGTTTGCGATGCGCATCCGGCGCTATGTCGGCGGGCTGCCCCTGCTGGCCGGCAACCTGGCCGGCCAGCCCGATGTTCCGGTCACGGTCACCGATCCGGCCGGCGTGACCACTCAGGTGCGGAGCGGGGACAAGCCGGAACACGGTCAGGGCGGCTTCGAGGTTTACGCCCCCCTGACCGGCGATTACCTCGTGCAGTTTTTGGGGCAACGCTTTGCAATCCCAATGGAGGGCCAGTTCACCCAGGTCACCTTTGAACGGGGGGGGACGGCCATCCCTATGCAGAGCGCCATCCACGGCGTTTTGACCAATCAGGCAGGGCAGCCGCTGGCCGGGCGCGACCTCAGCCTGGGCGGGGAAGGGCAGGTGTTGCTGGCCACCACCAACGCGGCGGGCGCGTATCGTTTCGAGAACCTGGCCCCCGGCCAGTATACGCTGCTGGTCAGCGGCTCGTCGCTGGAAGAGCGCATCGTGGTTGACGGCATCTCGTCGCAGGCGGTCGACCTGCGCCTGCCCCCACCGGCCTTTGAGCCGGAAGCGGTTTCCGGCGGGTGGGGTATGCGCCTGGAGCGAGGCGAAGGGTTACCGCTGCTGGTCGGCGATATTGGGGAGGCGGGCCAGGCCATTGTCATCACCGATCCCGCTGGCTTCCAGACGCAGGTGGTCAGCGGCAGCAAGGCTGAGTTTGGCGCAGGGGGATTTGAGGTGTACGCTCCAGTGCGCGGGGCGTACACCGTCCAGTTCCTGGAGGCCGCCTTCACGGTTCCGATGAATGGCCGTTTCACCCGCCTGACCTTCCGCCGCCATACCCCGCCGCCTGATGAACGGGTGCGTCTCATCTCGCAGCCCCTCCCGTCCAGCCAGGCCCAATCCATCCTGGCCGAACTGGAGGCGGACTCAGACACGACCGGTATGTTCGTGATCGAAGAAACGTAGAAGCGGACCTGCGCTCGTTAGTTTGAATGCAACCCTATCGGTCGACAGACGAAAGACCGAGAACGAATGACGAACGCCTCTGTTTGGACCGCATTTCGTCGTTCGGCGACGGCAAAAACGGATGGCTCATGTTAAGAACAAGTGC
>JBHHXL010000540.1:0-2797 GCA_046757065.1 Anaerolineae bacterium
TACTGAAGCAAACACGCCGGATAGAACGTCAGATAGAAACCTTAAGATGATACACCTGGTTGACTGACAAAACTAACCTTGGCCGCAAAGACTCGTAAAATCGTAAAATCGGACGCAGATTCACACAGATTTTCGCAGATAAAACAGAGAAATCAGCGTTTATCTGCGTCCAAATTTGAGATTTGTCAGCCAATCAGGATGATACACTCCATCCAACTGAAATGAAACACACCCAAGTGAATTGCACCCGGAGCATAGCTGTTCAGCGATGGGCGAGGGCCACTTCCAGGGCCCAGATTGCCAGGGGGCGCAGGTAGAGACTGGCCCGAAAATGCCCGGCCCGGTCCCAGGCCTCCGGGGTGCGAAACCACAGCCCGTGAGTCTCGTAGGTGGTGCGATAGACTCCCCAGGCGGTCTGCCAGGCCTCCTCCCACAACCCCAGGTGGCCCAGCAGCGCTGCCAGGCCATAGGTCGTGCCGGCCCATACCTCTTGCGAGTGTTCGCTGGATTCATCTACTCGCCCGTCGAGGAACATGCCGTTGACGGCGCCTATCTGCCCCCCGGCGAAGCCCCGCACGTTCAGGGCTACCACCGTCTTCAGGGCCGAGCGGGCCTGATCCAGGGGGACAACCGGCGGCAGGTCGGTGAGCAGGGTGTACCACAAACCGGCCAACTGGTCGGCCATTACGACCTGGCCGGTGGGACTGGTGTCGAAGCGATAGTACTGGCCGTTCCAGAGGAGCCGCTCGAAGCTGGTCTGGGCGGTTTGCAACCAGGCCTGATAGCGGGCAACCGCCGCCCGGTCTCCCAGCCGGTGGGCCAGGGCAATGGCAGCTTGCAGGGCGGCCAGCCACAACCCGCTGCAATAGGCGCTGGGGCCGGACATCGGCCAGGTGTCGTAGGTTTGATCGGGCAGCCCCTCGTTTTCGGGCAAACCGTCGCCGTCCCGGTCCATCGCCCGCAAGTAGGCCAGCGCCTGTTGCACGGCGGGCCAGGCGTCGGCGGCGAAGGTCCAGTCGTCGGTGAAGAGGGCGTCGCGGTAGACCAGCAAAATGAACTTGCTGTTGAGGTCCTTCCAGACGTTAGGGTCTTGCCAGTCGTAGGCGTTGGCCCGGCGCCAGGGGTCCTCGGCCGGCATACCCAGATCGTGAGGCAAAGCGCCGGCCAGCTTACGGGGGGCCATCATTCCGTTGGAGACAATGCGCCGTGGGGTGAGGTCCTCCTCAGCAACGCTCTCGGCAAAGCAGCGCATCACGCCCTTCTCCAGCTCGGGCCAGAAGCGAAGCAGGGGGAAGGAACTGTAGAAGCGCACGTCGAGGGTTTCGTAGAATGGATAGTCGAAACATTCCAGGAGGGCAAAGCGTCCGACGTTGGCGGGCGGTGTTTCGGCAGCGATGGCCGGGTCGGGCGAACCTGCCTCCCAGGCGCTGCCGCCGTCAACCAGGTAGTACAACTCGTTGAAGAGGGCGGTTTTGTACCAGTCCGGCCGGTCCGGGTCGGCCAGGATCGGCGCCTGCCAGCCCACGATCTCGGCCCGCCAGTCGTGGTGGCGCAGCAAGCCCTCGCGAGCGATGGCCCAGGCGTTGCGCCCGCCACGGCCAAAGAAGTGGGTGTAGCGGCGATGCCAGCGCGTCCCCTGCCCGAATTGCATCAGCGGAAAGTCCCAGGCCAGGACGAGGGGAACCGTCCGGCTGGCGCCCGGCGGCAGGTCGAAACTGACGCACACCCCCCCGCCGATGGCCTCATCCGGCGCGACGGGGCGGCGGTCGTCCAGGTTGGCCAGCCGTCCGGCGGCGGCGAAATCGCCCCACAGGCTGTTGCTGTTGTGGAGGGAAAAGCGGGAGTGATACGTCACCGCCACGTCCGGCGTCTCCAGGGCCGCAATAGCAAACGAGCCATCCCAGGCCTCGGTCACCGGCCGGTCCCCCCGGCCGAGCACCACGCCGCGCATCAGCCCGGTGTCCAGCGTCTCCTGGCAAGCCTGGTTGGTGAGGTCCGATGGAGGGCCGGTCTCCGTCCAATAGCCGACCAGGTTTTGCCAGGTGAAGAGCAGGCCGACGCGGGCCGGGTCGGGGGTGGGATTGTGGGCGGTCCAGAGGAAGATGGCCAGCGGATAGCTGGTTTCCCGATAGTTGTGGGGCAGGATGGGTGAGAACTGCTCGCTCCACAGGTGGATGGGGAAAGCCTCGTACACGAACCAGGCGCGGGGGAAAAGGGCGTAGTAAGTCCCGGCGCCCCGGGGATAATCCCACCGCCAGTCTGGCAAGAGGTCATCGGCCGGGTGTTCGGTCCACAGGGCCTGAGCCAGTCGCTGCTCGCCCCGGGCCACGAAAACGGAGAACATGCAGGCCGGCAGGGGCCGGTAGTGATGGCTGCCGGGCTGCAGGTGCCAGCGAGCGAAGTCGCCCCGGTAGGTGCGTCCGAGGCTGCCGGCGCCCAACCCGCCCAGGGGCAACCCCTGCCAGTAGCCGTCGTCGAAGGTGGGCTGCTGCACGGCGCGGGGCCGGGCCGGGTTGTCCAGCGGCTGGCCGATAGGCCGGCTCCAGGCCGCGGCCGGAATCTCGGCCGGGCGAAAGGGGGAAGTTGAGGGGGTTGGCATGGGTCAGGCTCCTTTGTGGAGATTAGAGATTAGAGATTAGGGATTGGGGATTGGGGATTGGCTGCACCCCACCCCCCGCTTGCGCGGCCCCCTCCCCGCCGGCGGGGAGGGGGCCGGGGGGAGGGGTGTGGAGTAGTAGTTGGCTGCCTGTCACTTGACGGCCCCGGCGGTGAGGCCGCTGATCATCTGCCGTTGGAG
>JBHHXL010000541.1:0-2793 GCA_046757065.1 Anaerolineae bacterium
GCGTGACGCGGTTGGGGGCATTTTTGCGCCGAACCAGCCTGGATGAGTTGCCGCAATTGTTCAACGTTCTCAAGGGGGAAATGAGCCTGGTTGGGCCCCGGCCGGAGATGCCCTGGCTGGTGGAGCGGTACGAGGCCTGGCAGCGGAAGCGGTTCGCCGTGCCGCAAGGGATCACCGGCTGGTGGCAGATCAACGGGCGCAGCAACAAGCCGATGCACCTGAACACGGAAGATGATTTGTATTACATCAAGCACTATTCTTTGCTATTGGACATAGAAATTCTGTGGCGGACGTTGGGCGCAATTATGAAACGAACCGGCGCTTATTAGCCATCTGCCATTTCGGCTGGGCGACTACGCTTTGCGGGGGTCTTTGGCCCCCGTTTTTTCTTTGGGCCGGCGGCGAGACTCTTGCCCTCCGGCGCCCCTCCCCGATAAGCTAACGCACCCCCCCTATGACCCAACAACACCCAGGCGGGGGACTACCCAATACGCGAATCAACTGTAATCTGGCGTTTATGAGGGTAGGATGCCGGTTCTTTCCTTCCGCCCGAAAGGTGCTGCTCGATGCCCGAATTACGCCAATTACCTCAGACTCGTTTTGATGCAGCCGATCTCCGTTCCGGCCGGGAAATTGCCGTGCGGCGGGCCCAGGCCGGACAACATACCCTGCTGGTTATGCCTGCCAGGCCGGGCAAGTCCCTGCCCTTTCAATTAGCTCCGCTGCTGCTGCCGGGATTGACCCTGGTCATTTCGCCTCGTCTGGCCTGGATGAAAGCCCTGGTGGATGGCGCAGCCGAACGAGGCTTATCGGCCACCTATATCAGCCGCAACCTGCCCCCCCACGAGGCGGCCAACCGTCTGCGGGCCGTGCGAGAAGGCCACATCAAAACGCTCTACATTACCCCGGAGCGGTTGCGCAGCCGAAAATTCACGGCGATGCTTGCCAGATTGAAGATCAGCCTGTTGGTCCTCGACGAGGCCCACTGCATATCGCAGTTGAGCCACGATTACTGGCCTGACTGCGGGCAAATTGGGCCGATTTGGCAGGCGATGGGACGCCCTCCACTCCTGGCTACGACCGCCGGCGCCACCCCCAGGGTGCAAAGCGATGTTCTCAACATCCTGGACGTTGAGAAGGCCCGGATCCTTGTGACCGGCTTCAATCGCCCCAATTTGACCTACAGCGTCAAGTATGCGCCCGATGAAGCGGCCAAACTCCAGATATTGCAGGATGTGCTGCTCAAGACCGGAGGCCAGGCCATCGTTTACACCGCCACCCGGCGCAATGCCGACGGGGTCGCGGACTTTGTGCGCCGAACCCTGGGACGCGCGGCCAGCGCTTACCACGCCGGCCTGGACCGGAATGTCCGGGACCGCGTCTGGAACGAATTTATGGCCGGCCGGTTGCAGGCGGTGGTCGCCACAAACGCCTTCGACGCGGTTGAAACCAGGCCGGAGGTCCGGGCGGTAATACATTACAACCTGCCCGCCTGCCTGGAAACCTACGATCACCAGGCGGGCCGGGCCGGGGGTGACGGCTTGCCCGCCCGGTGTGTCCTTCTGTTTGCCCCCGCCGACCAGGCCCTGCAAGAGTGGTTGATCCGGACCGATACGCCAACCCGCGATGACCTCCTCCGGGTTTACAACCTGCTGGCTCAGACGGCAAGGGCTGGCGAGGTCTATGCCGTCCAGGATGAACTGGCCGCGACCAGCGGATTGCATCCCCTCAAGCTGCGGGTGACGCTCGATGAACTGGAGCAGGCCGGAAGCATCTTCCACCTGGGCAACGAGGCCAACGTCTGTCACTGGCGGGTGCTGCCGCTCAAGCCGGGCGCGCTCGAAAGCGGGGCGGAGGCGGTTGCCGCTCGCCGGGAAAACCGCTCTCGCCTGTTGGCCCGGATGGTGGCGTTCGCCCACACCGACCAATGCCGCCGCCGTTTCCTGCTGGATTACTTCGGCGACCCGGGTCGGGCCGACGCGCCCGATTGCTGCGACAATCACCGGGCCGGGCAGAGGGTGACCGCCCTCCCCAAAGCCGAAACCCCCGAGCAGTGGCAGCCGCTCATCGTCCTCGAAACGGTGCGCAGCCTCTACCGGCCGGTGGGGCGCAACCGTCTGTCGCAAATACTCAAGGGTTCCAGGGCCAGGCAGGTTAAAGGGTTTGGCTACGACCGCCACAAGTTTTACGGGAAGTTGGAGCACCTGAGCCGGCAGCAGGTCACCGGCCTGATCGACGCCTTAATTAGCGGCGGTTATTTGCGCCTGGGCGGCGGCAAATTTCCCGTCCTCAAGCTTACGCCCCTTGGCGCTCAAGCCCTGGACAATCGAGCGGCTGTGCCGGTTGACCTTCCCTCGGTCGGAAGTGAACCGCCGTCCAGGACCGGCCTCCGCGTTCAAGATGCGCAGGCGGCGACCGCCCCGGTTGAGGATGTCCGGGAACAGGCCCCGCCAGCCGAAGCAGAAGCCCCAGTTTCCCCCCCGGACTCAGTTCAGGCGTTGCGGGCGGTCATCGCCGATTTGCCCGGCAGGCTGACACCCGAGGGCGTCAGCCTGCTCCTGACCGGCCCGTCCGAGGAGATCGCCAAAGTTGGCGATCACGACCTCTACGGTTCGCTGCATGGCAAGGTCTCCCCTCAAACCCTGGCCGCCCTGGTCCAGGAGATGCTGAATCGCGAAGAGTTGATCCTGACTCCGCAGGGGCGCTTGCGACCTGGCGTGTAGCCGGGGCCGCCAATGGGCCTGGGTTTGACGTTTGTCACTCCCTTTTGAGCGTGCTATACTGGCCGCCGGC
>JBHHXL010000542.1:0-2787 GCA_046757065.1 Anaerolineae bacterium
CGCCGGCTGAATTCCCGAAACTTAACACGAAGCGCGCTGAAAGTCAAAGATTGCCAAAAGCGCGGTGAGTTTGCTATAATACCAGGGTTGATTGAGTGCTCAGGCCGAGGATCAGGATGCCGGACAAAGAAAGCAGTAACATCGGGTGGCATTTATCCTCGCTGGTCAGACTGGCGATGTTGCTGGCTGTTGCCGTATGGTTGGGGCTGGCGCTCCAGGCCAATGCGGGGCCGGCCGGCAGTTTGTTCCAATCTCCGGCGACTTCTCCATTCCCAGCCGGGCCATTGCCTCCAACGCCGACCCCCGCCCCGGCGTTACCGCGCCCCAGACCGTCCGGCCCGACTTCGAGCCTGGCGACGGTGGGGTGGGTTATTGTCGGATTGGCGGTGTTTGGACCGCTGGCAGCGGGGATCGTCTGGTTTGGGCAGCGCGCCTCGTCAACAGACGAATCTTGAAGCTTACTTCAAAGTGAAGGAGATGCCGAGCGATGATCTATCGCCTGGTGGAATTTTCTGCCTGCTTTGCCACGAAGCGCAAAGCTGTTTTTACGTTAGGTTCCTTTTTTATTGTAGCCCTCGGGCTAAGTTTGCTGATGCCGGACAACGGCCTGGCTGTTGCGCCGATCTTCCAATCGCCGGGCACATCGCCTCCCACGGCGACACCGCCACCACCGCCGCCAACGAATACACCGCCACCTCCAACCGCCACGCCGCCGCCCCCGACGGACACGCCTCCACCCCCACCCCCACCCACGGATACGCCTCTCCCCCCAGCGACGGAACCGCCTCAGCAGGCCAGCCCGACGCCGTTGCCAACCGATACACCGCTGCCAACCGTGGGCCGGCCCACGGATACGCCTTCTCCGCCAGCGACGCTTGATCTCGCTCCCACAGCCACGGCAACTGCGCTGGCGATTGAGCCTCAACCGCCCGTTCAGGAGCCGCTGGTCATCGCTTCATCCGAGCTTTTGGAGGAACCGGCTGCGGACCCGCAGGCATTGGTCATCAACGAGATCGAGCTGGTCGACACCATTGCCATTCTCTTTTCCTACGGCTGGCTCTGTTGTGGGGCGGGTATCCTGTTGCTCATCCCGCTCGGGTTTTTGTTTATGCAGATACGGGGTAACCGGATTAGGAGAAAATAACCCGGCGGCAGGCAGGGCAACCCAGACCCCCAGAGATTCGTATGGCTCCAGGTGGTAAACGGTTAATCCCTCACGTACTGGCAACCAGACTCAGTAGATCCAAATTTGCCGTAGGGCGGCACGCTCTGCGCTATGCCCGCCCGCAGAGGCATGGCGCGAAGCGTGCCCCTGCTACCCAAAAATTGGATCTACTGAGACTCTTCCTCACATCGTTGAGCCTGGTTGCTTTTATATTGCGCGTACCCGGCTTATCGTTCCAGAGTTTGTGGCGCGACGAGGTGGACGCCATCCGCTTCTCCAACGAGTCGCTGCCCGAACTGTTACGGGGGATGGCCCGCGCGGGGCACAACGGCCCCTTGTATTTCCTCATTTTGCGCGGTTGGCGCGCCCTGACCGGAGACACCGAGTTCGCGCTGCGCTTCTTTTCAGCGGCCTGGGGCGTGTTGATGGTCCCGCTGGTATATGTCGTCGCCCGTCGCCTGAGGTTGAGTCGAGGGGCCAGTTCGGCCACCTCATTGCTGGTTGCCACCGCACCTTACCTGATCTGGTACAGCCAGGAAGCGAAAATGTACACCCTCCTGGCCGGGCTGGTGTTGCTGGCCCTGGCCGCTTACCTGACCGCGCTGCGGGGCGGCAGCGCCGGATGGTGGGTGATCTTCACGGTTGCGGCCAGCCTGTCCCTGTACACGCACATTTTGGCGACCCTGGCCCTCGTCGTTTATGGCCTGCTGGCTCCGATTTACTGGCTGTTGGAGCGACCGGACCCCAAGCCGATCAAGGGCTGGAGCCTGTCTATCGCCTGCCTGACGTTGCCGTATGTTCCGCTGGCGATCTGGCAATTCCCCTTGCTACGCCAGGCCCTTCAAAACGGCCTTGACACCGGCCATCGCTTTTACCCGTTGCCAGACCAGGTTCGGTTGCTGCTCGGCCTGTACAACCGGGGGGTGGTCTACCCGCCCTTCGAGCCATCTGCCACAATCCTGAGCCTCTTCCTGTTGCTGGCCGGCCTGTTCCTTGGCACCGGATCGAGAAGAAGATCAGGCGTGATGTGGCGTCGATCGGTCTTGCTGGTCTGGCTGGGACTGCCGGTCTTACTGGCCTTCTTCGTCTCCCGCCGCGCGCCGGTATTCGAGGACCGTTACCTTATCTATATTGCCCCGGCTTATTACATGCTGATCGCCCTGGGGGTGCTGGGTACGCGGCGCTATTCTCGCCCGCTGGCGCTGGGTTGTCTAGGGGCGTTCATCGCCATCAATCTGTGGGGGGTCTGGCGGCAGGCCACGCTGCCCATCAAAGCCGACTTTCGAGCAGCGGCGGCGTTCATCGAGGAACGAGTCCTGGCGGAGGCCAGGCCGGCCGTAATGCTGCAAATACCCTATTTGCAATACACCTTTGATTACTATTTTCAACCTGAGTTCAAATTGGTTGAAGGCATTTGGACCAACGATGGCCGCAGCCCCGATGCCGTCGCCGCCGAGATGCAAACCCGTCTTGACGATGTTGAGCACGTCTGGCTGGTGGTTTCCGAGGAGGAAATGTGGGACCGGCGGGGCCTGACCCGGGGCTGGCTGGAAGAACACGCCCGGTTGGTCGAGGAAGCGCATTTCAGACGGGTGGACGTGTATCAATACCTGATGGACTAG
>JBHHXL010000543.1:0-2782 GCA_046757065.1 Anaerolineae bacterium
TAACCAATTAACCAATAACCAATTAACCAGCCAACCAGTACCCAATTAACCAATACCCAAGGAGGACGTTAAATGGCCGATAACGGCAATATTCGCGACGCGATTATGAGGATGTTCGCCGGGGAAGCGATAGACTTCACCCCGAATTTCAGCGGGATGGGCAGTATCACCCTGCCCGGTATCCAGAAGCTCGGTTACAGCTTCAACGAGGTCCACGTGGACGCCAGGAAGATGGCCAAAGCGGCGGCTTCAAGCTACAAGGACTTCGGCCTGCACAGCGCGGTCGTCCCCTTCGATATGGGCGTTGAGGCCGAAGCCCTGGGGGCCGGGGTCAAGTACTACGAAAAGGGCGAAGGCCAAATCATCTACCCGACGATGACCGATAAGCTGGTCTCCCGGGCCGACATCGAAATCCCGCCCGATTTGCCGGAAAACAAGCACAAATCGTACCTGCGCAAGGCCATCGACCAGGCCATCATCGACCTGGACATCCAATGGCCCGCAGACCTGGCCCACGCGGGCCGCATCCCGGTTGTGCTGGAGGCCATCCGCCTGTTGAAAGAAGACGTGGGCCGCGACATCCCGGTCGCCGCCTGGGTCCTGGGGCCCTTCACCCTGGCCGGCCAGATCGTCGAGCTGGAAAACCTGCTCAAGCTGACCTTCAAGAAACGAGAGGTGATCGACCACCATCTGTCGCGCCTGGCCGATTACCTGACGGAGGTGCTCAAGCTCTACATCGAGGCCGGGGCCGATTTTGTCACCGTCCGCGAGATGGGCGCGACCGGCGACCTGCTCAGCCGCAACATGTTTGCCGACCTGATCCAGCCCCACCTGACCGACCTGTTCAGCCGCATCACCGAAGTGCCGACCGTCCTGCACATTTGCGGCAACACCAACACCATCATCGACCTGATGGCCGAATGTGGCTCCACCGCCCTGAGCGTGGACCACAAGAACGATCTGGCCGAAACGCGGGCCAGGTTGCCCGGCATCCTCATCTTTGGCAACTACGACGCCTACGGCATTTTGAGCGAGGGCAGCCCGGACGACGTTGAGACCGGCATCAAGGCCGTCATCGACGCCGGCGCGGACGCCGTCTGGCCCGGCTGCGACATCTGGCCGTCGGTGGCCCCGGAGAATATGAAGGCGATGATGGAAGCCACAGACAGGTACGGGGCGAAAGCGTAAACCCGCCCCCGGAAGTGTGGAGCGTGAAGAACCGATTTGAGCAACTGCCAACTTTAGGAGAGCCCAATGGCCGATAACAATGGAAAAATGGATGACATTCTCGAACGGCTTAAGAACGGCGTCATTGAATTCGAAGAAGATGACGTGATCGAGGCGGCGGAGGAGGCCGTAGAGTTGGGCCTGAACGCCTACAAGTGCGTGATGGATGGCCTGGCCGCCGGTATGGATGTGGTGGGCGAATATTTTGCCAACGGCGAATACTTTGTGCCGGAGGTGCTGATGTGCGCCGATGCTCTCTACGCCGGGCTGGACATTCTCAAACCCCATATCGTTATGGATGAGAACCAGGTGGTCAAGGGCACCGTCGTCATCGGCACCGTCGAGGGCGATATTCACGACATCGGCAAGAATCTGGTCAAGCTGATGTTTGAAATCGCCGGGTTTACCATCTACGACCTGGGGCGCGACGTGCCGCTCGATGACTTCGTGGACAAGTATCTGGAAACCGACGCCGACATCGTTTGCCTGAGCGCGATGATGACGACGACCATGATCGGTATGCCGGTGGTCATCGAAAAAATCCGGGCCAAAAACCCCGAGGCCAAGATCATGGTCGGGGGCGCGCCCATCAACCCGGACGTGGCCGCCAAGTACGGCGCTGACGCCACCGGCGAGGATGCGCCCAACGCCCTCCAGGAAGCCTTGAATATGATCGGCGTCCTGCGCGACCTGTCGGACTTCGAAACCGAGCGCAAGCAGAAAGAATGGGGCACTGACGGCCTGCTGGACGTTCAGGCATAGTTGTAAAGATTCGTCTGGAAATAACTTCGCACCTGACCAATGCGCCCCTGCCTCCCGATGCTCCGCTCCGGGATAGCCTGTGCGCCCGCTGCACGCATTGCGTGGACCACTGCCCGCCGGAGGCCATTCAAGGCGAAACCTGGCGTCGCCAGCACGGCAACGCCCCGTTGATCAACCTGGCCGCCTGCGCGGACCAGCTCCAGAAAAATTTCGGCTCTGTGAGGAATTGTGTGGTAATGTAGGACAAACTGTTAGTTTGTCCCGCACAAGCTAACAGCTTGTGCTACAAAACCCCATAAAAGCTCAAAGAGCCAGAATTTCAAGGTGCTGGGCCAGGCAATTTGCGGATTGTGCGTACTGGTTTGCCCCTTTGGCCACACCTCGAGGGAGCAGGCGAGCATTTATGCCCTGGCCCGCCACTTGACGACAGCAGGGAGGCATTTATGACGGAAGAAATAACCTTAGCCCAACTTGCGGCAGAGATTGCGCAACTACGCCGCCAGCTCGAAACCGTGAACCAGCGATTGGATATGATCTACGGCGCGGTCAGCCGCCTGGCCGACCAGGCCCCCCCGGCCGGAACTGCCCCTTCCTCGCCCCCCTCCGGGCCGCAGCCGGGCGCCGGGCCGTCCCCAATGGAGATTATGAGCCCGGGCAGTATGATCGACGCCTTACGCCAGCGGGCCATCCAGCTCGGCCTGGACGTTTCAGACGAAGCGGTTGAGCGGCTGAAACAGCAATCTGAAGCAGAGACGGGTTCGGACGAGGAACGGCCGGAGAATAAATAGGGCCA
>JBHHXL010000544.1:0-2776 GCA_046757065.1 Anaerolineae bacterium
ATTAACTTGCACCCGGCGCAGGTGCGGGGTACAATTCACAACCAGCCGCCTAGTATAACCGCTGGCGGTTCACTGTCAAATGCCGGTTGGAGAGGAGTCCCAGATGCAAGCCAGCGACAAACCCCAACGCCATCCCTCGGCCACCCACCAGACGGTGGGGGATGAGGCCATCATCATCAATGTCGATACGGGCGAGTACTTCTCGTTGAACGACACCGGCACGATGTTTTGGGAGCTGCTCGATGGGCAGCGGACCATCGCCGATTGCGCCCGGCTCATCGCCGGGAAGTACGAGGTGGAGGCCCCGCTGGTCGAAGCTGACCTGCTGGAACTGGCCGCAGAGTTTCAAAGCGAGGGTCTGATCGTTGTTTAGGCGCGTGCGGCGGGGGCTGACCTACGGCGCAACGATCTGGCGGGCGTTGGCCTCGCCGTCGCAGCGGCGGCTCCTGCGGCGGATGATCGCCTTCAGCCGGGCCCTGCCGGAGCAATTCGAGCAGCCCCTGCCGGCGATGATGGCCGAACTGACCCCGGAGCCGCAACCTCAGCCTCCGCTCCAACCCGCCACCGTGCGGCGGTTGGCCGATGCCGTCGCCGGCTGGCACCTGACCTCGCCCCTGGGTATTTGCCTGCGCCGTTCGCTGTTGCGGTATTACTTTTTGCGGGAGGCCAACCTGCCGGTGACCATCGTTTTTGGGGCGCGCTTGAAAGATGATCGAGCAGGGGGCGGCCTGGGGGGGCATGCCTGGCTGACCCTCGGCGGCCAACCCTACTACGAAAACCCGGCCGACTATGCCGGCTTCGCGCCGATGTACGCCTACCCCGCCGCCGGAAAACAAGGAAACGTCGACCTGGCTTCCAAAGTCCAAAGTCCGTAAGCTGAAATCGAAATGTGTGGCATCACCGGCGTTTACGCCCTGAACGGCGAGCCAATCGAATCTGCCGAAATCTCGGCCCAGGTTGAAACCCTGGTCCATCGCGGGCCGGACCAGGGGGCGATCTTCCTGTCGCAGAATCGCGCCTGCGGGTTGGGGGTGCGGCGCTTGAGCATCATCGACGTGGCCGGGGGTCGCCAGCCGTTGGGCAATGAAGAGGGCTCGGCCCACCTGGTCTACAACGGCGAGACCTACAACCATCAAGCCCTGCGGGCCGACCTGGGAAAGCTGGGGCATCGCCCCCGGACGCGCAACGACGGCGAGGTGGTGTTGCACGGCTACGAAGCCTGGGGGCCGGAGGCGACCCTGCGGAAGATGCGGGGGATGGCCGCCTTCGCCCTGTGGGATGAAGGCCGGCAACAGCTCTGGCTGGCCCGCGACCGGTTTGGCATCAAGCCGCTGTACTACGCCGTGCATCGCGGACGGCTGCACTTCGCTTCGGAGATCAAAGCTATGCTGGCCCGCCCCGATTTTCCGCGCCGGGTCAACCTGGCCGCGCTCGAGGCGATGCTGACCGTCGGTTTTGTGCCCGGGCCGGCCACGATGTTCGCGGGGGTTTACAAACTTCCCCCGGCCCATTACCTCATCGCCCGCAATGGCCGGTTCCAGATCAGAAAATATTGGCAGCTTGATTACCGAGAAGATTATCAAATCTCAGAAGACGAGGCGGCGGAGCAGTTTTTGGCTTTGCTGCAAGAGTCGATCCAACTGCGCCTGATGAGCGAGGTGCCGTTGGGGGCGTTGCTGTCCGGCGGGCTGGACTCGGGGATGCTGGCGGCTTTGATTCAGGCGAATTTGAGCCGGGCGTTGAAAACCGTTTCCATCGGTTTTGAGGACCCCGCTTACGACGAAGCGGGCCTGGCCGAGGCTTTGGCCCAGACCCTCGGCACCGGGCACCACGCCGTCAACTTCACCGCCGCCGACTTTGACGATTACCCTCGGGTGATGGACCACCTGGAAGAACCGCAATGCTCGGCCACCGCCCTGCCGATCTACAAGCTGTACCGGGCCTGCCGGGAGGCGGGCCTGACCGTGGTCCTGACCGGCGAGGGGGCGGACGAGCTGCTCGGCGGCTATCACTGGCACCGGGGGGATGCCCTGGTGCGCCCCTTGCTGGCCTTGCCGGCGCCCGCGCGCCGGGCCATCGCTGCCGCGCCGCTGCCGATGTCCCGCGCCGCCCGGCGGGTGTTGGCCCGTGGCGCGCGGGGCGTCTCGACGCGGTACCGGGACTGGTTGGAGGTGGACGGCAGCGGCCACCGGTCGGGGCTGTTGGCGGCGGACGTCCGGAGCGAACTGGACCGCAACGGCTCGCCCCCGCTCGTTTCTGACTGGGCCGCAACGCTGCGCGAGTTGGGGCCGGAAGCGCCCCTGCATCAAATGCTGTGGTTGGAGACGCGCACTCGCCTGGTCGATTTCATCAATTTTGAGGTCGATAAGATGAGCATGGCCGCCTCGATTGAAGCCCGCGTGCCGTTCCTGGACCATAAGTTGTGGGAGTTTTGCGCCTCCCTGCCCGCCCGTTACAAGCTCCGGGGGCGCATCGACAAGGTTCTTCTGCGCCGGGCCGCCGGCGACATTCTGCCGGAAGCTACCCGCGCCCGGCCCAAAAAGGGGCTGGCCGCGCCCTATGCCGGCTGGCTGCGGGCCGAACGCCTGCCGGAGTGGGCCGAAGCCGCCCTCTCGCCGGCGGCCATCCGCCGCGCCGGTCTTTTTCAGCCGGAGGCCGTGGCAGGGCTGCGGCGAGCGCACCGCGCCGGGCAACCCAACCTGGGGCCGCTGTTGATGGGTGTGCTCAGCACCCAGGTCTGGTTCCAGAGATTCGTTGAGAGAACAGAGTTCAGACA
>JBHHXL010000545.1:0-2771 GCA_046757065.1 Anaerolineae bacterium
TTCCAGGGGGTGTCCCTGTTCATCGCCAACCCCTTCGAGCGGCTGTGGTTTCTGGGCGAGGAGGTGGTCCAATCGGTCTGGCAACCGGCCGGGGCCGTTCCGGCGATACCCTACGACGGCCAGGGGCTGAACCCCTTGCTGCGGCATCCGGGCATGATCGGCCACCCGCCGACCCTCTATTTGGGTTTTGTCGGCTTCGTCATCCCCTACGCCTTCGCTATCGCCGCCCTGGTCACCGGCCGCGGGGGGGAGGATACCTGGATCCGGACCACCCGCCGCTGGACGTTGGTGGCCTGGCTGTTTCTGTCGATCGGCCTCATCCTGGGCGGGCGCTGGGCCTACGACGTCCTGGGCTGGGGCGGCTACTGGGGCTGGGACCCGGTCGAGAACGCCAGCTTTATGCCCTGGCTGACCGGCACCGCCTTTCTGCATTCGGTCATGATCCAGGAGAGGCGGGGCATGCTCAAGGTCTGGAATATGATCTTGATCATCCTGACCTACAGCCTGGTCCTGTTCGGGACCTTCATCACCCGCAGCGGGGTCATCTCCTCGGTCCACTCCTTCGCCCGGTCGGCCATTGGCCCGGCCTTCTTTGCCTTCATCAGCCTCACCTTCCTGGCCTCGCTGTTCCTGTTGTTCGACCGGTTGAAGACCCTCAAAAGCGACAACGAGCTGGATTCCCTGCTGTCGCGCGAGGCGGTCTTCCTGCTGCAAAACCTGCTCTTTCTGGGCATCACCTTCGCCACCTTCTGGGGCACGATCTTCCCGATGGTCAGCGAACTGGTCACCGGGGAGAAGATCACCGTCGGCCCACCCTTTTACAACAAGGTCAACGGCCCGCTGTTCGCCGCCCTGGTACTGACGATGGGCGTGGCCCCCCTCCTGGCCTGGCGGCGGCAGTCGGCGACCCGCCTGGGGCGGGCGCTGTGGCTGCCCTTCGTCCTGGCAGCGGCCATCACCAGTGGTCTCTTCCTGACCGGCGTCCGCCCGGTGGGGGCGCTGTTGGGCTACTGGTTGGTGGCCTTCGTCGGCCTGACCACGCTGGGGGAGTTCGGCAAGGGGATTAAGGCCCGCATGCGGCACGGCGAGAACCCGGCCGTAGCCCTGGTCTACCTGCTACTGCGCAACCGGCGGCGCTACGGCGGCTACGGGGTCCATCTGGGGGTGGTCATGATCGCCCTGGGCGTAGTCGGCACTAACTTCTTCCAGCAGGAGACGCAGGGCCTGCTCCGCCCGGGTGAAAGCCTGCATTTGGGAGGCTACACCCTGACCTACGAGACCTTGCGCCAGTACGCCCTGGAAGGGGGCGACCGCCAGGTGACCGAGGCCCAGGTCAGCCTTTACCGGGATGGCAAGCTCCTGCGGCATTTGCGGCCGCACAAGGATTTCTTCCTCAGCAGCGGCCAGCCGCTCAGCATCCCGGCCGTGTTCAGCCGGCCGGGGGAGGATGTGTACGTCCTGCTGGTGGCCTGGGAGGAGGTTGGGCCCGAGGGGGCCACCTTCAAGGTCTACCTCAATCCGCTGGTCAACTGGATTTGGGGCGGCGGGCTGGCCCTGATCGCCGGCACGCTCTTTGCCGCCTGGCCAGGCCGGGAGGCGGCCCCGTCGTGGGCAGCGGTCCGGCGACCGGCCCGATCCGGAGCGGGGGTGTTCGGATGAAATTATGGCTCGTGTTGCTCGGCCTGCTCCTGGCGCTGACCTGGCTGGCCGGGGCGGTGTCGGCCCAGAGCCCGGTCAGCGATGACCAGGTGAACGCCATCGCCAAAAAACTGTATTGCCCGGTGTGCGAGAACACGCCTCTGGACGTGTGCCCCACCCAGGCTTGTAAGGATTGGCGAGCCCTCATCCGCCAGCAATTGAGCCAGGGTTGGACGGAAGCGCAAATCCTGGATTACTTCGCGGCCAACTACGGCCCCGGGGTTCTGGCCCAACCCCCGGCTCGCGGCTTCACGAGCCTGGTCTGGCTCTTGCCGGTCCTCGGCCTGGCCGGGGGCGGCCTCATCCTATGGCGACTGCTGCGGGGGTGGCAAGCCCGTCGCCTGCCGCCGGCGGCGGGCGTGGCCGAGGCGAGGCTCGGCCCGGCCGGGGTGTCGCCGGAGTTGCTAGACCGCATCGAACGGGAAATCGAAGCCCGCTTCTAACCTGGCAAGCTGAAAGGAAGCCGGACAATGGATGTCGCCGCCATAACCTTGGGCATCATCGTCACCGGCGCGATGGCGGTCTTTATCGCCTGGCCTTGGTGGAAACAGGAAAGGGATGCTCAGGCTGAAGCCGGGGCAAAAGCTGGCCCGGCCGGAATGGATCGATCTGACTCCCTGGTCAGGCAACGCGAAGCGGTCTTGACTGCCCTGCGCGACCTGGACTTTGACCACGCCACCGGCAAGGTGGTCGAGGCGGACTACGGCCCGTTGCGGCAGGCGATGCTGGCCCAGGCCGCGGGCATCCTGGCCGAATTGGATAAAGCGCAGGCGGCGGCCGAAGCCGAACTCGACGCCGGTATTGAGGCCGAGGCCCTGGCCGTCCGTGCTGGCCTGGCCCCTAATGGAGACGGGAGACCCCCGGCCCCAGACCAGGCCTGCCCGGCCTGTGGCTGGTCCATCCGCCCCGGCGCGTTGTACTGCGCCGGCTGCGGGACCAAACTGGGTCCCATTTGCCCCGGATGCGGCCACTCGGTTCAATCCGCGGACACATTTTGCGCCGGCTGCGGGCTCGAATTGACCCCGGTATAACACCTGGCCCGATCTTCCTCACCTGACGGATAAGTTAATTGA
>JBHHXL010000546.1:0-2740 GCA_046757065.1 Anaerolineae bacterium
ACTTGTCATTTTTGCAGGATGTTTCTTGGAAAAAAATGAAAAGCTATTTACCTTAGAGACGGCCTGAAAAGTCGGGTTTCAGGTGACCGGCACTTAAAAACGTTCAAACCCAGGGCAGAATAGGGCCGAATTTCACGAAGTTAATCGCAAAAGTGCCGGTCACCTTGCCCCGTCAAATACTTTTCAGACAGCCTCTTAGGGATGCAAGGAGTCTAGCTAATTATGCCGTTTGTAGTCCGGGCAATCATTCCCGTTGCTGCGACGCTGACCAATATCATCCTGTGCCTGTATCTGGTTCTGAAGAAAAGGCTCCAGGAAACGGCGGCGGCCTTTTTTGTCTTTTATCTCCTGGTAACCGTGTTGTGGCACGCCGGTTTGGTTCTGCGGGCCTACGATATCTGGCCCCTCAACGGCCAACTGGTTGGGCAATTTGTGTACCTGTACGGTCTGGCCCCCGCCAGTTTCTTGCTCTGGTTGTCGGTTCGGGCCTTTCTGCAAATCGAAGAGCATCCGCGCTGGCCCTGGGGCGTGATCGGGCTTGTGCTGCTGCTAATGGCCCTCTTGGATGGGATGGGGCCGGCCAGCCTGCCCTGGGGCGGTTCGGGGTTGACCACTCGCCACCTGATGTTGTTCCTTGGCACATTTACCTGGGGGACCTTCATCGGTCTGGCCGCCTTCACCGCGTTGTATACCTATGCACTCACGCAAAGCCCGCGTCATCGCAATCGCATTCAATACCTTTTGATGGCGATACTGGGTCTGGCCGGGGGACAGGTGCTATATTTGAGCAGGGCCCAGCCCGCCCAGGACGCGGGCTTGCTCGTCCACTGGACCGGCGCAGCCATTTTCACCTATATCATTATCAGGCAAAACCTGCCCGACATTTCGACCACGTTGCGCAAGACGCTGAGTTTTGTCATCCTCACCATCTTTACCGTCACCATCTACTTGCTGACGATTTACGCCGTGCAGTTTATCTGGAGCGGTCTGCTCAGCTCCGCAGCCGCGGCCCTGTTGCTGACCTTTACTTTCCCGCCGATGCGCCTTTACCTGCAACGGTTGCTCAACCGCTTGCTGCTGGGTCGAATTTACGATGAGCGTCGCGTTGTACGGTCTTACAGCCAGGCGGTAAACAACGTGCTCGACCTGACAGACCTGGTTCGCCTGGTCTTGCAACATCTTGGCAAAACCTTCCTGGTCGATAGAAAAGCGTTGTTGTTGGTGGAAAAAGAGAACAAAGAGCACCTCTATTTTCGAATTATGCCTAAGCCTCCCGGCGATGAATGGCCCCAAAGTTTTGCCCTGGGCAGAGGCACGGCTCTAACCGACCGGTTCATGCAAACCAGCCGGCCTCTGGATCAATACACCATCGACGTCGCGCCGGAGTTCAGGCAGGTCGATAAGACCGAGCGTTTGCTGTTAAAGGGGCTGGGATTCGAGATATTCGTGCCCATTCATCGCAATGGGAAACTGATCGGCTTGATCGCGCTCGGCCCCAAACTTTCCAGACGCCCGTACACCGTGCAGGATCAAAACGTGCTTTCGACCCTGGCCGCGCAAACGGCCATTGCCCTGGCTAACGCTCAACTATTCGATAGCTTGCAACACAACTTGCAAGAGACCACTCGCATCAAGAATCTGATGGATAACGTCTTTGCCAGCATTGGCAGCGGGGTCATTACGACCGATGTCGAGGGGCAGGTAACGATGCTGAACCGGGCTGCCCAGGAGATTCTAGACATCCGGGCGAATGGCAATCTGGGCAAAGCGTTTGAGGAGGTATTTCTGCCTTTGTCAAATACGGCTTTGCCGTTGCTCATTCGCGATGTGATCGATCACGAAAACGACTACAACCGTTACGAAATTTCGCCGGATTTGCCCGGACGTGGGCGGGTTGAGTTGAGCATGAGCCTGGCCCCGCTGAAGGATGGTCGCTCCAGGACCCAGGGTGTGGCCATCGTCGTGGATGATCGTACCGAAACGAAGCGGTTGCGGGCGGTACAGGATATGTTTCGCAAATACGTCTCGCCAGCGGTGGTTGACCGGCTGCCGACCGACCCGGCGGAGCTGCAACTCGGCGGCTCTCGCCAGGAGGTGTCCATTCTCTTTGCCGATGTGCGGGGGTTCACCGCCTTCAGCGAGAAGCTCGCGCCCGAAGACCTGGTGGAGATTTTGAACCGATACCTGTCCATCGCCGCCCAGTCGATTTTGACCTACGAAGGCACGCTGGACAAGTTTATGGGGGATGCGGTCATGGCGATTTTCAACGCGCCCCTGGAGCAACCGGACCACGCCTTGCGGGCCGTCCGGGCGGCGGCGGCGATGCAGCAAGCCATCGCCGACTACCACCAGCAGGTGGCCGAATCGCGGGGTTTGACCTTTGGGCTTGGCATCCACGTTGGGGAGGTGGTGGTGGGCAACATCGGCACGGCGGCTCGAATGGACTACACCGCCGTCGGCGACGCCGTGAACCTGGCCAAGCGCCTGCAAGAGAATTCGCCCGGCGGTCGCATCCTTCTTAGTGAAGATGCCTTCCGGCGCGTGGCCGACCGGGTCAACGCCGTTCCCTACAGGCTGATGCAGTTAAAAGGCCGCTCAGAGGCGGAACAGGTCTACGAACTGCTGGGGGTTCTGTAGGGGAGATCGGGGATCGGGGATCAGGGATCAGGGATCGGGGATCAAGGTTCCATAGTTAACGGGTCAACTAATCTCCAATCTCCAATCCCCAATCCCCAATCCC
>JBHHXL010000547.1:0-2739 GCA_046757065.1 Anaerolineae bacterium
CTTTTTTCTAATTCCGGCTCGTCCAGATTAGGAGTACATGTGCAAGAACTGGTTAAAGCCCTGGCGCGTGGTGGCCAGCAACCACCCCGGCCCATCTTTATGCCGTTGATCTTTGCGGCAGCGGCGAAGGTCGCCGGGCTTTCGCCGCAGCAGTTCTATACCAACCCAACCAAGATTGCCAATGGCTTGCGCCAACTGCAAGGCCCGCTGCGTTGTGACGCGCTGGTTTGCTACGCAGACCAAACCCTCATCGCCGAGGCGCTGGGAGCCGGGGTGGAGTGGGAGACCGGTTTGCCGCAGATAACCAGCCCCCCCCTCCAGTTAACGCCGGTCGAAGTCACCACCCTGGGCCGGGTGCCGATTATGCTGGAAGTCGTCCATCGGTTACGGATTGTCTTACGCGGCCGGGTAGCGCTGGCGGTGGCCTTGCCCGGCCTATTCACCACGGTCAAATACCTGACCGACCCATCCGCCACCGATGGGCCTTCATCGGTGGCGGATTCTCTCGCGGCTGCGGGTGGGGCCACGCTCCAGGCCGCCCGGGCCGTCTGCGAAGCCGGGGCCGACTTGATTCTGTTGGTTGAGGCCGAACCACCCCCGGCAGATAATCCGGTTCGCTCCCAATGGCTGGCTATGATTGAGACAATCTGCAACGTGACCCGCTTTCACGAAGCTCTGCCGGTGTTGCTAACAATTCGCCGTGGGGTTGGTGAGTGGCCGGAGATCGCCGCGCAGGGGGCCATTCCCTGCCTGCCGGCAGCAGAGTTGGCCCAGTTGCCGGAGACAGAATCGCTGCCGGAAGGCCCCTACGGGCTGGCGCTTCCGGTGACCGGGCCGTCCTCCCTGCCTGCCGAAACCGTTCTCCGGCTACAAAATCAAAACTGCATCCTCATCACCACCGCCGGCAACATTCCTTATGAGATCGAAGCCAAGGAGCTACGCCCGTTGGTGGCTAACTTGCGTCAGGCAGTTAGAGCTTCCGGCAAACTGACCGGCTGAAGCCTCGACTCCCAGGGTACTAATCGGCGGTCGGCGGCCTGCCCTGAGCCTGTCGAATGGGTCAATGGTCGGTGGTCGTTACTTACAGTGTAGGAGCAAACTATGCCTTATCCTCGCTACTACGATGAAGAAATGGAGACAATGCCTCACGACGATATACGCCGGTTGCAACTATCCCGGCTGCAACGCCAACTGGCCTACGTTTATGCCTGCTCGCCCTTCTACCGGCGCAAGTTCGATGCGGCGGGCGCGAGTCCCTCGACCATCCGGCATCTGGAAGACCTGGCCGCCTTTCCCTTTACCACCAAAGATGAACTGCGTGAAAGCCAGGCCGAAGCGCCCCCCCTGGGTAGCCACCAGGCCGCCTCGCCTCAGAACATCATTCGCATCCATTCCTCCTCCGGCACAACCGGGCGGCCCAGTTACGTCGGCATTACCGCTAACGACCGGGACGGCTGGGTCCAGAGCGTGGCCCGGGTCTACTGGTCTCAGGGTGTGCGACCCGACAGCGTGGTGGTGATGGGTTTTGGACTGGGCTTCTTTGTGGGCGGGTTACCCTTACACGATGCCATCGAGGAGATTGGAGCCACTTTCATTCCAATCGGCACGGGCGCTTCAGACCGGTTGCTAAACTCGATCAGGGATACAAGAGCTAACATGCTCACCTGCACCCCCTCGTATGCCACTTATCTGGCCGAGTATGCCCGCGAACGGATGGGAATTGATCCCCACAGCCTGGGCATCACCCGGATTCAGAGTGGGGCGGAACCGGGCGCTGGAGTTCCGGCCATCCGCCGCCGTATCGAAGAGGATTGGGGCTGTACGCTGACCGAAGGCATTGGCAATGCCGATCTCATCCCGGTCTACGCCGCCGAGTGCGACCAGAAAGCCGGCATGCACTTTCTGGCCCCAGATTTGATGTTGCTGGAATTGGTTGAGCCCGACAGTGGGGAGCCGATAGAATTTACAGAAGGAGCCACCGGCGAGTTGGTTGCTACCCACCTGGATCGTGAATGTGTGCCCCTGGTTCGCTTCCGCACCCGCGACCACGTTGTCGTCTGGACAGACCCCTGCCCCTGTGGCCGAACCGGCGTGCGCCTGCGCTGCGTCGGTCGCACCGACGATATGTTAATTCTGCGCGGGGTGAACGTTTTTCCTTCGGCCATCAAGGACATAGTGATGAGTCTGCGCCCGCGCACCACCGGCGAGATTCAAATTTTGCTCGACCGGCCCGGCCCCCGCGTCGAGCCACCCTTAAAGATCGAAATCGAGCACGGTCCGGCAGTGTCCAACTTGGCCGAACTGAAGCGTGAAATCGAAACCACCCTGCGTGATAAACTCATCTTTAGCGCTGACGTAGAGTTGGTTCCACCGGGAACGCTACCCCGCTACGAAATGAAGGCCCAATTGGTTCGCCGGCTGTATGAGTCGCCTATAGTCTGACTGTCATTGATATTCTGGTTGCGCCGTTCAAAGAGCGAAAACTGAAGTCTGAAGGGATGTCAAATAAGCGGTCCACGAACGATCTGTTTCTAGGTAGACATAATATCGGATACCTTGGGCGATGTGAGGTTGAAATGTCCACGGGACTGTACCCTCTAGCCTGGATTATGAGCCGATTCATAGCCCGGATTACCAGAATTTTCGGATTAAGACGTCCAAATCCGTTCATTCTGCACATCCGGGCTATGAGGGTCTGCAAAATTCCCTAACAGATCGTTCGTGGACCGTCAAATAAGG
>JBHHXL010000548.1:0-2716 GCA_046757065.1 Anaerolineae bacterium
CCCTCGTTTCGGGTGGTTTGGCGCTCACCGGCGGTGGTGGTACAATGAGTCCCCGGAAAGGCAGTGGGGGAGATGAAAGAACGGACGATAGCGGCCAAACGGCAGTTACATCGGCAGGCCCTGGCGGAGGCCCTGCAAGCGATTGTGGCTGCCCTGGCCCGCAAACCCGAGGTAGAGCGGGCGATCCTGTTCGGATCGTATGCTGAAGGCCGCTGTGACTTGTTCACCGATCTGGACATCCTGATCGTGATGGAGTCGCCTCTCGATTTCCTGGCCCGCACGGCGGAGATGTACCGCGACCTGGCCAGCTCCGTGGACATGGACCTGCTGGTCTACACGCCCGAGGAACTGGAACGCAACAGGGAACGAGGTTTCATCCACCAGGTCTTAGAAAAAGGGAAAGTCATCTATGAGAAACAAGCCCCTTGAGGAGGGCCGGCGCTGGCTGCGCCAGGCCCAGGAAGACTTACGCTGGGCCCGCCACCTGGCCGAGCAGGGCGCTTACCACCTGGCCTGCTTTCTGGCTCAACAGGTGGCAGAGAAGGCCCTGAAGGCCTTCCTCTACGCCCAGGGTGAGGAAATCGTCCTCGGCCACTCGGTCGAGCGCCTGTGTGCGGCGGCGGCGAGCTTTGAACCTGAATTTCGAACGCAGGCGCGCTCGTGGAGCATTCTGGACGGCTATTACATCCCAACCCGCTATCCCAACGGCCTGCCCGATGGCATTCCCGCCGACGTCTACACCCGGCAAGCGGCCACAGATGCGGCTGACCTGGCCGGAGAGGCCGTGGACTTTGTAGCAACACGACTGGCTGATGAATAGGACCGGCCAGGGGCTTATATCGGCCTTTGGCGAACACCTAGGAGAAGAAGATGGTCACCACCCACAGCGGGGACGTTTGGTAGCCCATAGCCTTAGCCAAGTACACGATCATCACGCCCGACGTGGCTCATAGGTTAGACCTTAATCTACAAGAGGCTCGTCGTGTGCAGGTGACCACGGCGACCCGGCTCGAAATGGCGACCTTGACCACAGTCGATCAGATAGATATCTATATCGCCCAAGTTAACCCCGATAACTTTTTCCCACACCCCCAGACGCCTGGCCAGCCCCTTCGCAGCGCCGACAACCCGCGCCGGCAGATAGCATCCGCCCCAAATACGCCAGGATGTTGGGCTATGCTTTCGACTCCCGCCTCGACAGCGATTACGACATCACGTTTACAGCCGAGCGAACGCTGGCCGAAGACGTATTGCGCGATGCGCAGCGTTTTGTTGAGCGGGCCGAACGATACCTTCGTCAGGCAGGTGGGCGATGAGGGAGGCTCGAGTGAACCGTTTTGACCGTCTGACGGGCAAAGAACGGCAGGTAGCCCTGGAATTTGTAGAAAGGGTGCGCCAACGGTTTGATGGACAACTCCTGTCCGCCCTGCTGTTCGGCTCCAGAGCCCGGGGCGAAGCTAAACCGGACTCTGATATGGATGTGCTGCTGGTGATGTCCAGGGCCGACCCAGAGGTGCGGAAAGAGATCCGCTACCTGGCGGTTGAGCTTTGGCTGGAGCACGACATCTATCTTTCCACCCGCGTCTGGAGCCAGGCCCACTGGCGCAAACTGGAGGAATTGCAAACTTTGCTCTATCGCAACATCCGCCAGGATGGTATCAACCTCCTGGACCCTTCGCCGGCACCCGCTGACAGTAAATAGCCGCCCCCCTCAAAACCCGGCCAGAGCCCGCAGCAAGCGCCCGTAGCGCCCGGCCAGGGCCAGATGCCGCCGGCGCCGGGGCGACCGCTCCAGCCAGGCCAGGGGCGCGAGCGCCAGCCGGGCCAGGGCGGCGGCCAGCAGGATCAGTTTGTAAAGTTGGGCTGCCAGCCGCCCGTGGTTCTTGCGGAAGTAGAGCAGCTTGCCCCGGTAGAGACGTAAGAACATCTCGGCGGCCACCTGTTGGGTGCTCTGCCCGCCGTAATGCACCACCCGGGCCGCCGGCAGCCAGTACAGCCGCCAGCCGGCCCGCCGCAAGCGATAGCACAGGTCCACCTCCTCGGAGTAGATGAAGTAACCCTCATCCAACAAGCCTATCTGCTCCAAAGCCGCCCGGCGCAGGAGCAGGCAGGCGCCCTGGATCACCTCGACCGGGCGAGGCGTCTCCGGGTCCCAGCCGGCCATCGGGTACAGGGCGTAGGGCCGCAGCGCGTCCAGGTGAAACAACCGCCACAGTTCGCGGGTTAGCGTTGGGGCCGGGTGGCACGAGGGCTGGAGCGATCCGTCCGGATTGAGCAGCCGCGGCCCGCCCCCCCCCGCTTGGGGAGTGGCCTCCATAAAGCGGACCAGCCTTTCCAGCGCGCTGGGCCGGACCTCCGTGTCCGGGTTCAGCAACAGCACGTATCGACCCGAACTTGCCCGGATGGCCTGGTTGTTGGCCCGGGCGAAGCCTACATTTTCCGCGTTCTCAATCAGCCGCACCCAGGGGAAGCGCTCGCGCACCATTTGGGCGCTGCCGTCGGTCGAGGCGTTGTCGACGACGAACGTTTCAACGTTTGAACGTTCGAACGTTGAAACGTTCTGCCAGATCGATTCCAGGCACTGCGCCAGCAGGTCGCGCGTGTTCCAGTTGACGATGATGATGGACAGGTCTGTGGAGAGAGGCACATCTTGTCTTTCAGGAGGCTTCATGTTAGAATCTTCCGATGGAAGGTGTTCTGGCTGTCGCCGACTCCC
>JBHHXL010000549.1:0-2701 GCA_046757065.1 Anaerolineae bacterium
AGATCAATGCCGTTCAAATAAGCAGCACAAAGACCATTATCAACGGATGGCCTTCGGCCTGGCGGATTAGCGGATGCCCTCGTGTGCGGAGTTTATCCGTTAATCCGCCCGGCGCAGCCATCCGCTGAGAATCCTATTCCAAACAACAGGACAACCTCACACCTGCGCCTGCTCCGCTTGCGCGTGGCGGTCGCAGTGCAGGTGTTTGAAAAGCATTGCACCTGAGAAGGCCTCTCTATTTCACCCTGACGGCGTGGCCGTCGCATCTTCCGCTGGTGGCACTGCTTCGGGCGTGGGGGACGGAGCCGTCTCCTGGCCGGGGGTGGGTGTCGCGGACGGGGCCGGCGTCGGGGTCGGGGCCGGCGGGGGCAGGCCCTCGAAGGGGACGAAGGTGGTGGCCTGGTTGGTGACGGTGATCGGCTGCGAGTAGAAGCGCCCGTCGAAGTGAGTCTTGACCAGGTACCGGCCGGCGGGCACGTCGCTGAAGGTGAAGGTTTCGCCCCAGGCCGGATCGAACCTGATCTCGTTGTCGGGGTAGGTCCACGTCTGCCGCCAGAAGCGGTCCGGCTCGCTGGCCCGGTGGAGGGTGATGAGTTGCTGCGGCACGTAATAACCCTCGACATCGATGACCCGCCCGGCGATAACGCCATAGCCGGGGTCGGGGCGGATCCACAGGTCGGGGTTGCGCGTTTCCCAATACCCCGCTGACCCGAAGCGAACCTCCAGGTGCAGATGCGGCCCCAGGGCCACCCCCTCCTGCCCAACCTCGGCGATGACCTGGCCGGCCATAACGTGCTGGCCCTCCTCCACCAGAACCTTCGAGACGTGGCCGTACAGGGAAAAGACCGGCTGGTCGTCCCAGAGCTGGTCGTGACGGATCATCACTGCCTGGCCGAAGAAATTGGGGGTCAGGCCCAGCACCCGCTCTAAGTCAGGCCCGGCGTGAACCACCACCCCATCCCCCACGGCCTGCACCGGCGTGCCCAGGGGATTTTCGATGTCGATGCCGTGGTGCCACAAATACTGCCCCTGCGCGTTGGTGCCAAAGGGATAATACCAGCTTCCCCAGGTGAAATGGGCCTCGGTGAAGGGCCGGGTGAACCAGAAATGCTCCCCGGCCTGCGTGTAATCCGGCAGACCGGTGGCCTGCACGGTGCGCGGGACCGGGGTCGGGGTGAGGGTCGGGCTGGGCGTCGGTTCGGGGGTCGATGGCCGGGTGGCGGTGAGCGCTTGCGTGCCCGTCGCAGCGGGCGCGCCGACCATCGCTGCCGCCGTCGCCGTCGAAGTTGGAGTCTCCGTCGGGAAGGGGGTAGCCGTGGCTGTGGAGGTGGCGCTCGGCGAGGGCGTCGGCGTGGCCGTCGAAGTTGGGGTGGCGGTTGGGGTCTGGGTGGCGGTGGCCGTCGCCGTTGGGGTGGCGGAGGGGGTGGGCGTCGAGGTGGGCGTGGCCGTCACCAGCGACAGCCGGGCCGAAGGCCCCGGCAGGCTCAAGGTAACCAGCCCCCCCACAATCAAGGCCAGGGAGACGGCAGCGACGAAGATTTGTACGTTGCGAACGAGCGTGCCGCGCCCCATTCAGGGCACCCAATCGATACGTTCTTCCGTCCAGCCGCGAGAGTTGGCCACGTCCACCTGCACAACCCCATCGATAGGGCCGCCCAGAGGGAAAAGCACCCGCGGGTCCTCGCCGCCGGGGGTAGCCGCCCACATCTCCCACTCGCCGTCCCGATCCGAGACGAAAGCGACGTGATTGCCGTCCGGCGACCAGGTTGGCAGGCCGTCGTTTTCCGGCTCGTTGGTCAGGCGGGTCAGGTTTTGCCCATCGACGTCGATCACGTACACCTCCCAGTTGCCGTCGCGTTGGGACATAAACGCAATCTGCGAGCCGTCGGGCGAGACGGCGGGCGCGGTGTCGCTGGCGTGGGTGGTCAACATCACCGGGAAGGACCCATCGAGGTTGCTGATGATCAGGCCGCAGCCGTTAAAACAGCCTCGATAGACAAAGCGGCCATCCGGCAGCCAGTCCGGCGATTCGCCCTGAATAGGCGCCCCGTCGCGCCGCAGCACCTCCCCGATTTCGCCAACGGTGCGGTAAATGGCCGGAATCTCCCCGCTTTCGCGGGAGTGGTAGAGGAAGAACTCGTTACCTGCCCCCCAGATAGGACGGGCCGCCTCGAAGAAAATGACGAAACGCCAGGGATCGCCGCCGCTCAGGGGACGCGAGATCAAGCCGCGCCGATCCGCCTGCCAGGAGCGAAAAGCGATCAAATCGCCGGCATCGTTCAGGCTGGGCTGGCTGGCTTCGGTCTGAACCAGCCGGCGGCCGGAGCCGTCGGCGTTGGCCTGGAAAATGTTATAGGTTCCCCTGGCTTCGTCGTAGACCGGGAAGAAGAGTCGCCCTCCCAAAGCCTCCTGCCCGCGTCCTAACGGCTGGTCGCGAGAGGCGTAATCCGGCAATGCCTCCGGGGTTGGGACGCTGGCCTCGGCGGGCGTTGGGGCGCTAGACAGGGTTGGGGTTTCCTCGGCCGTGGCTTCAACAGGCGTCGCTTCAAGGCTGGTCGTTTCTTCAACCCCGGCGGTGGCCGTGGCCTCGGCGGGCCTTTCTTCCGTCGCTGCCTCCCCGGTCGGTTCCAGGGAAGCCTGGGCGATGGCCGGGGTTGTTGGGGTGGCGGTGGCCTCTGGGGCCAGGCGCGTGGGGGTGGCC
>JBHHXL010000550.1:0-2689 GCA_046757065.1 Anaerolineae bacterium
CCAAAATCCAAAATCCCTACTTCGGACCCGAACGATCTCGCCCCTAAAACCCAGGGCGTGTTGCTGAACCTGTTGCTGCAACTGGCGGACAACAAGTACGTGCTGGGCAAACGCTACGCCGAGTGGACCAACAGCGCCCCCTTGCTGGAAGCCGCCGTGGCCGCGGCGGCTATGACCCAGGATGAATTGGGGCACGCTCGCAGCATCTACCCCCTCTTTCGCACCTTTCCCGATGCGCCGCCGGTCCTCAAAAAAGAGGCGGACCGCGATGACCTGATCAACATCACCTTTTTGGACGAACCCTTCGCCAGTTGGACCGATTTCGTGGCCGCCAATTACCTCTTCGATCAGGCGCTGTCCGTCATCTTTGAAGCCGCCCGCCAGTCCGTCTTTGAGCCGCTGAGGCAGCGGGCCGCAAAAATCTTGCAGGAGGAACGCTTCCACGCTATGTACGGCGCGACCTGGCTGCGCTCTCTCTCCAAAGCGGACAACCCGGCCCGGCTGAAGCTGGAGGCCAGCCTGCGCCGCATCTGGCCGGAGGTGATCTGCTGGCTGGGGCAACCGGGGGAGCCGTTCCAGAAATATGCCCTGGATGAAGGGCTGATCTGCGACGACGTGGATACGCTCCGCCAGAAATTCCTGGCTCGCGTCGGGCCCCTGTTGCAAGAGCTGGGCTACGACCTACCCCTGGCCTACGACGGAGCTGACGACCGCTGGCAGATCACGGCGGAGTTGCCTTGGGACCGCTGGGATGCGAGGACCCGCAGACTCAACTGATTTTGGATTCGACTCGTTTACCAAATCAAATGGGTGTGTTTCAAACGAGTTGAGATATTGGTAACTGGGGTGCAAACTTTGCGACCGCAGGGAGTGCAAAGGGCAAGGCAAGCCTTGGACTCCATCTCTTCAACTGAAATGAAACACACCCAGATCAAATGTGGCTGAAAGGAGAAAAGATCGTGAGCACTTACGTGTTGATTCATGGCGCCTGGCACGGAGGCTGGTGCTGGGACAAGGTTGTTCCGCTTTTGGAGAAGGAGGGACACAAAGTAGAAGCGCCCGACCTGCCCGGTCACGGCAAAGACAAAACACCCACGTCCGAAGTTACCCTGCAAGCTTACGCCGATCGGGTCTGCCAGGTGGTCAACGCCCAATCCGAACCGGTGATTCTGGTCGGCCACAGTATGGGCGGCCTGGCCATCACCCAGGCGGCTGAGAATTGCCCCGGCAATATCAAGGCCCTGGTCTACCTGACCGCATTTCTGCTACAAGACGGGGAGTTCCTGCTTCAATACGCTCAGGAGGATACGGAAGCGCTGGTGCTGCCCAATCTGATTATGGCCGAGGATGAAAGCTTTGCCACGGTGAGGGATGAGGGCATCAAGCCGGCCTTCTACGCCGATTGTTCTGATGAAGATGTGGCCCGGGCCAAATCGCTGCTGGTTCCGCAATCTGCCGCGCCCTTTGGCACCCCGGTCCACACCACCGCCGAGAATTTTGGCCGGATTCCTCGGGTTTACATCGAATGTTTGCAGGACAGGGCCATCTCCCCCTCGATTCAAAAGAGGATGTACACCAATTTGCCGTGTGAAAAAGTGATCTCGATGGACACCAGCCATTCGCCCTTTTTCTCCGCGCCCGAAGAACTGGCCCGGCATCTGCTTTCGGTGTAGGCGATGGCCAAGCTCAAAGACCTGCTCAACACCAAACCGCCCGACTTGCCGGACCACCCGCCGTGCGCCTTTTGCGGCTCGGACAAGACGGAGTTTATGTCTCTCTTCGGCCAGTTCTTGCTGGTTTGCCAATATTATTGCTTTAACTGCCACAGCGCCTTCGAATGGTGCAAGTGGCAGGATGAGGGGGAACAAGTAGCAAGTAGCAAGTGATCAGAGTTACTGCCTGCTACCTGCAACACATCGCTTATGGAATTCACCCACCTGCACTACGACCTGACCGATGGGGTAGCCACCGTCACCCTCAACCGGCCCGAGGCCCGCAACGCCATCAACATGGCTATGCGCCGCGATTTCCGCGCCCTGGGCGATCACTTGCTGACCGATAGCGCCGTCAAGGTCGTCATCTTCACCGGCGCTGGCGACGAAGCCTTCTCCGCCGGGGGGGACATCGGCCATTTTGAGCGAGACTGGCTTACCCCCGAATTTCGGGCACACGGCCATCACCTGACCGAGTTTTTCAACCTGCTGGAAACGCTGGAGAAGCCGGTCATCGCCGCCGTCAACGGCGTGGCCACCGGGGCCGGCCAACAACTGGCGATGGCTTGCGACCTGCGAATCGCCTCGGACCGGGCCCGCTTCGGCTTCCGGGAAAATTTCCTCAACCTGATCCCGGGGCACGGGGGCACGGTGCGCCTGGTCAAACTGGTCGGCCTGGCCCGGGCCAAGGAGCTGATCTTTATGGGGGAGTTCATCTCCGCCGAGGAGGCGCGGGGGATCGGCCTGGTCTCGCGCGTTGTCCCACACGAGAGCCTGCTGGCCGAAACGCAGGCCCTGGCCCGCAAGCTGCTGCAGCGCGCGCCCCAATCGCTGGGGCTGGTCAAGCGCCTGCTGCTGGCCGCAACCGAAACCGATAAGGCCTCGGCCCTGTTTCTGGAGAGCCTGGCCCAGAGCGTCCTGATCAAAACCGAGGATCACCAGGAGGGCCTGCGCGCCTTCCGTGAGAAGCGCCGTCC
>JBHHXL010000551.1:0-2688 GCA_046757065.1 Anaerolineae bacterium
TGGCCGAGTCTGTTGCCAGATACGAAACATCACCAGGGCGAAAGGAATCATAGGGTTTCATCACTATGCCTTTCCTGACGACGGTGTTAAGGAGTCTGCTATGCTGACAAAGTTGGTTATCCGCAAATTCAAGCGATTTAGAGAGGTCGATATCGAATTAGGTAGCCCTGTCGTGTTGATCGGCCCCAATAATTCGGGTAAAACAGCTGGGTTGCAAGCTCTCGCGCTCTGGGATATTGGCGTAAAGCGATGGGTCGAGAAACGGGGTATTGGGGAGAGTGTGCCTCGAAAACGACCTGGCGTTACGATCAACCGGCGAGACATTATCGCCATCCCTGTCCCCAATGCAAATCTTCTGTGGCACAATCTCCACGTGCGCGATGTTCAGCACGTTAGCGGCAAGCCCCGGACTCGCAACATCCGTATTGATGTGGAGGTGGAAGGAGTCACAGAAGGCAGGTCCTGGACGTGTGGGATGGAATTTGACTATGCCAATGAGGAATCCATTTACTGCCGTCCCCTTCGTCTCTCTGACGATAAAGACCCAAATCGGATGTCGGTGCCAGAAGAAGCTGTAAAAGCCCAGGTTGCCTTTTTGCCTCCTATGTCTGGCCTGGCTGCCAGTGAGACGCGCCTGGATCCCGGGGCAATCAACGTGCGCATCGGTGAGGGGCGAACGGCCGAAGTCCTGAGAAACCTGTGCTATCGGCTGGTAGAAGACAGAAGCCAGGAAGTGCTGTGGAAAAAACTGCACAGCCACATCAAAAGCTTGTTTGGTGTAGACCTGGATAGACCTGAATACATCCCCGAACGAGGCGAGATTACAATGACGTACCGGGACCTATCGGGTGTACGACTGGACCTATCCTCTAGCGGCCGGGGGTTACAACAGACCTTGCTCCTCCTGGCCTATCTCTATGCCAATCCTGGCGCTGTGTTGCTTCTGGATGAACCCGATGCCCATCTGGAAATTCTCCGCCAGCGTCAGATTTATCACCTTATCACCGACGTTGCCCGCGAACAGGGAGGTCAAATCATCGCCGCCAGCCACTCCGAGATTGTGCTGAATGAAGCCGCCGATAGGGATGTGGTGATCGCCTTTGTGGGTAAGCCGCACCGCATTGACGACCGGGGCAGTCAGGTTCTCAAAGCACTCAAAGAAATTGGCTACGACCAATACTACCAGGCAGAGCAAACGGGTTGGGTGCTTTACCTCGAAGGCTCGACAGATTTGGCCATCTTGAAGGCCTTCGCCGATACACTGGCCCACCCGGCTACGAGGCATCTGGAGCGACCTTTCGTCCACTATGTGGGGGACCAGCCGAGACAGGCCGAAAACCACTTTTATGGACTAAAGGAAGCCAAAAGTGATTTGGCTGGAATCGCCATATTTGATCGCCTTGACAAAGATTTACAGTCAACTGATCTCTTAAGAAAATTAATGTGGCAACGGCGGGAGATCGAGAACTACCTTTGTTATCCAGAGGTTTTGCTGGCATACGCTGAAGGGATTGATGAAGGCGATGTTCCCGGTCCACTATTCGCCTTTGCCGAGCGCGACAGGCGCAGACAGGTTATGAAAGCGTGCATCGAAGACCTGGTACCGCCGGTTGCCTTGCGTGATCGCCGGGACCAGTGGTGGCAGGATGTGAAAGCCAGCGATGATTTCCTCGACCGTCTATTTGAGATGTACTTTAAGCAGCTTAATCTGCCCAACCTGATGCGGAAAGCCGATTACCACCTCCTCGCTCGCCTGGTGACCAAAGAACTGATAGACGACGAGATCAAAGAGAAACTGGATGCCATCGTCGAAGTCGCAGAATCGGCTAATCCCCTTTGGAAGGGAGAGGAGTGACCCTTGCCCGAACAGAACAAACGCCTCATCGAAGTCTCCCTCCCTCTGGCCAAAATCAGCCAGCAGTCCGCCCGTGAGAAATCGATCCGCCACGGGCACATCTCCACCCTGCACATCTGGTGGGCGCGGCGACCCCTGGCCGCCATGCGAGCGGCCATCTTCGCCGCCCTAGTTCCTGCACCGGACAGCGACGAGGAACGCCAGCGCCTGGAAGACCTGATCGCCACCATCGTCGATTGGGACCAGGTCAAAAACGGCAACAGCGCGGCCATCCTGAAGGCCCGCGACCTGATCCGCCAGGCCTTCCCCGACGGCCCGCCCCGCCTGCTGGACCCCTTCATGGGCGGCGGGGCCACCGGCCTGGAGGCCCTGCGCCTGGGCTGCGAGACCCACGCCGTCGAACTCAACCCGGTAGCTCATTTGATTGAGTTGTGTACGTTGGTATACCCGCAGAAGTACGGGCGAATGGGCGAATCTGCGGATGAGCGAATGGCAAAGCCCAAGCAAATGGCTCTACCCGGCCAGGAGCAGCCGGAGCAGTTGGCTTTTGACGCGCCAATGCCCGACGCCACCGGCGAAAACCCCTTGGCCGCCGACGTGCGCCGCTGGGGCCAATGGATGCTGGAGCAAGCCCGGGCCGAAATCGGCCACCTGTACCAAAACCCAATCTCCAATAACCAATCTCCCAATCTCCACGCGAAGCGCCCCACCATCGTCGGCTACCTGTGGGCGCGGACGGTGACCTGCCCCAACCCCGGCTGCCGGGCCGAGATGCCCCTGGTGCGCCAGTGGTGGCTGGCCAGGACAAGCAAGCGCAAGATCGCCCTCAAGCC
>JBHHXL010000552.1:0-2686 GCA_046757065.1 Anaerolineae bacterium
ATATAAAGATAAAGCCGCCCGCCGTCGATGTTCTGGATGTGAGCCAGGGAGCGCGCGCCAAACCATTCGCTGGCCGCGTTTTCGGCGGGCGTGGTCGTGGCCGGGTCGGCGTCGAAGACCCACACGGCGTCGTGGGTGGCCGCGATGGAATTCAACAGGTCAAACGTCTTGGCCCGCGCATCGCCGTATTCATCAAACATAAAGAAATCGTAACGCCCGCGCAGGTAGGGATAAAACCAATCGTAGGCGGCGTGGCTGTTGAGCAGCAGCGCCCCGGTAACCGCTTCGTTTTGCAGGCGGTTGATGGTTGCGCTAAAAGGGCTCTGCTCCAGTCTGTCCTCGAAGTAGGCCCGTCGCAGGCGCAGGCCGGCAGGAAACAGGCCGATGAGCAGCGCCGCCAGAAAGACAACCACGCCCCACCTCCTCATCTGGACCAGGCGCGGCGTGCGCAGACGGGGCCACACGATCAGACTGAATTCAGCAGCCAGAACCAGAATGAGCGCCGTCCGGATCAGAACCGTCGCTACCAGCAGCCAGCGCTCCTCGGGGAAAATGATAAAGAAGAAATTGCTCTCGACGATGTTAGCCAGGCTGAGAACCACGGCGTAGATCACGCCGCGCAGGTTGGGCAGCAAAAGCGCGTTGAAGGCCAGAAGCCAGACCAGCCATTGCGGGCTGTAGCCTTTGGAATACAGGAAAAACAGGCACACAGTCAGCCCGGCGAAGGCCACCAGGATGCGCGGCGCGCGCCAGTCGATGCGCGCGGTGGACAGCGCCACATAGACCAGGGCGAAGGCGGCGGTGATCCAGGGCCACGGCAGCCGGGGGGCGGGTTGGTTGGGCAGAGGCCAGGTCAGGTTGCGCATATCGCGGGCGATAGCGCCGTAGCCGTAATTGCCGGCCAGCAGCGCCCAGACCGTCTCCCAGGGCGGGCGCTCGGTGGTGGAGTGAATGGGGCTGAGGATCAGCGCCGGGTTCAGGCGGTAGAATGGCCAGGCGATCACGACGGTCGTCACAACGAAGACCGCCAGGAAGACAGCCACTCGCCGAATCCGGGCCGGGTCAAGCGATTTCCAAGAACCGCCCCGCCAGGGGCTGAAGTTTAGCAGGGTTTGCACGCCGACGGGCAGCAGCAGAATCGGGATCAGCTTGATCATAAAGCCCACGCTGCTGAAGAAGGCGCTCAGGTAGGGGCGATTCAGTAACAGCAGGTACAGGCCGAGCAGAAAGAAGAACAAGGGATAGCTCTCGAACCAGCCGGTGACGGTGTAGACCGGCACGAAGAGCGCGGCGTATATCCAGGCCACGCGGACCGGCAGCGCCGTCTCTGCATAGATGCGGCGGGCCAGCAGGTAGAGCAGGATGAAATTGCCGGTCTCAAAGAGGAGGAACACGCCGCCCAGCGACAGGGTGAACCACAAATTGGGAAAGGCCCAGGGCGGCAGCAAGACGCTGGCCTGCCAGACGGCGATCATCAGGCTGGGGAAGAGGGGAGGGTAAGTCGTCCACAGATTATCGTAGGGAAAATACCCCTCGCGGGTCAGTTGGGCGAACTCGCGGTACCAGTAGAAGTCGCTGAAGTCCAGCACCAGGCCGCCGGGGCGATACGCGGCCAGGGCCAGCAGGCGAAAGGTGACGAACAGCAAGAGCAGCAGGATAAAATCGCTGTGGGCCTGGTAAGCCTGGCTGGCTCGCTGCCGGATGGTCTGGGCCGAGACCGTCATCGGCGGCTATCCCTTTAGAGAGGCAGGGCGGGCCTGTTTGAGGGCGTCGGCGTTGAGGGCGCGGGCGAAGCCGAAGGCGTAGGTCACCAGGCCGCTAACCAGGATGAAGGTCCAGAAGCTGATGGCCCGGTTGAGGAGGATCATCAGGCTGCCCGTGGCCGGTTCGACCGCGAACAGGGCCAGCAGCCCCAGCGCCGTGGCTTCAACCTGGCCCAGCGCGCCCGGCACCAGCGGCACGGCGGCAGCCAGGTCGATGGTCATACTGATGAAAGCGGCCACGCTCAGGGCAATCGCCTGGGCCAGGCTGCGGAAAATGAAAAAGGTCAGGAAAATATCGCAGAACCAGATGTAGAAGCTCTGCGCGGCCACCAGGGCCAGCAGGCGCGGTTGGCGGCCAATGGCCCGGATGCTATTCAGCAACTCAAAACCGAAGCCAACCAGCTTTTGATAAAACGGCCAGCCCGACAACCGCAAAAACCTCTCCTCCAGGCCGGGCACAAGCAGCAACACGACGAAGGCCAGCACAAGCAGGCCGGTCCCCAGGCCGATGGTTTGCCAGACCGCAGGCGGGGTTCGATCTCGCAGAGCCAGGGTGGCCGACAGCAGGGCCAGCAGCAGGATGGCAAAAATATCGAGGGCGCGCTCGGCGGCGATGGAGCCGAAGCCCTCAGCCATCGGCACCCCCTGGTCGCGGCGCAGCATCCAGGCCCGGGCCACGTCCCCCAGCCGGGCCGGGATGAGGGCGCTGACGAACCAGCCGGCCATCACCAGGGCGGTGGCGTAGGTGAAGTTGACGGGATGGCCCAGGGCCCCCAGCAGCCGCCGCCAGCGGTCGCCGCGCATCAGGAAGCCGGAGTAATGGATGGCAATGGCGATCAGCAGGTAGCCCGGCTGGATGCGGCGCAGCGTGTCCAGCGATAGCTCCACATTCCCCAGGCGAAGCAGCAAAACCAGGGTCAACA
>JBHHXL010000553.1:0-2680 GCA_046757065.1 Anaerolineae bacterium
GAGCGATGACGACTCGCGAACCGATCAACTTCACCCGAGGCGTGCCCGCCACGGAATCCTTCCCCATCGAGCAAATGGTGGCCAGCTCCAAAGCCGCCCTGGAAAAGTATGGCAGCACCATCTTGCAATACGGCAAATCCTACGGCTTTTTGCCCCTGCGCGAGTGGCTGGCCGGCTGGCATAACGTAGAAGTTGACCAGATATTGACGGCCAATGGCTCGCTGCAAATTGTGGAGTTTCTGTGCTACCACTTCCTCCAGCCGGGCGATGTCGTCTTCACCGAAGCGCCGACCTACGACCGGACGGTGACGTTGTTGCATCGCCACCGGGCGAACATCGTCGGCATCCCCCTCGAAGCGGATGGGCCGGACATCGAGGCCCTTGAAGATGCCCTGCGCCGGCACACCCCGAAATTCTTCTACGTCATCCCCGACTTCCAAAACCCGTCCGGGGCCACCTGCTCGCTGGCCAAGCGCCGCCGCCTGGTGGAACTGGCCGGGCAGCACGGTTTCTGGCTGCTGGAAGACGCCCCCTACCGCCCGCTGCGCTACCGGGGCCAGGCCGAGCCGTCCCTGTTCGAGTTAGCGCCGGAGCGGGTGCTGCATATGCTCTCTTTCAGCAAGCTGATCGGCCCCGGCCCGCGCGTCGGCTTTGTCATCGGGCCGGCGGCGCTGCTGGCGGATGTGGCCAAAATCGCCGAGGACACCTACATCACCCCCAGCCTGCTGGCCCAGGGGACGGTGTACGAGTTCTGCCGGGGCGGCTACCTGGAGCCGCAGATCGAGCGGCTGAAGGCCCTATACGCCCCCCGCCTGGAGGCCACGCTCCGGGCCCTGGACCGGCATCTGCCCGAGGCGGAAGCCACCCGGCCCGACGGCGGTTTCTTCCTGTCAGTGACCCTCCCCGAGGGCGTCTCCACCGCCGAGGTGCGGGCCAGGGCCGCGGACAAGAACCTGAACCTGGCCGACGGGCAGGCCTTCTTCCCCGGCGGCGGCGGCGAGCGCTTCCTGCGTCTGCCCTATTGCGCCCTGACCCCGGCCCAACTCAACGAAGGCGTTTCCCGGCTGGCGGAGGTGGTGGCGGAGGTTCAATAGTTTCCAACACCCCTGAAGGGTGAGCCCAGCAGGCTGATGTCTACTCCCCTGCCTGTTGAAGCCGGTAAACCCCGCCGCCCAGGTCGATCACGTACACTTCCCCCGCGTCATCCTGACCGAAGGAGCTGATGTTCAGGCCCGTCTCGAGCAATTCCCGGGGCGCTGCGCCCGCCCGCAAGCCCCAAATCTTGCCGGAACAAAAATCGGCGTAGAAGTAGATGCCCTCCAGAGTGGGAAACCGGCTGCCCCGGTACACGTATCCCCCCGTGACGGAGCAGCCGCCCTCGCGCCCGTATTCGGCGATGGGCAGGACCAGGCCGGTCCGGTCGCAATCATCGCTCTGGAAGCAGTGCGCCCCCTCCATAATCGCCCAGCCGTAGTTGAGGCCGCCCGCCCCGCCCGCCGGCTCAAAATCGATCTCCTCAAACCGGTCCTGGCCGACATCGGCAATGTACACATCCCCCGTGCGTCGATCAAAGGAGAAGCGCCAGGGATTACGCAGGCCGTAGGCCCAAATCTCGGACCGGGCAGTTGGGTTATTGACGAATGGGTTGTTTGCGGGCACGGCGTAAGGCTCGCCGACGTCGACATCGATGCGCAGCATCTTGCCCAGGAGCGTGGCCAGGTTCTGCCCGTTCCCCTGCGGATCGCCGCCGGCCCCGCCATCGCCGGCCCCGATGTAGAGATAGCCATCCTGGGGGCCAAATTGAAGCTGCCCACCGTTGTGGTTGTCGAACGGCTGGGGAATGGTCAACAACGTTCGGGCCGTGGCCGGATCGACCCGGCGCCCGTCAGGCGTGGTCTGATAGCGGGCGATCACGGTGTCGCCGTTGTTGTCGGTATAGTTGACGAAAAGCAAGCGGTTGTTGGCGAAGTCCGGGTGGAAGGCCAGGCTGAGCAAGCCCTGCTCCCGCGATTCCGAACCGACCCGGCCATCGATGTCCAGGAACGACTCCAGTTGCACCTGGCCGTCTTGAATCACCCGGATTTTGCCGTGCCGCTCGACCACAAACAGCCGGTTGCTGCCGTCATTGGCCTGGGTCAGATACACCGGCTCGTCGAAACCGTCGGCCACCAGGCGCAAGGTGATGGCCGGCAATTCCGGCGGCGGCGGCGTGGGAGAAGGAGGCGGCGACTGAGCGGTGGGGGTTGCGCTCGGCGGCGGCGTACTCGTGGGCGCGGGCGTGCCGGTTGGCGGGGCCGTCATCGTCGGGGACGGCGTCCCGGCGACGGGGGCAGGCGTGGCGCTGGGAGGCAGCGCGGGGGTAGCGGTCGGCGTTGCGGGCAGGGATGTAGCTGTGGGCGGCAGCGCAGTAGCGATGGGGGTGGCCGTTGGCCGGGGCGTCGGAGTGGGGGCCGGGACGCAGGCAGCCAGCAACGCCACCGCGCCGAACAGGATCAGAGGCGCAAAAGTCTTGGGCACGATGTGACTCCTGAGAAAAGTTGCTTGTGGGTCCTATCGACCACCAGGTTAATTGTACGGATGGGGAGCAAAGCGTCAAGGTCAAAGATTCAGAGTCGTTCTCTGTCAGCTCAGCACCATCAATTGCAGAAAGAAATAGGGCGCTATATAATTAGGGTGGTTC
>JBHHXL010000554.1:0-2666 GCA_046757065.1 Anaerolineae bacterium
AACTTGGCGTTCGCCTGTCCCCGCCGAAGGCAGGGGATGGCGTCTTGGCGGTGCAGCTTCGCCTGGTTTGGAACCACCAACACTTGACGGGGGACTACCCACCCCCCAATCCCCCAATTTACTAATTTCCCAAAACAAGTATACTACCATAACACGTCAACAGGTGAGCGATGGTGTCTGAGGTCTATTTTGTCCCCGGTCAACTGCCGCGCGAGCGAGCGCCCAGCGGCGGATTGAGCTGGATCGGGCCCTGGCCGGGCGAGGTCGCCCGTCTCCTGGCTGAACGGTACACCCGGCCGGGCGAATTGGTGCTGATGCCGTTTTGTCACAGCCCCACGCCGGTGCGCGAGGCGGTTGCGGCCGGGCGGCGGGTGGTGGCCGGCAACACCCATCCATTGATACGCCTTGCCCTGCAGGTGGCGCTGGACCCTCTGCCGGGCCGCGAACTGTTGGCGGCATTCACCCGATTGGGCGATTCCCTCAAGCGGGGCCGGCCCGTGCGCGAGCTGCTGTCGCAACTATATCGCAGCCGCTGCCCGGCTTGCGGGCGCGAGACGCCGGCCAGCTACTTCCTCTGGGCCCGCGAGCCGGCCGATCCGCGCCAGAAATGGATCGATTGCCGGGGGTGCGGGGCGGTGGCGTTGTATCCGGTCGATGCGGATGACCTGGCGCTGTTGGATGACATCGAAACGCGGGGGCTGCACTATCACTACCTGCTCGACCGGACGGCGGCGGTCGGGGACCCGCTGCGGCAGCGGGCCGAGGAATGGCTGGAGTTGTACACGCCGCGCAATCTGTATGTTATCGCCGAGATTTTGTTGAAAATTGAAAGCCTCTTTCCGGCGGGGGCAACGCAGACTGCCCTCAAGGTTGCCTTGCTGCGTTGTCTGGAGCAGGCCAGCAACCTGTTCGGCGAACCTGACCCCGCAGAGCCCCCAACCGGCTTGCGCCCACCCGCTCGCTTCATCGAGCACAATGTCTGGCAGATGTTCTCCAACGCCGTCGAGCGCCTGGCCGGGGCATCAGAGACGCCGCCTGTTGCGCTGTACCCCGATTTACCGGCCTTGCTCGGCGAGGCTGCGCCGGGCGTCTATCTCCATTCGGAGTCAACCGCTGCCCTGGCCCGGCAACTGCCGGCCAGGCCGGGGCGAGTTACTCTGACGGTGGCTGCTCCGCCTGTGGCCAACGCCGTCTTCTGGGCGCTGTCCTACCTGTGGGCGGGCTGGCTGCTGGGGCCAAAGGCGACGGCGTCGCTGAAACGGCTTGTCACCCAACCCTGGCCTGATTGGGCCTGGTACCAGGCGGCGCTGGCTGCTTCCTTGCGCGCTTTGCGTCCGGCGTTAGCGCCCACCGCTCGCTGGGTTTTTGCCTTTCAAGAGACCAACCCCCGCCAAAGCGAGGCCCTGGCCCTGGCCGCGCTGTCCGCCGGCTTCGAAGTAGAGGCCTGGTTGCTGGCCGCGCCCGATCGCCATCAGCTCATCCTGCGCCCGGCCCCGCTTGATGCGCCGCCGCCGGTAGATTTGGAGGCGCTGGCCCGGCGTATCCGTGAGGAAGCGGGCAAAGCGGCGCTCAAGGTGCTGGCCGGTTGGGCCGAACCCCTCACCGGGCGACAATTACGCCTGGCCGCCTGGCGCAGAATCGTGGCGCGAGGCTGGGCCGCCAGGGCCCTGGCTTCAACCCCCGGCGACCGGGCCTTGAACTGGGTAAATGAAGTTGTGGCAGCAGGGTTGGGCCGGGTGCTGGCCGAGAGTGGCCGGATTGTGGAGATTGAGGGGGATGAGAAGCGGGCCGTGGCCTGGTGGCTGGTCGAAGCCCATCAGCGCCGCTGGTTCTCGTCTCGCTCCGAGGCAGCGGGCCGGGCGTTGACCGACCGGGTGGAAGCGGCGGTGCTGGCGGCGTTGCGGCCGGGCCAGACCCGCTCGACGAGCGAAGTGGCCCACGAGGTGAACCGGCAATTTCCGGGTGCGCTCACACCGCCGGCCGGTTTGGTGGAGGTCTGCCTGCGGGCTTATGGCCTGGCCGACGAGGACGATAAGTGGCGGTTGAATCCCGGCGAAACGGAGATGGCCTGGGAGGCCAGGATCGATGAATTTGGGCGGGTATTGACCCATCTGGGGGAGAGGCTGAACTTCCGGGTCGATTACGACCCGGCCACGTTGGCAGTCATCTGGCGGGAAGCCGCGCCAGGCGAAAGTCCCTGGGCCGATTACCGCCTCCGTCTCACGGCGGAGATTACGGAACTTCTGTCATTCTTCAGGGCTTCGGCTTCTAATCCGGCGTCCGCCGCCCAGACGCGCTACCTGGTTATTCCCGCTGCACGCGCTTCCCTGTGGCGCTTCAAGTTGCGGGCGATGCCCTGGCTGCCGGAGTTGTTGGCCGCCGGCGGCTGGACGTTCATCAAGTGGCAACACTTGCAATCCCTGGCTGCGCAGGAGGCGGTCACCCGCCACGATTTCAAGGCTATCAGCGGCCTGGAACCGCTCATCGAGCAAGCAGCGGGGCAGATGCCGCTGTTTTGAGTTCGGCCTGATAAAGTGCTTGATTGTGCCCGCGGAATGTGTTAAACTCAGGGTGGGATCGATAAGCGGCTGTTCAGAGATAACCTGGCATTTTTGCAGGACGTTTCTTGGGAAAAAATGAGAAGTTATTTACGGACAGTTGCCAAG
>JBHHXL010000555.1:0-2665 GCA_046757065.1 Anaerolineae bacterium
GTAGGCCAGGTTAGTTCCGGCTGAGACGCTCTGGAAGGTGGTGGGCTGCTGGCCGAGCGTGTCCGGCGCTGAGGAGACGAAATCGGCCAGCGGCGGCACATCCCTGATCTCCACCGTTGTTATCGCCGTTTGACTGCTGACAGCATTGGTCGCCGTCACCCGGGCCAGATGGGTGCCAACGATGGCGTAGGTGTGGTTGACCGATGGGCCCCATTTCGCCGGAGAGCCATCGCCAAAATCCCAACTGTAGACAACATTCGAGCCATTTTGAATCGTGGCGGTGAAGGCCGTCTGGCTTCCCAGAAAAGCGGGGCTGTCATTGCCGGCTGCAAGCCCGGCGATGGGTGCTTCAAGGACGGTCGTTTCAAGCTGCGCCACCTGGTCCCCGGCGAAGTAGTCATACAGGCGGGCCTCGTTCGACACAAGCTGCCCGTGCCCCAGGCCGTTCACATCGATGGCGGCGGTCATTGTCACCGTTCTGCTTCCGGCCGGAACGTCGCCCAGGCTCCAGGTCACGGTCTGGCCCTGGACTGAGGACGGCGCCGGCCAGGCGGATTGGTAGGACAGATGCGAGGGCAGGGTGCTGACCAGCGTCAGGCCGGGCGCTTCGTCGGCCCCGGAAACGGAATAGTCTAGCGAGTAGGTCACCTCCTGGCCCATGACCACCGGGTTGGGTGCGGCGTCCCCGTTCAAGGCCAGGGTGGCGGGCCGGTTGAGCTTAACCGCCGGGTCGCCGAAATAGGTGAAAACCTCAAACAGGGTCAGCGGCAGGCTGCTGTTGGCCAGATAGGCTTGCAATTTGGCCGTGGTTGCGGCGGAGCCGAGGATCAAATTGTTATCGTTGAACAGGGTCTCGTAAAGCTCGATGTGCACGGGGGTATTGACGCTGGGAAAGGCAAAGCTGGAGGGGGCGAAGCTGGCAATGCCGCCCCGGTTGGCGGCCAGCAAAAATTCCTCCGCCAGCACGCGTGTTCGCTGGGTCGAGGCGAAGTAGCCGTTCTCGCAGTTGGCGATGGTCAGGAACGGCAACCGGGTTCCGTTCTGGAGGTTGGTTATATCGCTCTTCTGGAAAAACTTGCCCTGGGCCCCGGCCCAGGTTCCCCACTGAACTTGATTGCCGTGCCCCGAATAGGCCACGACCAGCGCCCCCTGGCTGATCTCGTTCGAGACGCTGGTGCTGGGGTCGTAATCGTACAGTTTGGTCGGTGAGATGCTGGCCGGCAGGATGTTGGCGATGGTTTCCATATCTTGCTGGAACGCACTCATATCATTGTCGGCCACCAGGATGGCCCGCCGCGCCCAATTTCCGGCGGGGGGCGTCTGTTCATAGGCTACGATCTTATTGAGCACCGTGGTGACATCGCCGCTAGAGCGGGCCGGGATACGACCCACGATGTAGTCGGGGTAGATGTCATCCCCGTGGACTTTGGCGTAGCGGGTGTCGTTGGGCGCTGAGCCGAAGAGGATGACCTCGTCGTAGAGCGCGGGCAGGTATTCGGATAGCTGGCTGGTATTGGCGCTGGCATCGCCAACCAGCAGGACGTAGACCGGCCTGGGGGACCAGGTATCGTAGGCGTCGATCAGGTAGCTGCGGATGGCCCAGGCGGCGGGGTTTCCGTTGTTGTACTGGTTGTAAATCTCGGTTGTTGTGGCAACCTTCACCGTTTCCCCCTGGCCTTCGCGATAGGTCTTGAGGGACTGCACGGCGTTGTAGAAATCGGGGTGAGTGATGATCAGGTAGGTTGCGCCGGGGGTCGCCGCTTGCTGCTTGCCGGGACCGGGTGCGGGGCGGGGCAAAGAGTCGTAGTTAACCAGGGTCCGTTGCAGAATCTTATCGAACGTGGGCGGCGTCGGCTCGACGGCGGCCCGGCTTGGCGCGGGCGGCGCTGCCGGAAACGTGACCAGAACTTTCAAGCGGCGATAGACCGCCAGCGTTTGCTGTTTGGGATTGTATTGAAAGGGGTAGAGCTTGAGCTGAAAGAGCGGCTGGTCGCGCAGGAAGCCGTTGTCCGTGGCCTCGGCCAGAGGGCCGGGGTAAAGCCGGTCGGCCTGGTAGGCGCCGGCATCGAGGGTGAACACTTCGGCAATCTGCGGGGCATCCTCGCCCCCGGCCAGAGCCAGGCCCGGGGCCGGGTACAGGCGGTCGCCCGCCAGAACCTCGCGCTCCGCCTCGAGGACGGTGATGTGCGGTTCGCCGGGCCAGGGCATCCCGACCGGGAGGTTATAAGCCGGTAGCGCCGGCTGTCCCGGCTGGCCCCAACGACCCCAACCGTCGATGTTGAGCCGGGTGTACTTTACACCATCCTGAACGATGGTTTCGGCTTCAAAGGCGGGCAGGGTAAGTTCAAGTACGAGGTGCCGGGCATCGGCTTCCAAAATCCGTAATGGCCGGTCCTCGCTTTGGGCCCGGCCGGATGGAGTCCGGGCAACGGCCATGCTTATAACCAACAGACATAAGATCGCAAGTCGCCGGCCTATGTTTCGCTTCTGGAATACCCCCTGCATCATTGTTATACTATAGCACAGGCGGGCAGATATTTTATAGGAAATCAGTAGGAGATTTCTAGGAAAATCGTTGGAGTCAGCATAGGTCTCTTGACGAAAATCCCTTTTTGGGTATTCTTCTTCTGCATAGCGCAACTTGCAAGGGTGCGTCAAGAATTTC
>JBHHXL010000556.1:0-2663 GCA_046757065.1 Anaerolineae bacterium
CGGGGCGAAGAAACCAGGAAATGGTAACTACGCCGCAGAAAATTGTACTATATTAGTCAGGCGTTTTGTGTTATAATAAATGAGTATCTTTACCACTTTCTTGCACCCACTTTAGTATCTTATATTTCTTTCCCTCCACTCATCTTCCAAATATGCACAAATCCATTGGCCCTTTTGGGGGCTATAGGAGCGAGGTGATGCTTATGATTGTTTGAATGCCGCAAACTGAGGGGGAGCATGTTTGGACTAAGGGCCATAGACAAAATATAACAGTAAATCACATTACAAGGAGAAAGCAAATGCCTAAGTATCTCTTTCAAGGTTCCTATACTGAGCAAGGTTTGAAGGGGCTTCTCAAAGAAGGCGGCTCTAAACGACGGAGAACAGTAGAGCAGTTGGTAAAAGGTATGGGCGGGACACTGGAAGTATTTTACTATGCCTTTGGCGAGGACGACTTTTTTATCATTTCAGATATGCCGGACAATATGGACGCTACTGCCGTCTCCCTTGCGGTCAACGCTACTGGAGCAGTTAAGGCCAGGGTTATCGTCTTAATCACCCCTGAGGAAGTCGACCAAGCTACTAAAAAGACTGTCAACTACCGTCCACCTGGACAGTAGTGGTATTCGGTCGGGTTAGTAGAATCGGTAGATTTTCTGAGCAGGACGCTATCACGTTAGATGTGATCAGCGCCCCGCTCTTTATTCTAAATCAGGTATGCGTTTACACCCAAAGTGTGGCCTAACAACGGCCTTGCTTGAAGTCTCTCACATCTCCAAGACCTTCGACCGCGCCCCGGCCGTTGATGATGTCAGCCTGAGCGTGGACGAGGGCGAAATCGTGTGCCTGCTTGGCCCCTCCGGCTGCGGCAAAACGACGCTGCTGCGCCTGATCGCCGGGCTGGAAACGGCGGACCGGGGCCGGGTGTTGTTCGAGGGCGCGGACATCGGCCCCGTGCCGCCGCACCGCCGCGAGTTTGGGATGATGTTCCAAGAGTTTGCCCTCTTTCCGCACAAGAATGTCTTCGAGAACGTCGCCTTTGGCTTGCGCACCCACGGCCAGCCCGAACAGGCTATCGCCAGACGCACGCAAGAGATGCTGTCGTTAGTCGGTCTGGACGGGTTCGAGCGACGCGACGTCAACGAGCTGTCCGGCGGCGAGCGCCAGCGAGTCGCCCTGGCCCGCAGCCTGGCCCCCAGCCCCCGGCTGCTGATGCTCGATGAACCGCTGGGCTCGCTGGACCGGGCGCTGCGCGAGCGGTTGATGCTGGACCTGCGTCAAATCCTCAAGCGGGTGGGCGTCACCGCTATCTACGTCACCCACGACCAGCTTGAAGCCTTCGCCATCGCCGACCGGATCGCCATCCTCAACCGGGGCCGGGTGGAGCAGGTCGCCCCGCCCGAAGCGTTGTACCGGCGACCGGCTACGCCATTTGTCGCGCATTTTTTGGGCTTTCACAATCTGCTGGAGGGAAAAGTCATCGCGCCCGGTCGGGTTGAAACTGCCCTCGGCCCGCTGGCGCTGGCCACCGACGAAGCCAAGCCCGGCCAATCGGTGAAGGTCCTCCTGCGCCCGGAGGCGGCGGCTTTGCTGCCCGACGGCGCGCCCCCTCCGCCCGATACACCGGTCATTCGGGGAACCGTCATAGGCTGCACCTTCCGGGGCCAGACCTATCGCCTGAGCCTGCAGGCGTCGTCCGGCGCAACCCTGGTCTTTGAGGTCGCCAACGATACGGCTCCGCCCCGGCCGGGCCAGGCTGTTAGTTTGACCTTACATTCTTCGGCGATAATATTGATGCCGCCCAGAGGCTAGAACAAAAACTTGCCTTTTGCCCCGAACTGGCCTAGGCTGTATTCCATGATGCACTTCGATATTTTAACCCTCTTTCCGGAGATGTTCAGCGGCGTTCTCAACGCCAGCATCCTCCAACGCGCCCAGGAAATGGGGCTTGTCACGATCAGCCTGCACAACATCCGGGATTACGCCACGGATAAGCACCACGTCACCGATGACACGCCCTACGGCGGCGGCGGCGGGATGATTATGAAGCCCGAACCGCTGTTCAACGCGGTCGAGGCGGTGCTGGGGCGGGCCATCCCCGATGAAGGGTACCAACCGGCAACGGGCGAGCCGCCGATCATCCTGCTCACCCCCCAGGGGCGATTGTTCTCGCACGCGGTGGCCCGCGAATTGGCCCGGAATCACTGCCGGCTGCTGCTGGTTTGCGGGCGCTACGAAGGCGTGGACGAACGCGTGCGCCAATTCCTGATCACCGACGAAATCTCCATCGGCGATTACGTGCTCTCCGGGGGCGAGATTCCGGCGATGACGGTCGTCGATGCCGTGACGCGCCTCATCCCCGGCGCGTTGGGCGACCCCGGCGCGACCCTCGACGACTCGCACGCCACCGGCCTGCTGGAATATCCCCACTACACCCGCCCCGCCGAGTATCGCGGCCACGGCGTTCCCCCGATTCTCACCTCGGGCCATCACGCCGAGATCGACCGCTGGCGTCGCAAGGAAGCGTTGCGCCGGACGCTGCTCCGCCGCCCGGACCTGCTGGAAACTGCGCCCTTGTCGGAAGCGGACCGGGCTCTGTTGGCCCGGCTCCGGGTGGATTTGGATGAGGCGGGGCCGGAGGCTTCGGAATAGCCTCCAATGCC
>JBHHXL010000557.1:0-2653 GCA_046757065.1 Anaerolineae bacterium
CCCAGGCTCGGCACCCCGCACTCGTGGCGGGGTGCTTTTTGTTTGCTGTTGCAACCGGGCTTGAGCGGAATTAAGTTGCCGTGTATTTGCCTGTCGTTAAGGGCGGTGGTACAATCTTCATTTGTGCCATCCGGCACACGAATCCATTTGAAGCGAGAATCGGTATGAGCCAAGAAGAATTGATCAACGATGAAAACGATAACGCTCCTCAACCGCTTGTAGCGGACGATCAGCCCGTCGCAGACGTGGCCGAAGCCGAAGTGGAAGAAGCCGCCTCGGCAGATATTTCCTCTCCTCCCCAACCCTCCGATCCGGAACCGGACGCTGACGATAGCCTTCCCAAGAGCATTTTTGACCTGAAACCGGGCTTGAAATTGGCAGGCACCGTGAAAACCATCACCAACTTCGGGGCTTTCGTCGATGTCGGTATTGCCCAGGATGGCCTCGTCCACGTTTCTGAAGTAGCGCGAGGTCGCGTGGAGAATGTGGGCGACGTCGTTGCAGTTGGTGACCAGGTCACGGTCTGGGTCAAAAAGGTTGACAAGAAACGTGGCCGTATCAGCCTGACGATGTTGAAACCGATTAAGAATCGCTGGCGCGATCTTAAAGAAGGCGCGGTGCTGTCAGGCACGGTCGCCCGCCTGGAGCCTTACGGCGCTTTCGTCGATATCAAGGCTGAGCGCGAGGGTCTGGTCCACGTCAGCGAATTGACCCACGATTTTATCGAATCGCCGGAGGACGCCGTCTCTATTGGCGACCAGGTCACGGTCAAAATCCTCAAGGTGGATCGCAAGAAGCGCCAGATCGACCTTTCGATCAAGGCGTTGTTGCCGCCGCCCCAGGCCCGGCCAAAGGCTGAAAAATCGACCGTCGTTGTGGACGACGAGGTTGACGAGGAAAAGGCAGCAACCACGGCTATGGCCGTCGCGTTTCAGGCGGCCCACGGCGATTTGCCAGCCACTTTGAAGCCCTCCAGGCGGCGGGCCAAGGGCAAGGGCAAAAGGCGCAAGCGACGGGACCTCGACCGACTCCTGCACCGGACGCTGGAAAAGCACCCCAATTAGCGGTTGTCCAGAAATAACTTGTCATTTTTGCAGGATGTTTCTTGGAAAAATGTGAAAAGTTATTTACGGACAGTTGCTTAGGACCCATCCTCAAGCGGGTTGGCTCAAGTCCTCAATTCAGTCACAGTTTCTGCCATCACCAGATCACTACAAGGATGTGGTTGATATGTCTACTCCTATTCCAGGCAAGCGACAGGCCGCAGCTAATTTGCCTGGCCCGAAGGCGCAGGCTATTCTGGCGCGCAACGCGGAGGTCATTTCTCCGGCGTATGGCCGGCCCTATCCCTTCGTGATGGATCACGGGCAGGGGGCCGAGGCTTGGGACGTCGACGGCAAGCGGTTTATCGATTTTACCGCTGGCATTGCCGTGGCCTCCACGGGGCATAGCCACCCGCAAGTCGTCCAGGCCATCAAAGACGCTGCAGATAAGTTCTTGCACATTTCCCCCGATTTCTACTACGAATCGCAAGTCCGGCTGGCCGAGCGGCTGAACGACCTGGCCCCCCTACCGGAACCTGCTATGACCTTCTTGACCAACTCCGGAACGGAAACAATTGAAGGAGCGATCAAATTGGCGCGTTATGTGACGGGCCGCCCCCGCCTGATCGGCTTTTACGGCGCGTTTCACGGGCGGAGTTTGGGCTCGCTGTCGGTGACGGCCAGCAAGATCACCCAGCAGCGGGGCTTCTTCCCCACGGTGGCCGGCGTTACCCACGTGCCATATCCCAACCCCTACCGCCCGCTTCTGGCCGGGGCCGATCAGGGGCAGGCCGTACTCAATTACATCGAGAATGTTCTCTTCAAAAGCAACGTCCCGCCCGATGAGGTGGCTGCCATCCTGCTGGAGCCGATTCAAGGCGAAGGGGGGTATATCGTCCCCCCGGACAGCTTTTTACCTGGCCTGCGCGAGTTGTGCGATCGTTACGGTATCCTCCTGATCGCAGATGAGGTGCAGACGGGCGTGGGCCGCACGGGCAAGATGTTTGCAATTGAGCATTGGAACGTCCAGCCGGACATTCTGTGCACGGCCAAGGGTCTGGGTTCGGGGATGCCGATTGGGGCCATTGTCGCCCGCAAATCGTTGATGGAGCAGTGGCCGGCGGGCGCGCACGGCACCACTTACGGAGGCAACCCGGTTGCTTGCGCGGCGGCTCTGGCTACGCTGGACCTGGTCGAAAATGGGTACCTGGCCAACGCCCGGCAGATAGGCGGCTACTTGCTGGACCGCTTGCGCGCGCTTCAAGATCGCTACGAAGTTATTGGCCAGGTGCGCGGCAAGGGGCTGATGATCGGTCTGGAGCTGGTCGAGGACCGGCAAAGCAAAACCCCCGCCGCAAGCCTGACCGACGAGGTCGTGTGCGATGCTTTCTACCGGGGGTTACTGACCCTGCCCTGTGGCGAAAGCACGTTGCGCTTGATGCCGCCTTTGTTGCTGGATCGCGCCCTGGCCGATGAAGGGCTGGATATTTTGGAGGCGTCGTTTGCAGCCATCGCGCCTCACCGGGGCTGACAAGATGGCTGTGCGTGCCAACAAAATGAGTTGGTAGCCCTTGTCGCCTGGGGCTAACCCATAGCCCACAGGGTGCTGC
>JBHHXL010000558.1:0-2642 GCA_046757065.1 Anaerolineae bacterium
GGCGGCGGTGGGCGCGCCAGTGGAAGAAGATGTCGAGCAGCAAGTAAGCGGCCGGCAGGGCGGCCAGAATCGTCCCCTGCGGGTCGAAGGGCACGCCCAGCCGGTCCAGGAGCAGCTTGCCGCCGATGGGCAGGGTCAGGCCGCCGGCGGCCAGCCACCAGCGCTGCCCGAATAGCCAGGCGGTGGCGAAGTACAGCCCGGCGGCGGAGATGACCGTCGCGGCCAGAAAGGCCCGCTCCGGGACCCAGGCCGGGGGCAGGGCCACGGCCACGGCCAGCCCGCTCAGGCCCAGGCCGACCGCGTACCACGGCCAGGCGTAGGCCGTCGCCAGGGCTCGCAGCCGCCGGGCCAGGAGCATCGTGGCCCAGGCCAGGCCGGCCAGGAGGACGGCCAGCCAGCCATCGGGCAGGCCCGGCGTTTTGCCCGGCCCGCCCGGCCCGAGGTAGGCCAGCCAGACCCACAGCGGCAGCGGCAGCGCCGCCAGCCAGTGAAAGAGCGGATCGCCCCGGCTGTGGGTCGTCGAGGCCAGCCACGGCCGGGGCGAGGGAAATCCGGGCTGGTTGCGGTGGGCCAGAATCGCGCCCCAGACCGACAGCAGAATCCAGTTGCCCAGGCCGTAGGCCAGCAAGCGCCAGTGGAGCCAGGATTGCTCGCTGGCCGGGTTGAGGCCCAGTAGCGGCGGGAGGACGGCCAGGGCGGCGATGGCGTAGGCGGCCAGGTAAAGCGGCCTGGCGTAAGGCGGAGGAACCCTGGCCTGAAGCGCGACCAGGAGGTGCAGGATGGCCAGCAGCGTCCAGCCGAGGGTCAACTGCGGCAGCGAGAAGCCCAGCGCCGACATCCCAAAGGCCATAGCCGACATCGCCAAGAAACTGGCCAGTCCCAGATAGGCCGGTTTGCGCCGGAGGACGGCGCTCATCATCGCCGACAGGCTCAGCACGGCGTGGCTGGCCGCCGCCGCCGCCCCGTTGCTCAGGTTGGTCAGGGACCACAAGGCGGCGACCACGAGCAGGATATGCCCCCAGGCCGTAGCCGATGGACTCTGGCCGTGAGCGGTTTGCCGGCGATGGCCGTACCAGAAATAGGGGAAGGTCAGCAGGGCCAGGCCCAGGGCGTGCCAGGCGGCGTCGGTCCCGTAGGCGTCGAAGATCATAGCCTGCGTCAGGTAAACGGCCACAGGAAGCGTGATAGCGGCCAGGACTTCCAGGCCCCCGCTGCGGTGGCGGACCGCGCCGTCGGCGAACAATATCCCCCCCACCCACCAGGTCAGAACGAGCGAGACGTGCAGCAGGTCGAACTCAACGCGGGTGATGTAGCGGACGGCCAGGGTCAGGGGCATTAACACGGCCACAGCCAGCAGGGAGGCGCGGCGGAAAGGGCGGGCCAGGGGTCGCCAGGCGGGGCCGGCGCGGGCCAGGGGCTCGGCCAGAATGGCCAACAGCAGCGCCAGGCCCGCCAGGCCAGCGGCCCGCAGATCGGCCGCCAGGCCCAAGGCTTGCAGCGCGGCCAGGACGGCGCTGCCGCCGGCGACGGCCACCAGGTAGCCGAACAGCTCATCGCGGATGATGGCCGTCGTCAGGGTGTAGGCCAGCAGGCAAAAGAGCGAGGCCCCCAGCCAGACCCCGTCTCCCCACTGCTGGGGGAAGCCGCCGCCCAGGTACACCGCGTAAAAATCGAACGGAACCAGCAGCGAGCCGATGGCGCTGAGGGCGATGCCGGAGCTGTACAGCTTCATCCGGGTGCGTACGTACCAGCCAAAGGCGTAAAAGGCGGCGGTAAACCCGACGATGAAGCTGAGCTGGATGTAGGGCGGAAAGAGATTCCAGTTGAAGACGATCAGCGTTGTGGCCGAGACGAAGATGAAGAAGATGCCCAGGAAGAGGATGGCCTGCAGCGTCCGCTCCGAGAGGAGCGTGCGCCAGACGCGGTCCCAACTCAGCGGCTCGCGCCTGGCCTTTTTCGGCGCTGGCCTCGTTGGTTTTGTGGCGGGGGGCGGCGTTGCCGGCGCGGGCACGGCGGGGCGCGGTTCGGACGCCGGCTCCGGGCGCAGGCCCAACTCGACTTCGAGCGCCTCCCGTTCGGCCTCGAATTGGCTCAGCAAATCGAGGTAGATCTCCGGGTAGACGAAGCCCTGGCTCTCGTTCAGGAAGGTGAGCGCCTCTTTCAGAAAGGCGTTGAGGGCCAGTCGCTCGCGGGGGGCCTCGAAGTCAAGCGGGGAGGCGATGTCTCCGAGCTGGCCTTGCAGTTCATCGACCTGGGCCCGGGCCTGACCGGCGATGCGTTCGTGGGCGGCGGGCGCGATCCAGCCTCGCTCCAGCCAGCGATCGAGGCGTCCCAGCAGCGTCCGCCGCTGGTGCAGGTCGCGCCAGACCGTTTCGATTTCGTCCGGCGACAGGGGCGGCGGGCGCAGGCCCAATTTGACTTCCAGGCTCTCCCGGCGTTCCCGGTATTGGCTTTTGAGCGCGGCCCTGGCCTCGGGCGGCAGTTCCGGCCAGCCGTCGATCTCGGCCAGCAGCCAGCGGATGTGGGCCAGCTCCTCCAGCCGGGCCGGGTCGGCCTGGAAGCTGCATTGAGCGCACGCTTCGTTTGGATTGAAGGGCGAATGGTCGCAGCGGGGGCAGTGCAAGGAAGCCTCCTCGAAGGCG
>JBHHXL010000559.1:0-2623 GCA_046757065.1 Anaerolineae bacterium
GGAGTCGCCGTCCGGCGAATAGCCCACCACGTGAAACGTGCCTTTGATTAACGTGTATTTCATTCTACCCCCTCTGGTATTAATTCACCCTGGGCCTGAGATGGTTTGTTCACATAGCCAATAGCCCGGTCCTGCTCGCCGTCCATAACGATTTCCAGCAATTTGCCCCCGGATACTTCCTGAACATCGATCACCCGCACGAAGTCGGCCAGAGCCGCATCGCCGGGTGAGAAGCGGGCCAGGTGATTGGGCGAGTGGTTAAAGAAATCGGTGTTAAAGACGTTGCCCGAAGCGTTTGGGTAAAGCGGCAGGGGAAAGATTCTGGCCTCTACCAGGTCCTGGAAAAAATGGGTGCCGTAGGACACTTCCGGCGCTTCCCCGCCGTGAGCCATAGCCACCTCGGCCAGCAGGCGGGTGTTGAAGATGTCGGCATAAGTGACCTTCACCCCCAGGTCGATGTTCGAGCTGCCCCAGCGGCCCGGTCCGACCAGGATGAACGTTTCGCCGGCCAGGGCTTTGTTCAGGCGGCCAACCGCCCGGCCGATTTCTAATTTGACCGAGGTGTCGGGGATGCGGTCGTAAGCCTCCGGATCAACGTAAACGACGTAACGCACATCGTTGACGTAGCCGTTTGGGATCAGGCGGTTGGCCGTAAAGATAATATCCGCCGGGGGAACTTCGGTAGGATAGGACACGCCCCGGGGCAACTCGTGCTGGCTGAGGGGACGGCATTGCAGAATGTAAATCTTAAATTCGGGATAAGGATAGCTGGGGACGATGTCCACTGTAAACTCGACATCGACCGGGCAGTTGTAGTGCAGCTCCAGCTTGTTCAAGATGGCCTTCATCAACGGCACGAAGCTGGTGTTCTTCAACAGGTTGTCAAAGGTCAGCACCAATTTGTCTGCGGCCAGGTTGCCCCCCAGGGCAAAGATCGGCTGGACGTAGTCCCCCATATCGACCGAAGCCAGATACTGCACGGCCGGAAATTCGCGGTCAAGGACCTCGCCGAGCCCCACCGTCTTACATTCATTATTTGCCAGGTCGATCAGATCGACGTAATGCTGCGAGTATTTCCTGATCTCGTCTTTGGTTGTCTCCGGGCGAAGTTGAGGGTGGCTGAGGGCGATCATGCGCGGATAATCGTTCGCCACCCGATCCACGGCGCGGGTGCCCAACCCCAGCACCAGCCGCAAAAACCCCTCTTCGCGCTTGATCTTCCGGTTCCAACGAAACGGGTTGCGGCTGAAGCCCACCCCGGCCAACGCCGGGAAAAAATAATCTTTGTACGGCTGGCCCTGCACGCACTGGATCATGACCGCCATCCGCTCATCGTAATCCACCAGGCCCATATGCTGGCGGTACAACAATACGTCCGGGCTGAGTGTGCTGGCGTAAACTTTCAAGATCGCCTGGATCAGCGCCTTCAGATTTTCCTTGGGCGTGCCCTGATTGGGGCAGAAGAAGCTATCGTACTTTCCGGCAAAAGCCGTGTCGAAGCGATCTTCCAGCAGGCTCGACGAGCGCACGATCAAAGGTTGGTTGCCAACATCGGCCAGAAGGCTCCTTAATCTCTTGATGACATATTCGGGGAAACGTCCCTGGAGGTAAGCGGCGCGGATCATTGGATAATCGCGCTCAATTTCGTCGCGGCCTTTATACTTCTGATTCATAAACCGCAGCAGGTCGTTCAACGACATAAAATCGTAAAAGACATCGGCCCCCAGATAGTAGGATTCAGGGATAGCGACGTGCTCGGCCAGGTTTAAGGTATCATCCGGGTCCGGGGCCTGCAATATTTTGTAGGCCAGCAACATCCCCGCCGCTTTACCGCCGATCTTGCCCCGCCCGATCCGCCGGTTGCGCCAGACGTCTTTCAAATCGAAGATGTTGATGAACTCTTTGCCGACCCCGACATATTTCAGATGGTCGCTGAGCAGGCCCTTGATCAAAATAACGAGGATCTCTCGCAGATGGTGTTTGACCTCGGCCCTCTCTTCCGGCGGGAGCGTTTCGTACGTCTCGGCCTGGGAAAACAAGATGGCCCAGGGCGCAAGCTCGGGGTTAAACCCAATCTGCGCCTTCCGGTCCGGCGTGCGATTGGCCAGGGCCGATTGGATCAGTTCTTCCAGGAGATCGTCAAGCGGCAGGTTGTAAGCAAAGTAAAAATCGGTCAAGTAATCCCGAATGATGGAGATGCGCTCCTCCCAGACCTCTGCCGTCTCGTCATTGAAAGGATCGTTGATCCCTTCCCGGACTTGAGAGAGGATCGCCTTTTCCTCGACCTCCTGTTCAAACGCCGCCGGGGTAATGACCCCCCGCAAAAAAAGCTCCTGGCGCATATGATGCCGGATTTCTTTCGCCAGGATAGGGTATTGGGCCAGTTTGAGGTGAACCCGTAGAATCTTGGGGACGTAATAAGTGGAATTTGCCATCGACTGATCTGGACCTTTGACTGCGAGAATCGCTTCAAGATTGCTGTATGGCTTATGTCCAGAACAAGTGCACAAGTGACCGGCACTTTATTCTTCTGATCCAGAAGTGCCGGTCACTTGTGCTGAACATGAGCCTTACTGTATATCATAGACGATAACGCCGGGGGCGTCAACAATGTGAAACGCGC
>JBHHXL010000560.1:0-2619 GCA_046757065.1 Anaerolineae bacterium
GCCGAGCTTGCTACTCGACAGACCCGTCGATGAACTTCCGGTCGTGAGCGACCGGGGTTGGAACGGGCTCGCCAATGCGAGCCCATTTCTTTCTGTTGTGGTGTGGTGGCTGGTGCTGTCGCTGGTCGGACTGGCGGCCTGGCCACTCGTCGTGGTGGCGCTGCCGCGCTTCGCGGATCGCGGTTGTGCGCTGGCGAGAACCGCCGGCCTCATCCTTGTCGGCTATCTGGTTTGGATCGCCGCCTCGCTGGGCTGGCTGCAAAACAGGCCGGCCACGGCCTATGCCATGCTTGGCCTGGTCGGGACGCTCTCTTTTTTTGTCTTTTGGCGCTGTCGGGCCGAGATTTGGCAGTTTGTCCGCCGGCGATGGCGCCTGATTCTGTTTGAGGAAGCCCTTTTCAGCGTTGCGTTTCTGGCCTTCGTGGGCATCCGCCTGCTCAACCCCGACCTGTGGCAGCCGTGGTTCGGCGGCGAGAAACCGATGGAGTTCGCTTTTCTCAACGCCATCCTCAAAAGCGCCCATTTCCCACCCTACGACCCCTACTTCGCCGGCGGCTACATCAACTACTACTACTACGGCCTGTACCTGGTCGGACTACTCATCAAACTGACCGGCATCGTGCCGGAGGTGGCCTTCAACCTGGCCGTACCGACGCTGTTCGCGCTGACAGTGGTAGGGGCGTTCTCGTTGGTATTCAATGCGCTTGTGAGTGAGGGACGCCAATATCCAATACCCAATACCCAATATCGCAGTTGGGTATTGGGTATTGGGCATTGGATATTGGGTATTCTGGGAGCGGTTTTTGTCGCGGTCATCGGCAACCTGGACGGCGTTCGGCAGCTTTTCGAGGAGCTACAGCGGACGGGCAGCGCCAGTCATTTCGATTTCTGGCGTAGCAGCCGGGTGATTCCGTCTACGATCAACGAATTCCCCTACTTCAGCTACCTCTTCGCCGACCTGCACCCGCACATGATCAATATCGCGTTTTCGGTGTTTGTGTTGGCACTGCTGTTCCATATGTTGCGGCGTGGTGAGGGAAAAAGGGAAAAAGGGAAAAAGGGAAAAAGGGGGCTGCTTGCCTTGTCCCTTTTTCCCTTTTTCCCTCTTTCCCTTTTTCCCTTTTCCCAGATACTTCGCCTGGAGAATGCTGTCTTCGCCGGCCTGTTTGTGCTGGCGCTGGGCGCTGTCTTCGCCATCAACCTCTGGGAACTGCCGGCCTACCTGGGATTGACGCTGGCGGCGTTGCTGCTGCGCAGCCGGCTGGCGACCGGGCGGTGGCGGATCGGGCGGAATGCTCTGGCGTTTTTTGGGGTGGTCGGCTTAGCCTACCTGGCTTATTGGCCCTTCCACCTTAACTACAAAGCGTTGTACATCGGGTTGGAAGCCGTGGGGGAGGGCTCGGCCCCCGGTCCTTTCCTGATAGTGTGGGGATTCTTTCTGTTTATCCTGGCCTCGTACCTGGTCGTCGCCTTGCTCCAATCTGATGGGGCCACATGGCTGGCGGCGGCTGGGCGCCAGCGGGCTCGGCTGGGGCGGTTTAGACGCCTGTCGCATAAGCTGGGAGCGGGTCCGGCCCGGTCTCTGTGGCTGGCCCTGGCCGTGTTGGTTGTTGGCCTGGTGGCCGGCGTTGGCCTGCTATGGCTTGACGAGCCGGTGCTGGCGCTGATGCTGCCGCTGGTAGTCGCCGCCGGCGTGCTCCTGCTGCGGCGCCAGGCGTCGGCCGGGGAGCAATTCACCGCCTTGCTGGTATTTGTCGGGCTGGGGGTGGTGGCCGGCACGGAGGTTGTCTTCCTGAAGGATTTCCTGGCCGGCGGCGAGTGGTATCGGATGAACACAGTCTTCAAGTTTACCACCGAAGCCTGGGTGCTGATCGCGCTGGCATCGGCCATGGCCTTGCCGGTCATCTGGCGTGGCCTGCGAGCCGTCCCGACGGTGCATCTGGCGTGGGTCGGGATGTTCGGGGCGTTGCTGTTGTCAACACTGGTGTACCCGATCTACGGTACAGCCGCCCGCGTTGATGAGCGATTTCCGGGCCAGAGGCCGGCCATCGGCACGCTGGACGGCATGGCATTCATGCGGGCAGGGGAGTATCAGTGGCCGGATGACAACGTGGTCGAACTGAAGTACACCTACGACGCCTTACGCTGGTTGCTGGACAACGTCCAGGGCACGCCGGTTGTGGCCCAGGCGAACATCGGTTACTACCGCGAGGGCGGATTGCAGGTGGCCAGCTACACGGGCTTGCCGGCGCTCATTGGGTTTCACCAGAGCGAGCAGCGATACGACTTCCAGGTAGGCCCGCGTGCATCCAAGGCGGATGCTCTCTTCCGCACAAATGACGTCGAGCAAGCGCTGGATATTATCCATAAGCTAGATGTCTCCTACATCTACGTCGGCCAACTGGAGCGAGCCTGGTACTCGGAGCCGGCTCTCCGGAAGTTCGCAGACATGCGACAGATTGGCCTGCTCGAAGTAGTGTACGAGAATCCGAAAGTGACGATCTACCACGTGACGGCCTTGGAGGGGCCGGCGCATTCGTGAAACGTGAAACGTGAACTAGTCCTCACGTTTCACGTTTTGCGTTTCACGGCCAGGTTGCCCAATTCGAGGCTGTAATA
>JBHHXL010000561.1:0-2607 GCA_046757065.1 Anaerolineae bacterium
AGCTCAACTATAACACGATCCTCAGCCGCTGACAACGTCCCCCGCCGGGCCGGATCTGTCCCAGATTTCAGGTGAATCAGGTGCGACGCACTTCCAATGCGGACTTCAACGGACAGATTGCTCGTCGGAAGTGCGTCGCACCTAAGATTTAGGGCGCACCCGCCGGGCCGGATTCGCGTTTGACCACCTCGCACAGCAGGGCCTTGTAAACCGGAAAGCCGGAAATCGGATCGCGGTTTTCAAAGTCGGTCAGTTCGTTCACATTCGAGCGCTGCCAGGCCTCCGGGCCCAGCGGCCCGCCGCCGCCCATATTGACTTCGACCACGCCGGGCACGATGTCTTCGGTCAGATGGGCCTGAAAGCAAACCCGCCCGCGCGGGGTGATCACGTCCACCTCGTCGCCCTCCGCGATGCCCCGGGCCCGGGCGTCATCGACGTGGAGGTTGACCAGGGGGCAGGGATGCTTGGCCACCAGCGAAGGGATGTTGTGATGCTGGGACCGAAAGCCGGACTGGGTGCGCGCCCCGGAGTTGAAGACGAGCGGGTAGCGCCGGGCCAGTTCGGGCGCGGCCAGCGGGCCTTCGGCCGGTTCGGTGTAGACGGGCAGCGGGTCATAGCCGTAGACGCGCAGCCATTCCGAAGCGATCTCAAACTTGCCCGTCGGCGTTTCAAAGCCGGGCCGCCCGTCGGCCCGCAGCTCGCCCGATTCGTACTTGCGATAGCGCATTTCCGGCTGCTGGAACTGGAGCCCTTCGGGATGGGCGCGCAACTCGTCCAGGGAGATGCCCGTGCCACGGAAGGCATATTCGATTAACGCCTCCTCCGTTTGCGGCCAGTGGTGCCCGTAACCGAGCCGGTTGGCCAGTTCGACGAAGATCAGGTAATCGTTCCGGGCCTCACCCAGCGGCTCGATCACCCGCTGCCGGAGCTGAACGTAGCCGTCGTAAATCATATACGATTCGATCTCGAACATCGTTGTGGCCGGCAGCAGGATGTCGGCGTAGGGCGTGTCAGCCGTGGGGAAGCGGTTGACGACCACCAGAAAATCGAGCGCGGCCAGCGCCCGCCGCCACAGGGCCGGGTTCGGCCAGGAGGTAATCAGCGACGCGCCGCTGAGGATCAGGGCCCGCAGCGGGTAGGGCTCGCTGTCGAGGATGGCCCGTGGCAACATCACCCCGTGCGCCTCCCGGCGGACTTCGTAGTAGAGCGGGTACTCCCTGGCCCCGATCGGCCTGGGGGTCTTATCCGGCGGGGGCGGCTCGGTCAGCAGGCGGTTGAGTTGCAGCCGGTCGCGCATCGCGAACAGCGTTCCGCCCGGCACGTCCAGGTGACCGGCCAGGGCCTGCAGCGTCCATACGGCCCGGATGGCCTGGACGCCGCTGTTCGAATACTCCAGCCCGCTGTACATCAAAATCGAACAGCCGTTGGAGGCAGCTACGGCCCGGGCCAGGTCGCGGATGCAGGCGGCAGGGACCCAGGTGATCGACTCGACCCGCTCCGGGCTGAAATCCCGGACGTAGGCCCGCAGGTCCTCGAAGCCGTGCGTCCAGTGTTCGACGAAGTGCCGGTCGTAAAGGCCCTCTTCGATCAGGACGTGGATGGCCCCCAGGGCCAGCGCGCCGTCGGCGCCAGGCCGGACCCCGATCCACTCGGCGTGGGTGGCTCTTGCCGTCTCGCTGCGGCGGTGATCGATGACGATGACCCGCGCCCCGCGCTTCTGGGCCTGCCGGATGCGGCGGATGTTGATCGGCGGCGAATCGGTGGCCGGATTCTCGCCCCAGATGAGGATCAGGTCGGCGTTGCCGATATCCTCGCGCATATTCCGCATATAATCGCCGAAGCAGGCCCGCGAGGCCAGCATCCCGTAGGCGGCGTAGCACAGCGAACCGACGCCGGTCGTGTTCGGCGAGCCGAAGGGAAAGAGGACGGCGTTGGCCGACGACTCGACGGTGTCGCTGGGCGAGAAGACCTCGTTCAGGGCGTACTCGAAATTGCCGCGCCCGGTGTAGACGCAAACCGCCTCCGGGCCGTACTGCCGCTCGATCCGGCGCAGGTTGTCCACGATGACCTCGTAGGCCTGGTCCCAACTGATGCGCTCGAACCGGTTCTGCCCCCGCGCGCCGGCGCGCCATTGGGGATAGAGCAGCCGGTCCTCGGAGTAGACGATCTCCCTGGCCTGGGCCCCGCGCGGGCAAACGATGCCCAGCGGGTGGTTCTTCAAGGGCGTAAGGCGCTCGATCTTGCCGTCCGCCTGCGCGAGGTGGACGTTGACCCCGCATCCGGCAGAGCATACGCCGCACATACTGGTTACCACCGTGCGGCCCGAAGGGTTCGTATCCGCCTCGTGTATTCGCAAATGTTGCTTCATAATTTTGATCCTTCATTTTGCTAATGGACACTCTCTGGATTTGACAGACATTTTGCAGCGAGGTGTCCGTTAGCAAGACACTTCATTAGCCTCAGTAGATCCAAAAATGGACCTGAAATGTAGGTCAAACTGTTAGTTTGACTCGCACAAACTAACAGTTTGTGCTACAAATTGGATCTACTGAGCCTACTTTTTCAAAACCTGCTCGATCTCGCCCTCGACGGAGTCAGGCAGGGGCT
>JBHHXL010000562.1:0-2597 GCA_046757065.1 Anaerolineae bacterium
TTCTTCCGGGGTAGAGCCCATCGGGAAGGGGCCGGCCGGGATGTGGACCATCTCATCCAGGTCGCGCGGGTCGCCCAGAGCGCCCAGGGCGTCGCCGGCGGCCAGGCGGGCGGCGGGGGTAAAGGTTGCGCCCCCGGACCGCAAGGCGGCGGCCAGGCCCGCGCCGAGGGTCTCCCGCAGCTCCCAGGACTCGCTTTGAAAGCCGGGGGCGGCGTCGAGCAGGGCCCGGGCGGCCAGGGTCAGGTGGCGGTGGGGGGCGCCGGCCCGGTCAGGCGTATCGATCATGGCGGCCAGCAGGGCCCGGGCCCGGTCGGGGTCGGCGTTGCTCAGGTGGCCGACCGCCAGCAGCAGCGTTTCTTCCCACCAGTCGAGGGGCAAGACCTGGCCCAGGCGCTCCTCGATCAGTTTCGGGTCGCGGGCCAGGCGGCGGGCGGCCAGGTATTCCTGGAAGGCGCGGCGGTAAAAGCTGAGGGTATCCCCCAACTCGCGCAGCAGGTAGCTGCGCTGGACCACCCAATCCAGATATTGGCTGGCCCGTTCCTGCGCGTCGCGCTGGGGGGTCTGGCCCCGGCCGGTCAGGAAGTAAGGGGTCAGGGTTAGTTCCGCCGCTGGGCGATGGGCTTCTTGGGCGTTGTCTTCTTGCCAATGAAAGGCCAGTTCCTCTAGCGGCAGGCGGCGCTCTTTGGCCGGGCGTTCGTCGAGCCACGGCGGCGGGGCAGCCAGCACCCGTCCCCAGCGGGCGTCCCAACCCAGGAGCAGTTCGGTGCAGTGATCGTACAGGTCGGCCCGGCGCTCCGGCAAGAGTCCGACGTTGTAATGGACGATGACCATGACCGTCAGCAGCAGGGGGTTATTGGCCAGTTCTTGCACCTGGGGCGCATCGGCCAGGCGGCGCAAAAAATCGGCGGCGTTGGCCTCTGCGCTGGCCCGGCTGCCCAGCACGCCCCGGTTCCAGCGCCTGATGAAGCGGGTCACGTCTTCGGGCCAGGACAGGCGCTCAACGTTGTAGCGTTGGAAATCGCCGCCCAGTTGGGCCGCGCCCTGGTAGCCTTCGGGCCGGCAGGTAACGGCCAGGCCGCTCTGTTCGAAGCGTTTGCTGAAGAGGGTGACCGTTTCGGAGATGAAGCGCCGGTCGGGGAAGCGCGCTACTTCGTCCAGGCCGTCGAGCAGGAGCAAGCAGTCGCCCTGCTGTAGCCGGGTCTCCAGGTAGTCAGGGGGCAGGTTCAACCCGGCGAAGCGCCTGGCTTGCAGGTAGTCCAGCAAGAAGCGGGCGTCGGGCTCCGGCTTGTCGGCCTCGTCCAGGCCGCTCAGGTAGAGGCCAAAGCCACTGAGGGGCACGAAGAGCGGCAGCGGCAGGCGGTCAGGCAGGGGGTCCCACCCCAGCCGGTTGCGGGCCAGATGGGGCCGGCCCTGGCGCAGAGCCTGGGCCAGGTTGAGGGCCACGTAGCGCATAACGGTGGTCTTGCCCGACCCGGCCTCGCCGACCAGGACCAGGCAACGGTGGCGGCCAAAGAGTTGGGTCAACGGCACGGGTTTTTCAGACCCGCCCTGGCCGCTGGCCACGAGCAGCCCAGGCTCGCCGCCGCGCCCCAGGTGGCCGGGCGCGCGTTGGGGCGGGGCGAAGAGGGGCACGTACAGGCTGTTCAAGGAGACGATGGTCACGTGCTCGCGCACGAAGCCCTTGAGTTCCAGGTGGGCGCAGCGGTCAAGCGTATCCTTGAGCAGGGCCTGGCGGTGCGGATCGGGTTTGCGACGCCAGCGGGACGCCAGGCCCTTGCCTCCGGTCTCGGTCCAGTCGGCGGCGTATTTGACGGCCCGGTCCGAAATTTCCTTCCAGAACTTGATTCCGAGCCCGATAAACGCGGCCAGGATCAAGAATCCTAGCGTGCGCCAAAGGCCAAAAGCAGCCAGGGCGTCCAGAGCGGGCATGAGCGTTTTGTCAAGGCCGAAGGGCAGGCCCGGTTCCGGCGGCGTGGCCGGGGTTGGGGTCACCACAACCATCATTGGGGCGGGGGTGGAGGTGGTAGCCGGCAGCGTGGGCGGCGGCGTGGGCGTTTGGGCCGAGGCAATCGGCGTGAGCCGGGTCAATGCGGCGAGAAACAGGCAGGTGAAAAGTAAAATGATTTGACGCATAGGCTTCCTCCCTGGGGTTAAGCCTATGATAAAGCCTTTCGACTTTTCGGGCAATCTTTCGTCGCGCCGGCCATCGTTCATTGACATTCTGCGGGCTTCGCAGTACAATTGCCAATTGTCCTGGCCAGCAAGGCCGCTGTCCGGACCGGGGGATTGGGGAGCGGGGAATGGATTGCGCTTTGCATATCCATTCTCGTCTCCCCAATCTGTGTGTAACGCCAGATTGTTTCTGGACAGGCACGAAAGCGTGTGCCCGTTAACAAGACTTACAGGATCCAATTTGTAGCGCAAACTGTTAGTTTGCGCGGGTCAAACTAACAGTTTGACCCACATAGCAAGCCCAAATTTGGATCTACTGAGACTGTGAAGTTATAACCAACATCCTATGGATCGAAATCTTCTCAAAGGTCAGGTCGCCATCGTCACCGGGGCCAGCCGGGGTTTGGGGCGGGCCGCCGCCGAAC
>JBHHXL010000563.1:0-2595 GCA_046757065.1 Anaerolineae bacterium
TTTCCGGGCGCTCTTCGGGCTTGAGTGGCCGCCATTTGAAAATACCTGCCCTTGTCAGGAGGGGGCCGGGGGGTGAGGGCCAAAGTTTCACGCTTCGCGTCATTGCCGTCCCGCAGGGACTGCCAGACTTCTCTGAAGGTTAGAAACGGAGGGCATCGTGCAAAAGATAATTGAAGTCGGGCGCAATTTCAAGCGCCTGCTCAGGATAAAGTACCTGCGCAATATTCTGCTGATTTCCTCAGCCATCGTCATCATCTTCGTCTGGTTCAACGTCTTCTTCGTTTATCCGGCCTTCAGCCGGTTGCTGATCGAGAGCACGGAAGACGACGCCATTCGTCTGACCAGCCACTTGAAGCTCGACTACCTCTCAGAAGAGGGCGGCTTAGATCAGACTTCCTTTCAAGGCGCTTCCCTGACCAGAATTGAAGCCGTGCAAGATGCCTTCCGCTTGATGGAGCTCAAAGCCTTCGCCAGTTCGGGCGAGATCGTCTACTCGACCGATCCTCAGGACATTGGGCAGGTCAACCAAAAGGATTATTTCCACCAGATTGTTGCCGCCGGGCAGACTTACACCAAGGTGGTGCGCAAAGATGCGCTGTCGTCCGAAGGCCAGCCGGTGACCCTGGATGTGGTCGAAACTTATGTGCCGCTTATGCAGGGGGATGACTTCGCCGGCGCCTTCGAGATTTACTATGACATCACCAGCCGCCAGGCGAAGCTGGACAACCTCAACCAGCGGACGGCGATCGCCTTGTTCGTGGTGGGCTTTGGGCTGTTGGCGGTCATCGTCGCCACCTCGCTCAAGACGCTCAACGCCGAGGATCGCCTGCGCAAGCTGTCGCGGGCGGTGGAGCAAAGTTCGGTCTCCGTGGTCATCACCGATCTCAGGGGCAATATCGAATACGTTAACCCAAGGTTCAGCCAGGTGACCGGCTACTCGCCGCAAGAAGTCATTGGCCAAAACCCTCGCCTGCTGAAATCGGGCGAAACGCCCCCGGAGGAATACCGGCGCTTGTGGCAGACGATCACCGCCGGCGGCGAATGGCAGGGGGAATTTCATAACCGGAAGCGAAACGGCGAGCTGTACTGGGAAGCGGCGTCGATATCGCCTATCCGGGACCAACGCGGAAAGATCACCCATTTCCTGGCTCTGAAAGAGGACATCACCGCGCGCAAACGGATGGAGGAGGCGCTGAAACTTCAGGCCCGCCAGCAGGCGGCGCTGTTTCAGCTCAGCGCCGATCTGACCTCTCTCAACGAAGCCGAAATCTGCGAAAGGCTGGTGCGCGGGCTGTACGACAATCTCGATTACGACACCCTGGGCCTGTTCCTGGTGGACGACACCACGGGCGACCGGGTCTTGACGGCCAGCATCGGCTGGCCCGATGCCGAACCCGGCTGGCGCATCCCCCCCGGCCAGGGCGTCAGCGAGCGCGTGCTTCAGACCGGCCAGCTCCACTACACCCCAGATGTGACCCGCGACCCCGCTTACGTGCCCGGCCTCAACAGCGGCTCCGAAGTAGACGTGCCGGTCCGCCTCGGTGAGGAAATAATGGGCGTGATCGCCGTCGAGAGTCACCAGCCCCACGCCTTCAACCAGGACGATTTTGCCGTGCTGACTGCCGCGGCCAACCAGGTGGCCATCGCGTTGCAGCGCGCCAGGGAACACCGGGCGGTCAAAGAGGCCGAGGCCCGCTACCGGGGCCTGTTCGATGGCGTGCCGGTCGGGCTTTATCGCTCAACACCGCAGGGGCGGCTCCTGGACGCCAACCCCGCCCTGGTCGAGATGCTGGGCTACCCCGACGAGGCGACGCTGCTGGCAACCGACATCCGCCAGATATACGTGGACCCCGCGCAACGTCAACACTGGAAGGCCGGTGTGATGCAGCGCGGAACCTACCGCGATTTTGAATTGCAGTTGCGCCGCTACGATGGCACGGCCATCTGGGTGCGGGATACGGCTCGCGTGGTGCGGGACGCCGGGGGGCAGGTCCTTTACTACGAAGGCAGTATGGAGGATATTACCGAGCGCAAACAGGCGGAGGAGATGCTGGCCGCGACCAACGCCGAGCTGGAAAAAGCCTTGCTGACCGCGAACAATCTGGCTGTCGCCGCCGAAGAAGCCAACCGGGCCAAAAGCGAGTTCCTGGCCAATATGAGCCACGAGATCCGGACGCCGATGAACGCCATCATCGGCATGACCGGCCTGCTGCTCGACACCAAACTGACCGCCGAGCAGCACGATTTCGTTGAGACCATCCGCAATAGCGGCGACACCTTGCTGGCGCTGATCAACGACATCCTCGATTTCTCCAAGATCGAGGCCGGTAGGCTGGAGCTGGAACGCCAGCCCTTTGACCTGTGGGAATGTGTCGAAAGCGCGCTTGACCTGGTGGCCCCCAGGGCCACCGAAAAAAGGTTGGAACTGGCCTACCTCATCGACCACGACATTCCCGACATCCTGGTCGGGGACATCACCCGCCTGCGCCAGGTCCTGGTCAACCTGCTCAACAACGCCGTCAAATTCACCGAATCGGGCGAGGTGGTGCTGTCCGTATCAGGTGAACAAGTGTCAGGTGAACAAGTGTCAGGTGA